>CALHZT010000060.1 GCA_938040995.1 uncultured Pirellulaceae bacterium | reverse complement strand
ATCGACGCTCTCGAACAGGCGATCCTGCTCGGCTATGACGACATTCCCCATCTCGAAATCGACTCGGACCTCGATCCGATTCGTTGCGTTTCCAAGTTCTGGGACATGCTCGAAAAGTATGACATGTATTAGAGCTCTCGTATTAGAGCTTGTCTCTTGAGGCGTTTGAGAACAGGAAAGATCCTGCTCCAACCCCGCTGTGCTCGCCGTTTTTTCACAATTTCGGCGCTTTGTTTGTCTGAACCGCTCGCCATTCGGCACAAGAAAACGAGCAATACCCGTCAAGAAGCGACTTTTGGTTGACACTCGACTATTCGTAGTTTAAACCATTCTTTGATGCGGACGCTCTCGAGGAAACGCCACTGCCGAACAACAAAAACGCGTGAATCAGACTCACCAACTGGCAAGTCTGGCTCACGCATTTTTCGTGCGCTCATGTTGCCCTCGCATCTCATTTTGTAGAGAAGAATCTAATGCCTGGAATCGCGAAAAGTCTTATTGGTATCATCCTTGTGCTGTCTATGGCTGGTACCGCCTTTTCTCAGTGGGCCCTGCAAGGAGGCGAAACACCGCTCAACCCAAACTCGGGTGAAGTTCTCAATCCTTCGTTCGCTTACGACCCTGCTGATGGGATCTTGTACGTCGAGAACGCTGGCCCAAACGGTATTGTTGAATCGGCAGACAATTTAACCCTGCTGGGCGATGACATTGGCTTGATCCAGTTACTGATAACAGCGCCTCAAGGCACCACCGTCGATTCATTACTTCCTGAGTTCGGTAACGGTATTGCGTGGCGAAGCTTGATTTTCGGAGACTCGGTGCTACTTGAAGGGGTTGCCATCGCAGGAAGCTTCTTACCGATTACCGAAGAACCTGTGCCGTTGTTGCAACTCACGCCAGGCTTCGGCGTGGATGACTTTCGGGATACCGATGGCAATGTGAAAATGGAAGCTGTCATGAACTTCACAATTGATACTCCTGGCGAGACCCTTTTCACCGTGGGTGACGCTGCGGCGAGTGGCGCTTTTCGCGTCATTCCAGAGCCGGGCGCATTCGGAATGCTGCTGTTGGCTGCAATTTCCATGCTGAAAGTCCGGCGGCGATAGCGGCAATCTGATCCGACCACAAAAAAATCGCAACTGAATCAAGTCAGTCGCGATGGTCAGCTGTTTGGAATATCTTGAAGATCTGGCGGGTACGGATGATGATCGTTCGATCAATTCGTGTCGAATCTCCGTTCATGACGACTCAATTGACGGCCTATGGTCGTCTTCCCCGCGAACGCGGGGACCCACTCAAAGCGTGTTAACGCTCAATGTCTTTCCCTGCATCAAAAAGCCAAGCCGATTCAATGGATTCCCGCCTGCGCGGGAAAGACGGAGGAAAATCTGGCCAGGAACGACTTAGCCGTTTTTGCGTTTGATAATCGCGTCGAGATCGACCAGCTCGGCCATGCCGGCTTCGGCGACTTCTTTGCCACCGACGTAGCGACCCGGGCGGATCCACTTCTCGAGTTCGCTGGTGTCCATTCCGAACAGGTTAGCCAACAGTTTGTCCATGTCCATTTCGAGATCGCCAAAGTGGCGAGCCCACTCGGCGGCTTCGGCTAGACCGACGTGCTCTTCGCTTTGCCACTTCATGGGGTGAAACAGCATCACGCTGTAGGGCGTTACGATTCGACGCTGGCAAGCCGCAAAAGGCCACAGCGCTGCGGAGGAGCATTCGCCCGCGACAATTCCGGTGGCTTTGACGCCGCGTAGAATCATGAGCGTTGTGAGCGAGACCGCGCAATAGGGGCTTCCACCTGGCGAGTCGATAAAGAGTGTGCATTCACCGCCTGGCGGAACGCTGAGAAGCCGTTCGGTGAGTTCGCCTTCGTTGTCGGTAAGATCACCTACGAATGGGATTTCGATAGGTAGTTCGCGTTCATCTTGGTCGTCTTGATCGACTTGAGGATCTTGAGCGTCGTCCGACATTCATGGTCTCCCGGCTTTGCCCGCCAGCGAAAAGGTTTGCAGTGAAAAGCAGATTCTCTCAAGTATGTTCATCGGCACAAGCGTCCGCCGCCTATAGTCGCCAATACACTGCCGAAACAGATACCCAGAAAACGCAAAATCACCAGATTGAAGCGTAGATGATGCATTCTGACGGGAAATGTGGCAAGCCGCTATAATTATGCCCGAACAGCCATCGGAAGCGGTTTGCAAAGTCGCTATGCCCGAAATTGGCACGAAAAGAGCGTTTCAGGCACCCTTCTTCGGTCGGAATATCAAATGGGGATTCGTGTTGTTTGCCCAAACGGCCATCGGCTAAATCTCAAGTCGCATTTGGCAGGCCACCACGGCCTTTGCCCGGATTGCGGCGCCAGATTCCGCATTCCTTTGGAATCGACGGATGTGCCACTGACGGCTGTACCCCGAGACGATGCCAGTCCGGCGCAACAACCAGCGGTTGTTGATTTGGGAAGACCCTCTGCCGAAACGGCTCAAGGACCGCTACAGCAAGCTAACGTTGGAAGCGCAGGCGATGTTCCTGTTCGGCATGACGACTTTTCCCCGCAAACAGTGTGGTACGTCCAGGCAACCGAAGGGGATAAGGCAGGAGAGCGATTCGGACCGGCCACCGGAGACATAATCCAGACGTGGGTCGCCGAAGGAAGAATCTTGCCAAACTACCTCGTTTGGCGCGACGGGTGGTCGGATTGGCAGCCGGGGAGTAGTATTTTGACTCGCCAGGAGGGTCGCCCCGATGGAATTCCGACGGCGCCAATTGCGGCCGGCGGAGCATCGGTTGGACCAATCATCGAAGCAACGGATGGCAGAAGAATTGTTGCCGCCCGGTCGAGTCGATCAAGTTGGAAACCGGCGATGGTGATTTTGCTGGTGCTGACCGGTCTGGTTCTTGCAATCGGAGCCGGCCTGGCAATGATGACTGGCCAGATTTGAAACTGACAACGGGCCGCGTTGAGCTCCCGATTTTCTGAAAATAGCCATGAAACAAATCGTATCGTTCCTCATTACTATCCTCGCGGCAGGCATCTTCATGCCGGTTGAAATTGCGAGTTCGCAATCAACCACCGAAGCCGCGAAACAGGAACCAGCGACTGCCGAATCAACGGACGATGCCAAAGAAGGTGCGGACGAAAGCGCGGACGAAGCTGCTGGTGATGAACCAGTCGATTTGTCTGTTCCGCTCAAGGATGGCGCGGTTGAGTTTACGGCTGCGAAATCATGGACACGGAAAAAGCCCCGCTCCAACATCATCGCCCACGAGTTTTCGGTGAAGCCCGTGAAAGGCGATCCGAAAGCCGGGCGAATTACCGTGATGGCGGCGATGGGCTCAGTCGAGGCGAACATCGCGCGATGGAAAAAACAGTTTTTGCCGCCGGACGGTAAGTCGATTGACGACGTGGCCGCAATCAAGAAAACGTCCACGGACGGAATGACGACTCATATCGTCGACATCAGCGGGACGTTTCTCGATCAACCACGCGGTCCGTTCGGCCCCAAAGTCGAAGAAGCCGGCTATCGAATGTTGGCCGCGATTGTCAGTGTTGAAGATCAGGGCCAGTTCTTCCTGAAGTTCTATGGACCAAAGAAGACCGTCGATTCGCAGGAAAAGGCGTTTCGGGATTTTGTGAACAGCCTGAAGACCAAAAGTTAACAGGCTGCTTTCGTAAATAGTTACAGCGATTTTTTTAGAGATTAGAGAACCGACCGATGAAGCTTTCGGATTTCCTCGCCAAACACAAAATCAGAACGAATCCTTTCGCGGAAGAAGACGCGCAAACGGATGAAGTGTTCAAGGATCATTGCATCTCGAACACTTACCATCCGGCCTGGGACAAGGTTTACGGGAACCCAAGTGACCCGTCGACTTCGATTGTCTTCGGCGAAAAAGGCGCTGGTAAGACCGCGTTGCGTTTGCAAGTCGAAGAACACATCGAAGCATTCAATCTTGAGAATCCCGAGAAACGCTGCTTTACCGTTTCTTACGATGACCTGAATCCGTTTCTCGACCAGTTCAAAGAGCGATCGCGAATTCGCTCGAAGCAGCCCGAAAAGATCCTCAGCCAGTTTCAGCTTTGGGATCACATGGATGCCATCATGTCGTTGGCGGTGACCAAACTGGTTTCGAAGATCATTGATGGCAAACCATCCAAAAAGACGTCGGGTATCAAGACGAAGAAGGAAGAAGCGGCCAATACCGAAGACGGGCACCAGATGCCCAAGGGTATTCGAAAGCGGCTGGATTCTTATCAGCGACGTGACTTGATGTTGCTGGCGTCGTGCTACGACAATGCAAAATCCGCTCCGCTGCCGACAAGATGGAACCGACTGCGGTTCCGGATTGGTGGCGGATCGTGGCAGAGCTGGTGGCCCTTCAGTCTCGCCACCAAAGTCACTCTCGGCGTGGTCGCCGCGATGATCATTTTGCTGGTAATGGACGCCAAAGGCGGCGGAGATGGCGAAGACGCCGAGGCGGCTTTCGCTCACTGGGATACCTGCTTTAAGCCCTACTGGTGGGCGTACCTCGGTGCCGTGATCCTCGCGTGGATACCGTGGCTCTGGCGTAGCGCTTCACGCTTCATGACCGCATCGAGTATCTCGAAGCGGATGCGTGTTCTCGAACGACGCCCGCTTCCTCTCAGTCGGTCGCTCATGAAGTTCAGCGGATCGCAACTGGCTCGCCAGTCGCTACCGAACAAGGATCGAACGGACGACCGCTACACGCTCCTGTCCAAACTGCAGGGCATTCTCAAGTCGCTTGGCTTTTCGGGATTGTGCGTGCTGGTTGATCGAATTGACGAACCGCATCTGATTACTGGTTCGACCGAAGCCATGCGTGCGTTTATCTGGCCGATGCTCGACAACAAGTTTCTCAAGCAGGAAGGACTTGGGATCAAGTTCCTGTTGCCGAAAGAACTGACCGAATACATCGACCGCGAAGATCGCGACTTTTATCAGCGAGCCCGACTGGACAAGCAGAACATGGTGCCGACGCTCAACTGGACCGGGCAGGCGTTGTTCGATGTGGCCAACGCTCGCCTCGCGGCCTGTTGCGATGAAGAGAACGCACCAAAGCTGTCGGACCTCGTTTCGAACGACATTTCGGAAACGCGACTGTTCGAATCACTTCAGACGCTGCGTGTTCCACGTCACATGTTCAAATTCCTGTTCCGTGCCATTGCGGCTCATTGCACCAAGCATAGCGACGCAAGTCCGGAATACCGAATTGGTGTCGACACGTTCGAAACCGAACTTGCGATGTACCGAAAAGAGCAGGATGCTGCCGACCGGGGACTTGGTTAACGGTTTCCTGATCCGGTGCCAGATGTCCGTTGCCAGCATGATTTGTTGGCGACGGTACACGTAGGGATTTCATTCGCCGCATTTGGTGTCTTCATCGATGCTTGCACGCGTTGTCCGGCTTGACGTGATTCCCGACATTTCGGGACACTCTCGCCATGAAACTTCTGAAGTTCCTGTTCATCGCCGCGGTCGCCATTGTGGCTTGCTTTCTCGGAAGCGGGCATGGCGACTTTCGTGGAACGGCTGATGTTCAGCAACGTGCAAAGTCGGCATTCGGCAATCTGGCCGACCGATTTCGCTCGATCGTTGCCGGTGAACGTGCCGGTCAGGCTGGCCAGCCGCAAATCTCCGATGAAATGCCCCGACTTGTCTCGCCGGGGCCGTTGGGAAACCGAAATGTTGTCGACTTGGCCAAAGTTGACCATGACAAAGCTCCAGCGGTAGCGCGGGCCTTCATGGAGTCGATCAAGCTGGGCGACGCCTCGACGGCCGGAGAACTGCTAACATTTGCCGCGAAGCACGCCTTGGCGGGCGAGGGACTCCAACCGGTCGGAAAAGGTGATCCTGCCGCATTTTTCCACATCGGGGCGACAGAGTACGGTGAAGGTAACCAGACGGCTCATGTGGCATGCACCTGGACCGATGCAGGATCTCTATCCATTGTCCTGCGCCGCGAAGTGCCGGGGTGGCGAGTCGCTGGAATCGTCCATCAGAACGGGCAAGGTGACGTTTACAGCTTTGAGTCGCCAAAAAGTATGGTCCGCTAAAGAAGTGTGGTCCGCTTGGTTCTCAAATAGTCGCCCTTTTTTCGAGGGTTTTCTGCCCGTAACCTGCCCGAAACCTCGGCGACCTGAAATAGCCAGTCGATAGGCCACTAAACCGCACAAAAGCCGTTGACCTCGAAGTTTCACCAATCTATCTTGTTTACCTAATTGAACGACTTTCTTTGGCCTGCAGCATGGATGTGCGAGCCTATTTTTTACACATTCCATGTTGGAGACTTTTGATGAGAAATATTCTTGTGATCGTATGTGCGGTCTTTCTGATGTTCGGCGATTTAAGCGCTGAAGCCGGTTTGCGTCGTCGTAGCTGCTGCCAGCAACGTTCATGTTGCCAGCCAGCCCAGCCGCAATGTTGTTCGGCACCCACGTGCAAGCCAGCACGTCGTTGCGGTTGTGGCCAGCGTCGCTGCGGTTGCGGCCAACGTCGTAGCGGTTGTGGACAGCGTCGTTGCTGTGCACCTGCACCTGCTGCGAGTTGTTGTGCACCGGCACCGGCGAGCTGTGCACCTGCTCCTGCAGCATCGTGCTGTGGAAGCTGTGGCGATTCTGCTGCTGTTACAGGTACGTTCGAGCCAGCACCTGTTGCTGTTTCGTCTGCAGCTACGTTTGAGCCAACACCTGCCGCTGCCGACTATACCGTGGTTCCAGCTGCTTCATCTGACGCCGTGGTTTACGAAGGCGGAAGCGAATTCGTTGCAGCGCCTGCTCAGGCCGATTGCGGATGTGGAAATGGTGTCGTTGTTGAATCTGGCGACATGAGCTACACGTCGGGCAACGTAGTTATCGAAAGCGCTCCAGTCGTGGAATCGGCTCCTGTGACGGAAGGCGCCGTCATCGAAAGCGCTCCAGTCATGGAATCGGCTCCAGCCGCTGATGGAAATGTTATCGAAGGCGTGATCGAATCGCCGGCTTCCGAAGTCCCAGCGGCTCCCGTGGGCGACACCTCGTCCTACCTCGGTGCTCCAGCCCTTAATCCAGGCGAATGGGTTGTCGAAGGTTCGGATAAAGTCGTCGAAACTGCCGAAACTGAAGGTTCGAGCGAAGGCGTTCAGGCGACAGCTGTGAGCACTAGCGAAGTCATCTACGATAGCGCTCCTGCAGAATCAGCTGAAGCTCCTGCTGCCGAAGCAGCAACTGACGCGGTACCAGACGCTCCCGCCGAAGACAAAGCTGCCGAGTAGCACTCGCCAATCGACAGTAAGACAGTAGTGATCCGCAACCGGGCTCTGGGAACAGGGGCCCGGTTGTTTTTTGCGCCCTCACAATCACTGGTTGTTTCGGCGGCGAAATGACTCGAAATGGCTCGCATTGTTATGAACCAGTTAAGATGGCTACGAAACGGTTAATTCTAGATTAAGGAGCGAATTTCCCGGTTGACCATCTGTGCTTGCTATTCACAATGTCGGCGACGGCACTACGGTGCCGAATTCAAATCTTCGGCCCATTTATTTGAACAAGGTAGCAGCCAAACCAAAACACTTAGTTTCGCCATTCATGACATGCTTCATGTCGTCAATGTCGAGGCTAAGTGTTTTTTTGTGCCTATAAGGCAATCCCTGCATTCCCATTTCTTGAGGAAGAAACTGATGAAATTGACTCGATCCATTCTTGTCCTTGCTCTGACCTTCATGGTTCTCGGCGCACCTGCGTTCGCGCAGTTTGATCTGCAAATCACCGAAGTCGATCCATTCGGGACCGACTTTGCTGATCCCGATGAACCCGATGACGTTGAATGGATCGAAGTCACCAACCTGGGCGACACGGCTTGGGCCGAAGCTGACGGAATTCTGCACTACGACGACAACGAGCCAAACTTTGAGAACGCCGATCCAATTTCTGGCGTCACCTCAATCGCTCCAGGCGAATCCGTGATCTTCGTCAATCACGATGACGCTTTCCCTGATCCTTCGGGCGAAAACGGTATCGCACAGTTCCTGACCGAGTTCCCCGACTATTTGGGACAAGTCGGATCGTACTCAGGTAGCGGCTTGAGCAGCAGCGGCGAAGATGGTGCGGCACTCTGGGTTGGCACGCCGGCTTCGAATGATGACATCGTCAGCATCCTTGTGTATCCAGCGGCTTCGCAAGTCGAAGGTCAGACCTACTCGGCGGCTGGCTGGGGCGCTCCAACACCAGGATCCGTTGTGCCAGAACCAGCTACAGGCTTGATGGCAGTCTTCGGCATGATTGGCTTACTCGCCGTTCGCCGTCGATAGATCGAGCTGCTTGCAACATCCAGACAGGTCGCCACGCGTGAAAACGGGTGGCGACTTTTTTTGGTAACCGTTCACTCGGGCAAGGGCCTGGCTGGGGTGTTGTAAATTCAATGTTGAGTGGCATTTGTGCTCACGCCAGATTTATTGCAGCCGCTTGCCTGGCCTCGGCGGCTCGCCCCATGCAACCCTCCTCCGACGCAGTGGTGGCATGCGAAGAATGAGCAGGGCATACCACGCGTCGCGTGAGGAGGGTCGGAGCCTTAG
>CALHZT010000059.1 GCA_938040995.1 uncultured Pirellulaceae bacterium | reverse complement strand
GGCGGCATTCTGGGCTGCCAAAGCATCCGCCATTGCTCCACCAAGTACGCCGGTACCGCCGATCACCACGGCAACTTTGCCAGAAAGATCAAAAAGATCGCTCATTCCTGTTTCCTCAATTGAATTTTCTCAAAACCGATCCGCTATGTTACTCAAATTGGTCGACCATTTCACGGTGTCTCAATCAGACCCCGCAGGCAACTCGCCCGCAGGTTGCTACAGGCTCGCGTTCAATAGTGACTGGATTCGTTATGAAACATCGGCTTCGTTTGCTAACTGTCCTTGCGGTTCTTTTTCCGTGGTATTCGCCGGTGCAAATAGCAACGTCGGCGACGGCGGAAAGTGATACCGGCGAGTCGCCCAACGTACTTGTGATCCTGACCGATGATCAGGGTTGGGGAGACCTCAGTCTGCACGGGAACACCGCGATCAAGACGCCGAGAATTGATTCCCTCGCCAAAGACGGCATTTCGTTCGACCGCTTTTTTGTGTGTCCCGTTTGTTCACCGACTCGAGCCGAGTTTCTTACCGGTCGATACCATCCGCGATCGGGTGTTCGAGGCGTGACGGCCGGCGACGAACGGATGAACACCGACGAAGTCACCATTGCCGATCGGTTTCGCGATGCCGGTTACGCGACAGCGATGTTTGGAAAATGGCACAACGGCAGCCAGTCCAGGTACCATCCGCTCCGTCGCGGGTTCGAGCAATTCTATGGTTTTACGTCCGGGCATTGGGGCAGCTACTTCGATCCGATGCTGGATCACGACGGGAGCATTGTGACTGGCAAGGGTTACCTGTCCGACGATTTGACTGGTCATGCCATCGAATTTATCAAGTCGCAAACAACGGAAGCGGTCGCAGGGAAGGCCAAGCCGTTTTTCGCCTACGTCGCGTACAACACGCCTCACTCACCGATGCAAGTTCCCGATCGTTGGTTCGATCCCGTCCGCGAACGCCAATTGCTCCGCGATAATCGAGGCGCCGGAAAGGAGAAGATTGAGCATACGCGCGCAGCGCTGGCGATGTGCGAGAATCTTGACTGGAACATTGGCCGCTTGCTCGATCAGCTGGAAGCAAGCAACGTCGCAAGGGACACGATTGTTGTCTTCTTCTGCGACAACGGTCCGAACGGGCATCGGTTTAATGGCGATATGCGAGGCACCAAAGGCTCGACGGACGAAGGCGGAGTCCGCAGTCCCATGTTCATCCGCTGGCCGGCAAAGATTCAGCCGGGAGCCGTCGTCAAAGACATCGCCGGTGCAATTGATTTGTTGCCAACATTGACGGCAATGGCAAACGTCGCGCCGGAGCCGTCGTCCGATTCTCCTGACGCCGGGAAGAAATCAAAGCCTATTGATGGGCGCAACTTGCAACCGTTGATCACCCCTGATCCCTACTTGAATAACCTCTGGGGGGCTCGCTACCTCTTCAGCCACTGGGGCGGCCGAGTCAGCGTGCGCTCGCAGGATTATCGACTGGACCACAAAGGCAAGCTCTACAACATGGTGGACGATCCCGGGCAGCGAATCGATGTATCCGCAGAGCAGAGCGATGTAGCGCAGCGAATGGTGGCGGCTCGCGACAAGTGGATTGCGGACATGAAGATCAAATCGCCGGACTGGAAGCAGGATCCACGCCCGTACCTGATCGATGCCAATCCAAGCGTGGCGACGCACCTACCGGCTCGCGACGCAAAAGCGACCGGCAGTATCAAGCGGAGTAGCATCCACGCCAATTGCAGCTACTTCACGGAATGGACGGACACGACGGATTCTATCCATTGGCCAGTCGCGATTGATCGCACTGGCGACTACGAACTGGAGTTGTACTATGCGTGCGATGACAGCGCAGTCGGCAGCACGTATTCGGTCGTGGTCGAGTATGACGACGGTCGAATTTCCGAGTCACCGGTCATTGAAATAAAAACGGCGAACCCTGCCAAAGATCGCGGCGCAGAGCATGACCGCTTTCCTCGCACCGAGTCGTATGTGAAAACGTGGAAGTTCGCGAAGGGAGCCGCCCGGCTGGATGCAGGGAAGGGCACGATGCGCATCATGGCGAAAGAGTCACCCGGGGGTGGGCTGATAGGCTTTCGGCTGCTGCTGATACGGCGGACCGCACTGTAGTGAAGCTTCGTCCGAGAAGCTCAGAGGCCGGAGAATCAAGGGAAACAACATGGTAGTGCACTCGCAAAATGCTCGCCAACTGGCCGGTTGGATCACTTGCGGACTTGGAATCGCAGTGCTCGCCGCTCGATGGCCAAACATAGGCACCTTGGCAATTGCGTTCTTGATACTTCTAACGTTTGCAAAGCTGTGCAGCTTCCTGGCAAATCGCAAATTTCCGGTTTTCCAGCTGAGTGCATTGCTGGCTCTTCTTGGATTCATTGCCTGCTGGATTTCGCTCTGGACGTTAGGCGGCCCGTGGGTAGAAGTTCATCGTTTTGGTGGAGGCGAAGCGAATGTCGCGATGTCGCCTGATGGAAATTTTGTGGCTGCGAGCCAGGGGACGTCGATCGAAATACGAGAGACAAAGACAGGGAAGCACTTGCAGACGCTGGATATGCCTCCTCGAGAAGCAGTCGCGAAAGGCCCCGGCCGCTGGACATACAAGTTGGCATTTTCGAAAGACAGCGAACGCTTGCTTGTTGTCGGGTGGCGTGACGATACGTACCTCTACGACTGGAACACCGGAGCAGTTGTCCGGTCTTGGTCAGGTGGCGGGATGGTCAGCGACTCTGGCGTTAGATTCACAGCCAAATCCGGCGATTCGTATCAGGATGTTGGTGTATATGCAACTGATTCGCCTGAACCCATTTGTATCGTGATAAATCCTTCCGGGATGCCGCGCTGCATTCCGTCGTTGTCGCCAAAAGGGCGTTATCTCGCAAATTATTATCATGACTTCGTCGATGAGAAGTCCGTTGGAGAAATCGTGCTATGGGATGTTGAAATGAATCGCCAGGTTGGGACTATGCCTTTCGGGCCATCGCATCCTTATCTCGGCCGCGCCTCATTCTCCCCGAATGAAGAATTCGTGGTGATTCCGACTAACCGTGGTGTCAGCATTTGGAGCACGGTTCCGTGCAAGAAACTTGCAGAATGGCAACGAAGCGACTTCCATCAACTTCAAGGGGTGACATGGTCGCCGGATAGCTCGCGATTTTGCGTGACGTACACAACACCAGCCGTTGGCCCCACGCGGAAGGCCTGGAATATTGCCTACTTGTTGGACAAGGATTGTAAAGAGATTGCAAAATTGGATGGAGGCGCACACACCTTCTCGCCGTCGGGTGATCGGATCGCGGCTCCAGTTGCGGGAGCAGGGCCTGTCTTGATTATGGATGGGAGGACCGGTAAGAGTCTGACTTATCTTAAAGGTGGCCGTTGCTTGGGCACTGTTGTTGGCACACGGTGTTTGCAATTTTCACCAGATGGAAATTGGCTGATTCATAACGACTCTTGCGCCGTCTATCGTAGAACTCGATCGGAATGGTGGTACAGCATCCTTCAAGTGCCGGCACATTGGGGTCTTTATGTTTTTCTCTCACTGTTAATTGGTAAGGTCGGTTTAGGGCATCGTTTATTTGCGACTACGCGAGGCGTTGTTGGAAAACGGTTCCCCGGTACGGTGGATCGCTCTGTGGCGCAGTGTTAATGCAATCATGAATCCGTTTTCGCCTGTTGGCTTGGTACTGATACAGCCACATCCTGCAAATCCCGGCAGTAATTTCAGCTGCTTCGGTCACCCCCATGAAACCGCCCTGCAACTCGTGTAAAATACGGAGCTTGTAACACGTGATGAGGACTGACAAATCATGGAACGCCGAACGCTGGGAAACACCGGGCTGGAGATATCCAAACTCGGCTATGGAGCCGCGTCGCTCGGGAACATCTACCGCGACATTGACGAATCGGAAGGCACCAGGAGTGTGCACGCGGCGATCGATGCCGGCATCAACTATTTCGACGTCGCGCCGCTTTATGGATTTACTCTCGCTGAAAAACGACTGGGTGAAGCCCTCGAAGGGCGACGCGACGATGTGATTATCGCGACCAAGTGCTGCCGGGACAAATTCGACGTCTTTGATTTCTCAGCGGAGCGGGTCGCCGCGAGTATGGACGAATCTCTATCGCGACTGAAAACCGATTACATCGATGTGTTTCAAATTCACGATGTGGAGTTCGGGACGTTCGAGCAAGTCGTCAATGGGACGATCCCGGCTGCGATGAAGCTGAAAGAGTCCGGCAAGGCGAGATTCGTTGGCATTACCGGATTGCCCGTTCGCTACCTGCGAAAAGTCACCGAAGCCACCGGCCAGTTTGATACGCTCCTTTCTTGGGGACACTGCACGCTGATCGAAGACGAGATGGAAACGGAACTCGCGGAACTGTGTCGCGAGAAAGGGATCGGCTTGATGACTTGCTCGCCGCTGTTGCAGGGCTTGCTGACGGACAATCCGCCACCGAAGTGGCACCGCAGCCCGGATGCCGTGAAAGCCGGCGTCAAAGAATTAGCCGCCATCTGCAAGGAATACGATACGGATCTCGCCACGGTCGCGCTCAAGTACGCGGTCGACAATCCGCATGTTGCAACCAACGTGGTCGGCATGTCGACTGCCTCGAGGGTGGCGAGAAATGTCAAAGCTCTGGAAACCACGACGAATGCAGAGTTGCTCGAGCGATTGCTGGAAATTGCCAAGCCGATCAGGAACATGATGTGGTTTGAAGGTAACCCGGACAACAACATTCCGCCGTCGGACCCAAATCAATACGTACCACAATCTCCGGCTCAGACGCACGAGTGATGACAAATGGAGGAATGCGGCGATATCGAGGGATGACGGCTGGAAATTTCGTAGTGGATCTTGTTAAAGATCCTTGCAGTAAAAACAACTGTCACCGTCCAAGCGGGCAAGGGTCTGGCTCAATTTTTCGGCGGCAAGTTGACTTATTTCGCTTTGCGGACAAACGCCGAAAATTTGTGCCTGACCCTCTCGAACCTGAGGAAACGTCAAGATCCGTGAACGGTTAGAAACGATTTTCGTTGGACGACTTTGGGTTTTTTGGGATCATCCTTTGACGTGGAAATTTAAATTGATTGAGCAGTGCTGGCCTTTGGACGGATCGTTACATTTCCGGCTAAAGCCGGCACTACAAACTTTGGATACACCTTTTACCGAGACTAAAGAACAAGAATGATTAGCTCCGTTCCATCATTGCGGC
>CALHZT010000058.1 GCA_938040995.1 uncultured Pirellulaceae bacterium | reverse complement strand
CCTCCCGACCCGATTCAGCGGCTCGAACGAGCCGCGCCCTCCCGCTAACGATACGAGCGGGTGGCGTGATTCCGTATTGATTTCCAGGCAAGGTTAAACTCGCAGCGTGACCAATCAGACTTTTAGCATCGCCGTTCTCGGCTCGCCAACCAGCTGGTACTTGAATGACCTTCGTCGTGCGGCGAGCCAACGTGGGGCGCACCAACCAACCGTTTCAGTGGATTCTGTTCCGTTCACGCAGATGGCTTCGTCGATCGACAACGAGGGCCTGACAAGTTGGACGCCGCAAGAGATTGACGGTAGCGAAGCTGATGGCGATGCGCGGTTGAAGCTTCAGGACTACGATGCAATCATCGTGCGCTCGATGCCGCCGGGAACGCTGGAGCAAATCATCTTTCGCATGGATGTTCTGCAGCGCTGCGAAGCCGCCGGTCAAACTGTCATCAATCCGCCACGAGCCCTCGAGACGGCGATCGATAAGTTTCTTTGCCTTGCCAAGCTACAATCGGCGGGGTTCGATGTTCCAGAAACCATTTCGTGTCAAACGTCCGATGAAGCGATGGCTGCGTTTGAAAAACTCGACGGCGATGTGGTGGTGAAACCGCTCTTCGGCGGCGAAGGCCGCGGGATCACGCGCATCGCTGATGAGGCATTTGCATTTCGTTCGTTCCGGTTGCTCGAACAGCTTGGGTCGATCATCTACCTGCAGAAGTTCATTCCGCATGAAGGGGCTGACCTGCGACTGTTCGTCATCGGCGGCGAAGTCTTTGGGATGAGAAGGGTAAACCCCAACGATTGGCGGACGAATATTAGCCTCGGAGCGAGGGGCGAGCCACTGGAAATCACCGATCAGCTGCGGTCGCTGGCGATGCGAGCCGTCGATGCCATCGGGGCCCCGATTTGTGCCCTCGATCTGCTGCCTGGCAAAGATGGGCGATTGTACGGTTTGGAGGTGAACGCCGTTCCCGGCTGGAAAGCTTTGTCGAAAGTGCTGTCAGTCGATATCGCGGAAAAGGTGATTCGTTATACAGAAACGCTTGCGGGAGGCGAGAATCAGCGCTAAGTTGAAAGTTGCCAATCATGGAATAGCCCGGAAGCTGGATGAGCACCACCTCTGCCATAGCCTCGCGAATCGGCCTTCGACGCCGAATCAATATTGCCAGTCGTTTGAGTGCGATGGCAAAAGCGACTCCTGATGCCACCGCGCTGGTGATGCCGACCGGAAAAGTCGACGGCAAGTACGAGTATCGCTCGATGACGTTTGCGGAGCTCGACGAAGATAGTTCGCGAATGGCGGCTGGGATGATCAGCTACGGCCTGCGACCGGGGACTCGCATTGCGTTGCTCGTAAAGCCTGGCATCGACTTCGTCTCGCTGACATTCGCACTTTTCAAAGCTGGTGCGGTGAGCATCCTGATCGATCCCGGGATGGGCAAGAAGAATCTTGTCAACTGCCTCGAAGCCGCCGACCCGCACGGATTCGTCGCGATCCCGATGGCTCATCTCGCGCGACTGATCCATCGACGGCGGTTCCCTAATGCCACCATGAATGTAACGGTTGGGCGGCGGTGGTTCTGGCGTGGTCCAACGGTTGCCGAACTGAGAGAAACAACAATTGGTGATTTTCAACCGGTGGCTACCGCTGCCGATGATTCCGCCGCGATTATTTTTACGACTGGTAGCACGGGGCCTCCCAAAGGGGTTCTGTATCAGCATCGAAACTTTGACCACCAGGTTGAGCAGATCCGTGACCGCTACAACATTCAACCGGGCGGAATCGACCTTGCTGGCTTTCCGCTGTTTGGTTTGTTCAACAGTGCGATGGGGATGACGACGATCATCCCGGACATGGATGCATCGCGTCCCGCGTCGGTGGATCCCGATGCGATCGTTTCTGCAGTTCGCGACTGGAATGTGACTCAGTCGTTTGCGTCGCCGGCGGTGTGGAATGTTGTCGGCGACTATTGTGAGAAGCATGATATCGTGTTGCCAACCCTGAAGCGGGTTCTTTCCGCGGGTGCACCGGTCCCTCCGGCTGTGTTGGCGAAAATGAAACGTGCGATCGCAGATGACGGTGAGATCTACACACCGTATGGTGCGACGGAAGCGTTGCCGGTTGCATCGATTTCTGCCAGCGAAGTCCTCAATGAAACCGCAAAACAAACCGCAGATGGTGCCGGGACCTGCGTTGGGAAGAATTACTCAGGGATCGAATGGAAAGTCATCAAAGTCGTCGAGGGGCCGATCGAAACGATAGACGATGCCCAGCCATTGCCGACCGGTGAGATTGGCGAGTTGATTGTGCATGGTCCCGTGGTGACGCGTGAATATGTGACTCGCGTGGAAACGAATCGACTCGCGAAGATCGCGGAAAATGGTCAAGTCTGGCATCGGATGGGCGATGTCGGCTATTTCGATGACGACGGGCGCTTCTGGTTCTGCGGTCGCAAAGCGCATCGTGTCCTGACCGAAAATGGCACGATGTATACGGTTTGTTGTGAAGCCATTACGAATCAACTGCCGAAGGTTTTTCGGTCAGCGCTGGTCGGCGTCGGTGCTGCCGGATCGCAAACTCCGATCATGATTTGTGAACCGCACAAGAAGGACTGGCCGCATTCTGAGGAAGAGAGCGAAGCGTTACTGCGTGAAATTCGCGAGCAGTGTGCGTCCCATCGACTGACCGGCACGATCAAACCCGAACACATTCTTTTGCATCCGTCTCTTCCCGTCGACATTCGCCACAATGCGAAGATTTTTCGCGAAGAGCTGGCGGTCTGGGCGGAGCAGCAATTGTCATGCGATGCCTTGTAACAGGTGGTGGCGGTTTTCTTGGCCGCTACATTGTCGAGCAACTTTTGGCACGTGGCGATTTCGTTCGCACGTTTTCGCGTGGTGACTATCCGGCACTGAGAGAAATCGGTGCGGAGACCGTCGTGGGCGATATTCAGGATCGTCAAAAGGTGATCGACGCTTGCGAGTCGATGGATACGGTTTTTCATACCGCGGCGATTGCCGGCATCTGGGGCCCAAGAGAATTGTTCTATGGGATCAATACACAGGGGACCGTCAACGTCATCGACGGCTGTCACGAGCATGGTATCAAGCGGCTGGTTTTTACCAGCAGTCCAAGCGTGACGTTTGACGGGAAAGACCAGAAGAACGTCGATGAATCCGTACCGTATCCAACGGATTGGATGTGTGCGTATCCCGAGACAAAAGCCCTTGCCGAACAGAAGGTGTTGGCGGCGAACGGGATCGACAATTTGGCGACTTGTGCTTTGCGGCCCCATTTGATCTGGGGGCCTCGAGACGGACACCTGATTCCGCGATTGCTGGACCGCGCGCGGAGTGGAAAGCTTCGCATCGTGGGGAACGGAAAGAATCTGGTCGACATGGTGTACGTGGAAAATGCTGCCGCGGCGCATCTTCAGGCGTGTGACCGTTTGAATGGCGACTCACCAGTGGCCGGTCGCGCCTACTTCATCAGCCAGGGCGAACCTGTGAACTGTTGGGACTGGATCAACGACATTCTTGCCCTCGCGGATCTGCCAAGATTGGAGAAACGAATCTCATACGCGGCGGCGGTGCGAGTCGGCGGGATCTTCGAGTCGGTTTATCGCCTGTTCCGGATTCAGTCGGAACCGCGGATGACGCGATTCCTTGCGGCTCAGTTGGCGACGGACCATTATTTCGATTTGACGCGAGCCAGGGAAGACTTCGGCTATGATCCGCCAATTTCGACGGAAGAAGGAATGCGCCGGCTGGCGGCAGAGATTGGAAAGCACAGCCGGGGAACCTGATACTCCAGGCGGTTGGTGGCTTTGGTGACGGTCGGCGAAAATGCGCTCACGTCAGGGTTTGCCTGGACCGCCTAATCCGCCCCGGTCCTTGCGAGTAACGGGTGGCTGCGATACGATTCACTGCTTCGCGAAAGGTATTTTTTCGCGTCCAGGTGTTAACTCGGTAGTCCGTTTTCAGGTTAAGCCCGACGGACTGCGATTCGCCAAAAAACGTCGTCTCCCTTTTTCGAAACGGAAGCAAAGGCGACGAATTTGTTTCGCACAATCATTATTCAAAACACAGCACATCGGTTTCGGGAACAGCAGTATGATCGCAGATAGCTCAAGGAGGGACGACAAGCTGCGGTCGCGAATTGTGATTACCGGGATCGGAGTCGCCGCGCCGAATGGCAACTCGTTTGATGAGTTGCGAGAGAGCCTGCTCGCTGGAAAGAGCGGCGTCAGTCCTTACGAGATTCGTTACTTTGGTAAGACACTTGCTGGTGTCTGTGATTTCGACGCACGACGATATCAGGCGCGCCGCGACATTCGGCGAGGAACCCGTGCGGGCTCAGTGGGAGTCTATTGTGCTCATGAGGCGCTGAAGCACGCTGGCCATGACCTTGAGCAACTCGACAAGTCGCGGATGGGAATCTATGTCGGCGTGACCGAGCATGGAAACGTCGAGACGGAAAACGAGATCCACGAGATCAAGAATTACGACTACGACACTGCGTACTGGTCGCACCACCACAACCCACGTACGGTTGCGAACAATCCCGCGGGTGAAATCGCGTTGAACATGGGGATCGTTGGTCCTCACTATACGATTGGTGCAGCATGTGCCGCCGGCAATGCCGGTTTGATTCAAGGCGCACAGATGCTGATGCTCGACGAATGTGATATCGCAATCGCCGGCGGTGTTTCAGAGAGTATTCATACGTTTGGAATCTTTGCGAGCTTCAAAAGTCAGGGTGCGCTGGCGGAACATGACGATCCATCGAAAGCTTCGCGTCCGTTTGATCGTGACCGAAATGGGATTGTCGTCGCCGAAGGCGGCGGGCTATACATCCTTGAACGTTACGAAGACGCGGTGGAACGCGGAGCCCCCATCATTGGTGAGATTGTCGGATACGCGATGAATACCGACGCGACGGATTTCGTGATGCCCAATCCCGAACGGCAGGCGCAATGCGTCGCGCGGGCGCTGAAGCGGGCCAAGCTGAACCCAGGCGACATCGACATCGTAAGCACACATGCGACTGGAACCATGAGCGGCGATTCGCAAGAATGCCTTGGCATGCGAACGGCGTTCGAAGGTTGCGAATCGACTTATTTCAACAATACAAAGAGCTACATTGGCCATTGCATGGGTGCCGCGGGCGCGCTGGAACTGGCAGGGAACCTGGGTGCATTCAACGACGGGGTGGTGCATCCAACTATCAATGTGGATAACGTTGACCCCGATTGCGACATTCCCGGACTTGTGAAAAACGAAGCCCGCGAGATTGGAAATGTGAATTACGTCCTCAACAATTCCTTTGGAATGTTGGGAATCAATTCTGTCGTGATTATTAAAAAACCGTAAGTCGCGACGATAGCCACGCAATCCGGGCACGACGAAGCAGACGATCAACGAACCTCAACTGACTGACGAGAAGCGGAGAATTCAGGTATGACGCCAGCCGACATTCGAGAAGTAATCATCGAGATTCTTGAAGACATTGCTCCCGATGAAGATCTAACGAATCTCAAGGATGAGGTTGCGTTCCGGGATCAACTTGAGCTCGACAGCATGGACTTTCTTGACATCGTGATGGAATTGCGAAAGCGATACCGCATTCAAATTCCAGAAGAAGAGTATCCACAGCTGGCCAGCATGCATAGCACGACGACTTATCTGACGCCGATGATGGCGGAGATGGAAAAAGTCGCCTCGTAGACTTTTTCGGATTGCAGGTAGGTGA
>CALHZT010000057.1 GCA_938040995.1 uncultured Pirellulaceae bacterium | reverse complement strand
GGCATCCAAATTCATTGCCAATTTGCTAAGATGACGGACCAAACATCTGGCAACTCATCCCAGGAGACTTCCATGTCTGAAAGTGGCGGCATCGATTCGGTCATGCAAGAGGATCGCCTCTTCGCACCTCCCAGCGAGTTTCAGGCGAAATCAAAAATCGCTTCGGCCGAGGCCTATCAGGAACTCTGGGACACTGCCAAGTCCGATCCGGTCGCGTTCTGGGACAAACTTGCCAGGGAAGAACTTCACTGGTTCGAGCCATACACCAAAGTGCTCGAGTGGGACGAACCGTTTGCGAAATGGTTCGTCGGCGGGAAAACGAACGTATCTTACAACTGCCTCGACGCGCACCTGACGACGGATCGAAAAGACAAGACCGCCATCATCTGGGAAGGCGAACCTGGCGAAGTCATCAAGTTGACTTATGCGGAGCTACACGCCGAAGTCTGCAAAGCCGCCAACGTGCTCAAAGCGTTGGGCATCGGGCCAGGCGATGTCGTTTCGGTTTACATGCCGATGGTTCCGGAGCTGGCGATCCTGATGTTGGCTTGTGCCCGCATCGGAGCCGTCCATTCGGTCATTTTCGCCGGATTCTCGGCGGAAGCGATTGCGGACCGCAACAACGACGCATCGGCGAAGCTCCAGGTGACTGCCGATGCCGGTTGGCGTCGGGGGAAAGAGCTGCCGCTCAAGGCAACCGTTGATGAAGCCCTCGAGAAATCACCGACCGTCGAGAAGTGCCTCGTTCTTCGCCGGATTGGCAATGAAGTCGCGATGAAGGATGGTCGCGATGTCTGGTGGCATGACGAAATGGAAAAGGCCTCCGCCGATTGCCCAGCGACTCCACTGGATAGCGAAGCACCGCTCTTCATTCTTTACACGAGTGGAAGTACTGGAAAACCCAAAGGCATCAAACATACGACTGCCGGATACAACCTGTACGCCAAGAAGACGTTTGAATGGGTTTTTGATCATCAGGAAGATGACGTGTACTGGTGTACCGCGGACTGCGGTTGGATCACCGGGCACAGCTACATTGTTTACGGCCCGCTGTCGGCAGGTGCGACTTGCGTGATGTTCGAAGGCGCGCCGAACTTTCCCGCCGAGGATCGTTTCTGGGACGTTGTCGAAAAACACAAGGTTACGATCTTTTACACGGCTCCGACAGCGATTCGCGCCTTTATCAAGTGGGGCGATGAGCATGTCGACAAGCATGACCTTTCGAGTTTGCGACTGCTTGGCACCGTCGGCGAGGGCATCAATCCCGAAGCCTGGATGTGGTACCACAAGAAGATCGGTAATGAGAAATGTCCAATCGTGGATACCTGGTGGCAGACGGAAACGGGCGGGATCATGATGAGCCCGTTGCCCGGCGCGATTGCGACCAAGCCGGGAAGTTGTACCAAGCCGTTGCCAGGTATTATTCCTGCGATTGTTGATGAGACCGGAGCCGAGGTTGCGGCAGGGCAGGGTGGTTGGCTTGTGATGACGCATCCATGGCCCGGCATGCTGCGTGGTATCTGGGGCGACGACGAGCGGTACAAGGATCAATACTGGAGTGCGGTGCCAGGCAAGTATCTCGCAGGGGACAACGCCCGCTGCGACAAAGACGGCTACTACTGGATCATGGGCCGCATTGACGATGTGCTAAATGTTTCCGGCCATCGACTGAGCACGATTGAAATTGAAAGTGCTCTTGTCAGCCATCCTGCCGTCGCGGAAGCCGCAGCTGTCGGTCGTCCACACGAGCTCAAGGGCGAGGCCGTCGCGGTCTTTGTGACTGTCACTGGCGTCGAACCTTCCGATGAATTGCGGAGTGAGTTGAAGCAGCACGTTCGAAAAGAGATCGGCGCGTTGGCTCAGCCGGACGATATCCGCTTTACCGGATCGTTGCCAAAGACGCGGAGTGGTAAAATCATGCGACGGTTGCTAAAAGATATTGCTTCAGGCAAGGAATCTGTCGGAGACACGTCGACTCTGGAAGATTACACTGTGTTGGCAAGCCTTCGCGCTGGCGAAGAGTAATGGCTTGCGAAAGTTTCGATCGAACAACGAACCCAAAACAACGATATGAGGAGTTTTCCCATGGCTAAATGGTTTTTGATGCTGGTCCTTCTGCTTTTCGGTGCTGTCGGATGCGCTCCGCCTGCCGATGGCGATGGCGACACTGATACGGACACAAACACAACGATGGTTGTTGAACCAGCGAGCCTTCGTTGCTAGTCTTCGCCGTCTAGCGACGCCAGTCTTCGCTATCCAGCTGCCAGTCTTCGCAGCATATCGCTGCCAGGCAGTCCTGCGGAGATGCTCAAGCGTCTCACTTCCGACAAGAATAAACGCCACATGCAAATGTGGCGTTTTTGTTTGATTTTGGGCTGTTTCTGATTCTTGACAAAGTCCAGAATCTTTCCTAAGGTGATGGTATGAGTGACTTGGCACAATTGCTACGTGACAACGGCGTCCAGGTAACAGCCCAGCGTATGGCTGTCATGAGAGCCGTAGCGATTCATCCGCACAGTACGGCGGATGATGTTGCGGAGAAAGTGCGCAAAGAGATTGGGACAATTTCGAAACAGGCGGTCTATGACGCGCTGGCGATCCTGTCAAAGAAAAATCTCATTCGGCGAATTCAGCCGGCGGGATCTCCAGCCCGCTTTGAAGACCGTACGGGCGACAATCACCATCATCTCATTTGCCGTACCTGTGGTGTAACCGTCGATGTTGACTGCGCCGTCGGGAAAGCGCCCTGTCTGACAGCGAGCGACAGTTCGGGCTTCGAGATTGATGAAGCGGAAGTGATCTACTGGGGGAAGTGTCCCGCTTGTCAGAAAAAGAAACGCCGATAAAGCGACTTAAAAAGACTGAACAACGAACTGATTCCAATTCGCCGCAAGGCAAGGAGAAACTGGTGTCCGATATAAGTAAATGTCCCGTTCTGAATCCGGCTCAAAGGCACACGGCTGCGGGAGCACTGTCAAATGCATCGTGGTGGCCTGATCAGCTAAACTTGAAGATCCTTCATCAGAATTCAGCGCTCACGAATCCATTGGGATCCGAATTTGACTACGCAAAGGAGTTCAGCAGCCTCGATCTCGCGTCGGTCAAGAAGGACCTCAATGACTTGATGACCGATTCCCAGGAATGGTGGCCCGCCGACTATGGTCACTACGGTCCGTTCTTTATTCGCATGGCGTGGCATAGCGCCGGCACCTATCGCGTCGCGGATGGTCGTGGCGGTGCCCGTTCGGGAACCCTTCGTTTTGCGCCGCTGAACAGCTGGCCCGACAACGTGAACCTCGACAAAGCGCGTCGTTTACTCTGGCCGATCAAGCAGAAGTATGGCCGAAAAATTTCGTGGGCCGACTTGATGATCCTGACTGGAAACGTGGCTCTCGAATCCATGGGCTTTGAAACGTGTGGTTTCGGCGGTGGTCGCGAAGACGTGTGGGAACCGGAAGGCGACGTGAACTGGGGCCCTGAAACCGAATGGCTTGGCGACCAGCGCTACAGCGGCGACCGGGAGCTTCAGGGGCCCCTCGGTGCTGTTCAAATGGGATTGATCTACGTGAATCCTGAAGGACCTAATGGCAACCCGGACCCGTTGGCTGCGGCGCGTGACATTCGCGAGACGTTTGGGCGGATGGCCATGAACGATGAAGAAACCGTCGCACTGATTGCGGGCGGACACACGTTTGGAAAGGCGCACGGTGCTGCCGATCCAGAAAAGCATGTTGGCCCCGAACCAGAAGCCGCCGGTCTCGAGCAGCAAGGGTTGGGCTGGAAAAATTCGTTTGGGACTGGAAGCGGAGGCGACACCATTGGGAGTGGTCTCGAAGGTGCCTGGACGGTGGAGCCAGCCAAGTGGGACAACAACTATTTTGAGAACCTGTTCGGTTACGATTGGGAACAGACAAAGAGTCCGGCCGGCGCAACGCAGTGGATACCCAAAGGCGGTGCCGCCGCGGATGCCGTGCCCGACGCCCACGATTCGTCAAAGTCGCATGCTCCGATCATGTTCACGACCGATCTTGCGCTGAAAGAAGATCCGGTCTACGGTCCCATCTCGAAACGTTTCCACGAAAATCCTGACGAGTTTGCCAAAGCGTTTGCAAAAGCATGGTACAAGCTTACGCATCGCGACATGGGGCCACTTTCCTGTTGCCTTGGTCCAGAAGTTCCAGCTCAACCGGAACTGTGGCAAGACCCGATTCCACCCGTCGATCATGAGTTGGTTGATAGCGCCGATATCGCCAGTCTCAAGAGCAAGATTACTGATTCGTCGCTCTCGATTTCGCAGCTTGTTACGACCGCATGGGCTTCCGCGTCAACCTTCCGCGGCACGGATCGTCGTGGGGGAGCCAACGGTGGTCGCATTCGACTGGCTCCGCAAAAAGGCTGGGAAGTGAACCAGCCCGCGGAACTGGCAAAAGTTATCTCGGAGTTGGAGAAAGTCCAGTCGGAATTTAATGCGGGCGGCAAGCAAGTCTCTATCGCTGACTTGATTGTTCTTGGCGGATGCGCAGCGATTGAATCGGCTGCGAAGAAAGCTGGTCGCGATATCGAGGTACCCTTTACTCCCGGACGTACGGATTCTTCGCAGGACCAGACGGATGTCGAATCGTTTGCCGTTCTCGAACCGACTTCAGACGGGTTTCGCAACTACCTACGACCGGACCACGATCGGCCGTCCGAAGAGCTTCTGCTGGATCGGGCTCACCTGTTGACGTTAACAGCGCCCGAGATGACGGTTCTGGTTGGCGGCTTGCGGATGCTCAATGCGAACCACGGCCAATCGAGCCTTGGAGTGCTTACCGATCGTCCAGAGACTTTGACGAACGACTTCTTCGTGAATCTGCTGGATAACAACCTGGAATGGAAGAAGTCTGATCGTTGCGAGCACTTCTATGAAGGGCGAAGTCGCGGAGCCAGCGAAGTCAAATGGACTGGTACGGCTGTCGATTTGGTGTTCGGTTCCAACTCGCAGCTTCGAGCCATTGCTGAGGTCTACGCTTCCGATGATTCGTCGTTCGTTGACGATTTTGTCGCGGCGTGGAGCAAAGTGATGAATCTGGACCGCTTTGAGCTCACTTGCTGATTGAGCGTTAATACGCTTCGGGTGGGTCCCCGCGTTCGCGGGGAAGACGGCCATAGGCCGTCAATTGAGTCGTCATGAACGGAGATTCGACTCTAATCGATCGAACGATCCTGCATTTGAAAACCTCAAACAGGCCGCCGTAACTTGGATGGCGGCCTCGTGATGAATTCTCGCAGGCTTGCTCATACTTGCCGGCAGATCGCCAATTCACGTTTCATCAGGACAGTGACCTGATCTGCGGAAATCGGCCGGCTGAACAGGAATCCCTGGTATTCATCACAGGCTCGCGACTTGATGAATTCGAGTTGGGTTGTTGTCTCAACGCCTTCTGCAATAACCTTAAGTCCAAGTGCATGAGCCAAAGCCACAATGCTGGCGGCAATCATCCCGTTGTCGCTATCCGGGAAGTCCTTGATGAAAGTTCGGTCAATCTTGAGACGATCGATCGGGAATTGTCGAAGATATGCCAGCGACGAATAGCCCGTTCCAAAATCGTCGATGCTGATACTGGCTCCAACTTTTTTCAATTCCGATAGTTGCTGTATCGTCGTTTCTACATCTTCGACGAGCAGGCTTTCTGTGATTTCGAAATCCAGTTGTCTGGCATCAATTGCAAATTCATCTACCAGGCGGGCGACACTGGACGCCAGGTCCGCTTCTGTGAGCTGGACGGAGCTCAGGTTGATCGACATTTCCGGGTGGAGCCCCAGGTCGTTCCATTCTCTCAACTGTCGACAGCATTCACGCAAGATCCAGTTTCCTACGGGAATAATCGCCTGACTGCTTTCAAGCAACGGAATAAACCTTCCGGGGGAAATGACTTCGCCGTTGTGTTTCCAGCGAAGAAGTGCTTCCACACCAATCACATGGCCACCGTCGACCGAAACCTGTGGCTGATAGACAAGAAAAAACTCGTTTTGATCGAGTGCATCTGCCAGCTTTTCCCTTGTGGACCTGAATCGAACCAGTTGATTCGTCATTTCTGGTTCATATCGGGTGAAACCAAGCCGGTTTTCTTTCGCGTAGTACATCGCGGTATCGGCGAAAGCGAGCAGTTCATTGGGATCAGCTGAGTCCTGTGGTGCGATCGCGATTCCAACGCTCGCTCCCAAAGGGAACTGACATCCGTCGATTTCGTATCGCTGCTCAAGTGAGGTACAGACTTTTTCGGCGATACTGCTTGCGTACTTTTCACACGTCAGATCTGGAATAATCAGGCCGAACTCGTCTCCACCAAGGCGTGCGACAATCGCACTCTTTGAGAACTCGCGTTCGAGAGATTCAGCGACTGTGACAAGAACGCCGTCACCAACAGGATGCCCGAGTGTATCGTTGACTTCCTTGAATCCGTCGAGATCGACAACAATCAGTCCCACTTTCGATTCGTCCGAAGCCAGGGCAATCTGTTCGTCAAGATCCTGTTGGAACTTGAATCGGTTGAACAATCCCGTCAGGGAATCCGTCGTCGCGAGACGCCGCAGGCGTTCGGCTTCTTTTCGAAGGCTCTTGCTAAGTTTTACGAGGCCATTGGTGCGTTCCCGATAGAGGACTTCTCCCTGTTGGCAACAGAAGAATATGCAAACGTTGACACTGGAAATTAGCGCCATTTCGTCGATGTCGAAGTGGGAAGAACGCCCCACAAAGTTCAATGTCAGTAGGTAGGCGATGTTTACTGAGAGACTGACAAACATCCAGATCAGTGCGTCTTTGATGCCCAGTAACTGGGAAGCGATCAGGATGGAGATAGGAAAGAACAGCATTGAATAGCCCAATGCCGGTTCTGCGCACGAGTTGATAAACAGCCCTACGGAGCAGACGCCGAGGATGATGTTCATCAATTGACGATAATTGGTTCTTTCCCGATAGGCGGTGATTATCAGATTGATAAGGCAGAATTCGGAAAAGCAAACGCAAGCCGGGATGTGGTAGCCACGTGCCATGCAGAAAATCGCGAAGAATAGCCAAGTGGCCCATGCCACGCGTGCTATTTGAAAAATCCTTTTAGCGCGCAGAGATTCTATGTCGCTAGTGTTCTCTAGCAACTCAGTCGTCTCAAAATTTGAATTGACAGCACGCATGAGGGGCGATCGTGATTAGGTGATTTTTGAGCAGTAAAACGTAGCACGTTTCAAATCCATTGCTCCCGATACATGGTCCCATTGGTGTGGTTGTGCGAATGAATCAACAAACTCCAACTACAAAAGTGGCAATTGGAAAAATCAGTAGTGCTCCTGATTCTACTCGTAGGGGCGTTCCCATGCCCATTCGGTGCAATCGTTGTATTTGGTAAGTCGCTTTGCCCAAAAAGCCTTCACTGAACTGTATTGTGAGCCGCAGCACAATTGTTCCATGACGGTTTTCTGGCGGTTTTGTTTACCGGTGGTTCGGCCATAATGGGATCGGAGGACAACCCATGGCATATCGAAATCTTCGAAATCTTCGAAATCTCTGGCCGCTCATTCTTGCATGCTTCGTTGGCTGTGTTGCCGACTCAAGCGCCCGGGCACAGTCGATTGACTGGGGAAAAGACCTCAAGAAAGCAGCCAGAGAATCGGAGATCTACGGAAAGCCAGTCTTGCTCTATCTTTCGACTGACTGGTGTCACTTTTGTCGAAAAATGGAAGGAGAGACGTTCGCTGACAGCGAAGTCGGTGCCAAGGTCTCAGGCGATCTGATCGCGGTACGTCTTGATGGTGAAAAGCATCGTTCCATCGTGAAAAAGTTTGGAGTCCGCGGGTTTCCAATGAGCATCGTGCTGGATTCCCGAATGAAAGTGCTCGCGGAGATCAGAGGCTATCGAAAGGTCCCGCAGTTCCTTGGCGACTTGTCAGAATTCGGTCCGGATACTGACGGGGCACTCTCGATCTACGGGAAAGCCTGTCCTGTTCAACCGCTCGAGACTGGCAAGTTTGCGATTGGAAAAGTCGATATCGCGGTGGAGCATCGAGGGTACCAGGTGCTGTTCGCTTCCGATGCGAATCGAGATCTGTTTCGAGCCAATCCACAAAAGTACTGGCCCGCGATGGATGGCTTCTGCGTCGTGAGTGCTCTTGATGATGGAAAGAAACGGCTTGGCAAGCTGGAGCACGCGACGCTTTACGAAGGCGTGACTTGGTTCTTTGCGTCCAAGGCCAGGAAGAAGGCATTCGATGCCGACGCGGAAAACTATGCTCGCCGTTTAGCCGGGAATGCCAGCGGCAGCTAGTGCGGGTCGCACGGACGTGTAGCGTCTCGGGCGGCGTGAATCCCGAGCGAGAACGACGAAATGACGCTACACCAAAGTCGAATGCGCCCTAGAGTCGCGTTTGACTGATGTTGTAAGCCACCAGCTCTGCTGATGCGAACCAAAAAGGCTCTGGCGTTTTATCTGAGCAGCACGCACTGGTCCAATGGCACTCGCTTTAAGCTCGCGGTGACCAGAATATCCCTCGCTCACGCAGCGGGTTCGAATTCAGGACGCAACACCAATAGGAAAACTGTTCTAGCTGGCCACTGTTTCGCTCGCCCGGTTGTACGCGACATACTTCTTCAGCTTCAGCCAATGGGATTCAAACAGAATCCAGCTGAACCACGCGACGATCAGGCTAACAATCGTAATTGCCACGAATTGGCCGATTTCCATCAATGGATTCCCGTTTGTCGGGCCGACCAGTCGGTTGCTCACTGCTTTAACAGCATGCACCAATGGCCAGTGGAAAACGTAAATCCCATAAGAGTATTTTCCGAGCGTTGATAATGTGCTGCTTTCCAGTATCGACGTCACCCAGCCCGGCACCTGTTTCAGTACGACGAAGAACATGAGCGCCGAAAAAAGCAGAGCACATGCTGTGTACCCAACAGTGCAGACGTACCATGCGTTTCGGTCCAGTCGCGGATCGATAAACATCATGCCGACAAGAATCAGCCCTGAAACACCAGCGATCCAGCTCCAGGCTCTTTGCCATTTTTCGAGGCCCTCTTCGCGAAGAATTATGGCGACGAGACCACCAAGAACCAGCGTGTCGATCCTGCAAAAGGTGATGTGCCTGATCGCCCATGTGCTGTATCCGAAATGAAGCATTCCGAAACGCAATGCAAGCGTCAAAACTGCGACGGCAATGCATAGTTTTCGAAGCTGCCCCACAGGAAGAAAGAAGACAATCAGCGGCCACAGCATGTAGAACTGTTCTTCGATGGCAAGCGACCAAAAATGCCCAAATCCGGGGTACATATGCTCGCCTGTGGCCTGCACGAAGTTGTGCAGATACAACCACAACCAATGCTGTTTCTCGGCGCTCGCTGAGTAGTACTCGCTGGCCATGAGGTTATCAAGGATCGTGAGATTTCCCAGCCATGCAACGAGGGGAATCAAAACGAAAAGCCCCAGAAGGATGCCGTAATAAAGCGGGAAGATTCGCAGAACGCGGCGAACGTAAAATTTTTGAAAGTAGCCATCCTGTTGTTTGGTATCAAGCAGAATGCCTGTGATCAGGAAGCCTGACAAAACGAAGAAGAGGTCCACGCCCGACCACATTGGTTTTACCAGCGGGATGAGAGCTGTGGACAGCAAGCTGCCGCCCTTCAGTGGAATCGAATGGAAAACGAGAACCATCAGGATCGCAATCCCGCGGACGCCGTCGAGGACGGGGATCCGGTTGCCATTCATTAATTTTTCGGCAGCATGGCTGAGTTGCTTATCCATCAGTCGATTGGGCCGCCGTTGTTTCAGGCGCTCCGGCAATTGAGTTTGTAGGGTGTTGTTCTGTAGGGTGCATGTGCAATGCCCGCTTCCATCTGCGAATCGCAGAGTACGCAAGATTCAGTTGCACGGGGATGCGGACAAAGAATGGCAAGTCGCGTGGGTCGCGATCCGGTCGCTTTTCAATGGGCTTGAAATTGTTGGCTTTCCATTTTTCGTCCTTGCGAACAAGGCTTCGCGAAGTGTCGATTCTCTCATTCAATATTTCCGGCGACCATTCAAGATTCAGCCATTCGGTCATTTGGCGTGACATATCTTCAGGGTGGGCAGTCACGTCTTCGAAGAAAACAATTTTGTGACTTGGGTTTTTCGCGTAAAGCAGTGTTCCCAGCAGGGAGCAGTACCAGTGGGAAAAACATCTCATCCAGAGCCAGCGTTTGCTTTCGCTCCATTGATCTTTGGCGACTCGAAGAGAAAGCATGGTGTTAACGGGATTGCGAACGATATGAATGAACTTTGCATCCGGACAGTGCTTCTCGATGACTGCTATCCGGCGCACATGGTCGGGCGTTTTGTCGACCCAGCCTTTCAGGCCCTGGCTGCGGGCCTCTTCGTCCAACATTTCGACAATGAGTGACACCGCTGTTCCGACGTCACTGCAGTCGCGTATTCTGGTGGCAATCTCCCTGGCGTGATCCTCTGAATTCAGGTTGTTAAGTTCGATGAACTTCTCGACTCGGGCGACAAGTCTTTCCCGACGCAAACGCACGCAATCGAGAGGCCATGGGCCAAATCCGGGAACGAAAAAATGTGATTCCGTGAATCCGACAATGTCGGGATGTGCAGCCAGGATGCTCTGCGCAAGAGTAGTTCCCGATCTTGGGCTTCCAACCACAAAGGCTCGAATTAGCTGGTTTTCCATAAATTTGGTTCAGAATGCGAATGGTCGGCCCGGCTTGCGACTGGTCAGGCTTGAGGTGCAAGCGGAGGTCCTGCTCGGCCGTTTGGCAAGCTTGGAGCGTAAACGAAAGTGAAAATCTGTGCTCTGCGGACGTAGCAAGTCATCTGACTTTCGCTCTTTGGCCCCATGGCTTAGAGTTTTCGTCCAGTCATCGTATCCTCACCGGGAAGATCATCCCAGCCGATTTGGCCCCAGAGTAGAAAATGGACATCGGCCCCAAGCGCCTCGTAAGATGGGCAATTAGTATCTTTAGTGGGCGTGCTTCGTCCATCGTTGGGGTGCTGGTGATCTACGCAATCCTTGCACGGGTCATGGCAAAGGCGGCTTTTGGTGACTATCTGCTGATGCAGTCGATTGCGGTCGCTGTCGGCTTTCTTGCAACGGGAGGGCTCAACCGGCTGGTGCCCAGAGACATTCGCCGTCACCTTTCGCTCGGTGAGGCGGGAAAGGCATCCGACATTTTCGGGAGAGGATTGGTCGTAGGTATTCCCGTCCTGATTGCGACAACGCTACTCACGGCTGTGATGCTGAGGTTTTGCGGAGCCGCCGTTGGGCTGGTTGTTGACTGGAAATGTTCGTTGCTGATTGCGGTTTATATTCTTCTTCTTTCGGTACATCAGTTTCTTGCGGAAGTGCTGCGTTCTCTCTACCAAGTCGCCAAGGCCTCGCTTTTTGCCGGTAACACTGGCGGGCCAATTCAAATCGCCATTACCCTCGCAGTGTTTGTTTTTCTAAAGGCGACCATTGGCAAGGGCCGGCAACTAACCCTGATCGAGGTGATGGAGGTTCACATTCTGGTGCTGGCAGTTCTGACACCGATTCTGATTCGATTTTGCTACGCCGAATTCAGGAAGCACGGCGTCCATGCGAAATGGGATGGCGATATTCGATCCACGTCGTTGTGGTACGTTTCAGAATCTCCAGCGTTGGCGATGTCCCAGTTCGCGACTTATGCCACATCCAATATGGATGTGTGGATTGCCGGCAATGTCCTTCCGCCGGAAAGCGTCGCATTCTATCTGGCTCCGCGCCGGTTGGCATTTCTGGTTTCCTCTTTGCTGCAGGTGATGAACAGCCTCGTGACTCCGATTGTTCCTGATCTTTATGCAAAGGAAGAGATCGCAAAACTGCAGCAGGTGCTGCGGCAGACCGCTACCGTATCGGCGATCCCGACCGTCCTGATTTCGATCCCGCTGTTGTTGGCTCCCGAAATGGTCTGCACAACCGCGTTCGACAATACGTTTGCTCCATCTGCGCTACCGCTTTTCGTACTCACATTGGGACAGGTTGTGAATTCACTCTCCGGATCCTGTGGGCTAACCTTGATGCTTACCGGACATCAGCAGCAGGCGTTGTACGTCAATCTTTTGTGTGGTGCGGCGATGTTGGCTGTTGTCGGATTCCTTGGGCAGCTGGATTTGGGGCCGCTGGCAATCGTCGCAACTTTGACGACTTGTCTTCAATTCGGATTGCTCTGGCTCGCTGCCAGACACTACGTTGGCGTCTGGACGCACCCTTCGACCAATGTCGGGGAGGTGATGCAATTCGGTCGCGATCTGCTGGCTCGAAAAACAGGCTGAACGCGAGGTATATTTGACGTTCATGCCGCAATTTGGCGGCTGGTTCCAGGCCGATATGAAGGAAGTGTTTTTTTGAAGGTTCTAATCATTTCGCAGATGTATGCACCGGAGATGGGTGCGCCCACCAGCCGGCTGACTTCTCTGGCGAAGGGACTGGTGAAGGCCGGGAATGAAGTGACCGTTGCGACAGGCATGCCTAACTATCCGTCAGGCACTGTCTATGACGGTTACAGAAAAAAGCTCTGGATGACCGAGGAGTTGGACGGCGTCCGAATTGTCCGTTCGCATTATCTCACGTGCCCGAGGAACCAGAACAAGTGGATTCAACTACTGAGTTATCTGAGCTTTTTGCCGGCCGTGTTTTTCAGTTGCATGCGAGCAGGAAAAGCGGATGTTGTCATCGTCAGTTCACCTCCCATTTTTCCAATCTGCGTGGGGATCGTTGTTTCATTTATCAAGCGGGCGAAACTGGTATTTGACTTGCGTGATTTATGGCCTGACGAAATTGTCGCTTGTGGCGGCGCTTCTGCCGGGTCGATTCCAGTGCGCGTGATTGGTCTGGTTGAGCGGCTCGGTTATCGCTGTAGCAATGCCGTTTTTTGCACGACGGAGTCGTTCAAGGACAGAGTGACGCAGCGCGGAGCTCGCGCGAATGATACTTACGTGATCCCCAATGGTGCAGACACAACGCTGTTTCGGCCGATCGCATCGGCTCGAAGTGCCATTCGAACCGGGCATGGTGTCGAAGAGAAAACTGTTGTCATGTACAGCGGCGCTATTGGCCTGAAGCACGGGCTTGATGTTGTTATTGATGCTGCAGAAAAATTAAGGCAAGACGATGATATTGTTTTTGTTTTCGTCGGAAACGGCGCTGCGCGGGAGCATCTTGAAGCGGAGGTGGCGAAACGCAACCTGTCGAATGTCCAGTTCTGGGGCGAACGACCATTGGAAGAAATCCCGGCCATGCTAAGCGCTGCCGATATCTGTATTACCAGTTTGCTGCCAGAACCCTACCTGGAGTGCATTCTGGCGGTCAAAATTTTTGAGTACATGGCTTGTGGCAAACCAGTCGCCGCATCGGTGGCTGGCGAGTCGGGTCGCGTCGTGACAGAATCTGGAGCGGGCCTGGTTACGCCACCCGGCGACGGCCAGCAACTCGCTGATGCGATCAGGAAGCTGTGGCAAGATCGCGATCATCGAAACGCCTGTTCGAAAGCAGGACCGGAGTTCATCGAATCCCGTTTTTCGAGATCGGCGATCGCAGAGCAAGCGGCGGACATTCTGAAATCACGGTTCGGGCGGAACGGAAGCAGCGGATGATTCACAAATCGCAACTAACGACTGTGCTATTGTCACTGATCCTGTTGGGTGGAATCCTGTCCCGGTTCTTCAGTGACTCGGACCCTGTTCGCGCTATTTGTATTGTGGCGATGGGAATGCCGGCTGTGCTCTTCGCGGTCTTCCGGTTTGTCTACCTTCAAAAAGGGGTCAAGCTTCGTGGATCCGCGCTTGCCTTCTTAACGGCCATGCTGGTTGCCGGTGTTTATGGAATTGCCATGGGGCTCAAGCACGATTGTCGCCCGTACTACCTTGCCGCCGACAGTTACCACTGGTTGTTCGAAGTCGTCGCGATCGCCATAACATTTCACTTGCTGCTTTCTACGGAAGACGAAGATACGGTTTCGAAGATTATGCTCGGTCTGGCTTTTGCTGTGGCAGCGGCCGGTATCCTGGGAGTCGCCGGTGCGTATGCCGGTGTTGTCAAGCACGGCGGCTACTTTCAGGGCGGCAGTCGACTTTGGCACCTCAAGGGCGGGCAGAATTATCCCCAGATCATGTTGACAATGGTTACGGTGCTGCTGGTCCGCGGAAACCTCCCGCGTCACCGACGGTTTTTTGCGATGATCGTTGGTGCCGCGCTTCTCTTGTTGATGGTTTTGACACTAAAGCGAACCATGTGGCTCAGTTTTCTGATCACTTTGTGGTTTGTTTTGTTGCGCAACCGCCAGATCGCGCTTGTTTCCGTACTCGGCGTAGCGCTGATGATTCCGTTCACCACCTATGTCATCGTTCAGGGAAGCGAGTACTTCGATGTACTCAATTTTTTGACTTATAATCCAAACTACACGGTGTCTGACACGATTTCTGACCGGACGTTTCAGCTCAAGGGCGCCGTTCGGTTAATGGACTGGGAAGGGCATGGCTTTGGTGCCGAGTTTCGAATTCGCGACCCGGGCACCAATCAGTTGGAACAACTGCACTATGTTCACAGCCTTTTTATTCTTTATGCGCTACAGTTCGGGGCTATCGTTACATTCCTTATCTCGGCAGCCTGGCTGGCACTTCAGGTTGGCTTGGCACGATCCTATAACACGTCAAAAGAGTGGGATTGGCTGGTCGCGGGGGCGCTTGCATGCAACATCGGTGTAGAAATCAACGGATTGACCCTGG
>CALHZT010000056.1 GCA_938040995.1 uncultured Pirellulaceae bacterium | reverse complement strand
AAGCAACCCTCCTCCGACGCAGTGGTGTCATGCGAAGAATGAGCAGGGCATACCACGTGTCGCGAGAGGAGGGTCGGAGCCTAAGCGACGGGGAGGAGCGGCCATACGCGTCGATGTATCTGCAAAAGTTCATGTCCGTTCTGGGCAACGTAAAATCCGCTGCACGGCCAACTTTACAACTCCCAGCCAGACTCTTGCTCGCGTGAACGGTTACTGAAAGTCATTGTTGTTCTGTTTGCCGCGTCCACGCCTGAGTGGGCCCCTCCCCGCTCGTTCCTCGCGACCCTCCCCACGCGCCCCACGCGCCAGCGGTATGATTGCTCGTTCCTCGCAAATCACCGCTTGTCGGAGGGAGGGTGGCATGTTTTGCTGGTCCCGACTCCCGACTCCCGACTCCCGACTCCCGACTCCCGACTGACAACTGCCGCATGGTACAATCCCGCTAGAGTCACAACCTTCCTCGCCTATCGTTCACGATTCCATGGCCAAGAAAAAAAAGAAGCGCAAGATCCGGGCGAATTTTCGCAAGAATCGCAGTTCGCGCGCACGCGATGGCGACTTCACCAAAATGGACCTGTCAGACGACCGGGCTGACGACGCCATTCAGGGAGAGCGAATTAGTGGAAAAGGCGCACTGACTCGTAAACGTACGATCGCCGCGGAGATCACTACCGACGCAAGCGGAGAGCGGATTCAACTCGAAGTGGACGAGGCGAACTGCCTCAAAGGCCACGTGCTCAGTGTCCATGGACTCGCCAGTCACGTACGCATGAAAGATGGGCGACTTCTCAAATGTGCGACGCGGCGTTTGCTCAAGACGCTGACAACGGATCAGCGAAACGTGGTGGCGACGGGTGACCATGTTCTCGTTCGCCAGGCGAACGAAACGGAGGGGATCATTGAACGAGTCGAGCCGCGGTACGGCTGCCTTTCCCGGACCAGCCGCGGGAGACAGCATGTCATTGTGGCGAATGTGGATCAGTTCCTGATCATCATGTCGGCCGCTGAACCGGGTATTAAGCCGCATCTGATCGATCGCATGCTGGTGACGGCGGAGAAGTCGCGTATTCGTCCCATCGTGTGTATCAACAAAGTTGACCTCGTGAATCCTGCGGATCTTCAGCCGCTCATTGGTGTTTATGGCCAGCTTGGTTACCAGGTAATTTTGACTTCGGCCGAAACGGGGGAAGGTGTCGCTTCACTCCGCGAAATGGTGACTGGCAAACAAAGTGCAGTCGCCGGTCAGAGTGGTGTTGGAAAGTCGTCGCTTCTGAACGCGATCCAGCCGGGTTTGGAGCTTGCTGTCAAAACCGTGAGCGCGGAAAATGAAAAAGGGCGACACACAACCACGGCAGCGATTCTGATACCGCTCGAATCAGGCGGCTTTATCGTGGACACGCCCGGGATCCGTACCTTTCAGCTTTGGGATATTATTCCTGAAGAAGTCGCCGGGTTCTTTCGCGATATTCGGCCATTCGTTTCGCTGTGCAAGTATCCAGATTGTACGCATTCGCACGAAACCGAATGTGCCGTCAAAGACGCCGTCGCCGATGGCAAACTCGACGCCCGTCGCTATGAGAGTTACTGCCAGATGCAGTCAGAAGTCTGAATTCTTCGGTGGCTCGTCGATGTTAAACAGCCGTTTTTCGCGGCAGTTGTGTTCGCAGTTAAGTCGCAACGCTCCGCTGCGGCCAGATTTTGCGGACCTGCCTCGATCGTTATCCACTATCATGGAGAAAGGCAAACTCCTCTCAGCAGATAATCATGTCTGACTCGTCAAAAACAAACGCGCCCGGCTCGGCAAACCCGGCCGACTCTGCCAAACAGGCGGAAGCCGCGCCTGACCAGTCAACGGACGTACGTCGGCAAGCCATTCCGAATCTTGCCAAAGACCAGACGGTTATTTCTTCGCCGGTAGCTCAGCCAACGGGATCCTCGGACGCTCCCTTTCCCGGCGCGGCCATGGCGAACATTGGCAACTCGCTGATCGGTCAGACGCTGGGCCATTTCCTGCTGGAAGATTTTATCGGTGGCGGCGGAATGGGCGTTGTTTTTCGCGCAACCGACTTGCAGCTTGAACGGACTGTGGCCGTCAAGGTGCTGACTTACCGTCACGGCTCGGACGAAGACACCGTGCGCCGGTTCAAGGTCGAAGCCCAAAGTGCAGCGCGACTGAATCACGAAAATATCGCGGACGTCTATTTTGTTGGCGAAGATCAGGGATGGAACTTTATCGTTTTCGAATACATCGAAGGCGAGAACATTCGCGACATCGTTGCGAAAGCGGGGCCACTGCCGATTGCAAAGGCGATTGACATCATCGCGCAGACCGCAGCCGCACTGGACCACGCGGCGGCTCGGGAAGTTGTCCATCGCGACATCAAGCCCTCGAACATTCTTTTGACGTACGAAGGGCGTGCCAAGCTGGTAGATATGGGGCTGGCTCGTTTGCAGCAAGTCGAAGCCGTGGAAGATCTGACCGTGAGCGGCGTGACGCTGGGAACCTTCGACTATATTTCGCCGGAGCAGGGGCGCGACCCGCGCGATGCCGACACGCGTAGCGATCTGTATTCGCTCGGATGTACTTTTTACTTCATGTTGACTGGACAGGCGCCGTTTCCTCGCGGCACGGTATTGCAGAAATTGCTCAGCCACACGAGTGACGCGATCCCTGATCCGTCGGTCATGAGGCCGGAAGTGCCAGTCGATTTCGTCAACATCATTGCGACACTGATGGCCAAGCAGCCGGAAGAGCGTTATCAACATCCTTCGACATTGATTGCCGATTTGAAGCAGGCTGCGATCCGGAACCAGCTTCGATTCCAGTCGAGTCCCAGTTGGCTTACCGATACCTTCGGCAGCGGTAAGGCAATGCAAGGTCGGCTATTTCGGACGACCCTCGGCCATCAATTATTGCGACTGGTGCCATTCGCCGTTCCATTGCTCTGCCTGTTTGCAGTTGCATGGTGCGTCAACTGGTTCTTCCCGACGACTGACCCCAATCTTCCCCGGTTTCGCCCGCCTGCTAAGTCGGAAGCAGGGCGAGTTGACCAACCGGACTCATCGAGTCGTTGAGCCGCTAGTAGTCAGCCACGACGGTTCAAGCACGAAGTTTGACGTATCTCTGGTGTCAGTTCGATTAATACGCGCCAAAGTAGCGCAGAAAGCTCGCATCGTTGTGCGAGCTCCCACCAGCACTCACCTATGCGCTGAACCGGACGCTAACGCGTGGCGGCTGA
>CALHZT010000055.1 GCA_938040995.1 uncultured Pirellulaceae bacterium | reverse complement strand
ATACGCTTCGAGTGGGGCCCCGCGTTCGCGGGGAAGACGGCCATAGGCTGTCAATTGAGTCGTCATGAACGGAGATTCGACACAAATTGATCGAACGATCCTTAACAACCAACTGCCTGCCATCTACCGCCAACGTTAGATTTCCTTCAATCATCGTGAGCTTCCGTGGAACCGACTTCAACTATTCGTGGCGTCGCATTCGACCTCGACGGTACTTTGTTCAATACCGAAGCCGTTTACGATCTGGTGGGCGAGGAAATTTTGGCAAGACGAGGGCACGAAGTGCGCCCCGATGTCGTCTCGCGGATGATGGGCCGGCCCAGCCACATTGCGCTGCAAATCCTGATCGACGCTCACGGGTTTGATGACAGCGTCGAAGAGATGCAGATAGAAACGAAGAAGCTGTTTCTCGAACTGATCGTCGGCCGGGCGAAGCTGCTACCCGGTGCCATGGAAATGATCGACCTTGTCCAGTCGCTGGGCCTGCCGATTTCGCTTACCACCAGCAGCGATCCCGAACTGGTGACTCCGTTGCTCGACATCGCGAACATCACCGACAGATTTGAATTCCTGTTGACATCCGCCGACGTAAAGAATCACAAGCCGCATCCGGAAATTTACCTGACTGCGGCGAAGAAGTTTGGCATCTTGCCGGGCGAGCTACTCGCGTTTGAAGATAGCCAAGTTGGCTGTGCGGCTGCCGTCGCATCGGGCGCGTGTACGATCGCGATCCCGAGTAAATTGAAAGATCAGCACGATTTCGACGGTGCGACACTAATCGCCGACAACCTCAAGTCGCCGGAGATTCGGCGGCTTATCGACTTACGCGTGCAGCAAAGATAGCGGCCACAATCGGGTTCCCGGCTGCACTCGCCGAGATGCCAAATTGCTGGCTATAAGCTTTCTGGCATGTTCCGCAGTAATCAAGATGCTCTGCCAGCAGATGCTTCCTCGAGTCTTCGAGGGTGCCGTCGTGATAGCTGCCGAACATCGCCTGAGCTTCCGAGCAAGCCAGACTGACAACCGTTGGCTGTGCTGGCCTGACGCCTGGTGTGTTTGCAGGTCCGCTTGCACCATCGCCCATCAATGAAAAACCAACGGCGACGGCTGCGAGCAATACAGTCGCAACCGCTCCGAGTGTGTAGGTTCGCAACTTGCGTTCCCGACGACTGGCTGGCGTGTTGTCAGCAAATCGCTTAAGGGAACCGCTTGGCAAATTCTTCCATTCGCTGTTGTTATATTCACTATTGTGATTCATCGGTCGTCTCTCTCCACGACATCAGGTGTTCGGTCAGTTTGGCTGACGTCAAATCCTAGATCAATAATCCTCTTATCGCACAGAAATTCAGCCGGGTCTCACCTATTCCGGAAGAAACCCTGGTCTTGTGAAACAACATACTATTTGAGCGTAATTTAGCCCGCAACCGGCCCGTTTTGCGGAAGAACCGCTGCAGTCGCATTTGATCGTTGGCTCATTTCGCCCGCTAACTGTGGCGGGGCAGCGTCGACTGATGCGGCCAGCTTCTGCAAGTCGCAGATTGCAATCTTGCGCCGGCCCAGACGAATCATGCCTTCTGACTGGAGCTTTCCGAGAATCACCGTCACACTCTCGCGCGTGCTGCCAATAATGCTTGCGAGATCCTGATGAGAGAGCTTGATTCGCAACTCGATATCATCTGGTCCGGGAACGCCGTGGTCTTCCGCCAGTTCGAGTAGAAGATTAACGATACGGTCACGATTGGAGTGAAACAGAAGATACTTCAAACGCCGCTCAATTCGCCGACGTCGCAAGCCGACCAGGCGTGTGACTCCCATCGCCAAGGCAGGGCTTTCTGCGATGACTTTTCGAAGAGCATCTGCCGGAATCAGGACGACTGTTGATGCTTCAACGGCTTCTGCGAATTCTTCACGACTGGAACGATCGAACAACGCCAACTCGCCAAACAGCTCCCCTGGTTCGACAAACGTCAAAATGCTCTGCTTACCTTCAGCCGTAATGCAGCAAATTTTGACTCGACCTTCCGCAAGCAGAACGACCCCATCGGCCTGATCCGAGGGAAGGTACACCGAAGAGCTTTTGGGAAACCGTCGCATACGACAACGTGATTCCAGCCACTCGAGCTGTGAAGGTTCCAACTGTTCAAGCAGTCGGCAATTTTTCAAGAACCAGTATTTTTCCTGCATAACTCAATTCCATTATGTCGCACCACAGGCGAATTGTGTGATATTCTGGACCCCCGTCAGCGTCTCATGTGGTTCCGCTTACATACTTTGACGCAGACCAAATGGATTCTTTACACACTTTGGCCCGCAATCCTGCAAATGCTTAAAAATTCGGCAAAGGGGAGCGCGAGCCCCATCGCAGTGGTAACCGGCTCCGCAGGATCCCTGGGCCAACAAGTCTGCAAAAGGCTTGTTTCCAGAGGTTTCCACGTTATTCATGCTGACGTCGCCATTTCGCCACCAAGCGAAGCCCCTCAAGCTTCGGATGCCGATCCTGGCATTCTAAGCTTTCAACTTGACGTTACCGACCCCCGTCAGTGGGAGTCGCTGAGAGAAAAGATAGAGCGCGAGTATTCGCGACTGGACTGTCTCGTCAACTGTGCTGGCGTCCTCCATTTTGGCGAGGCGGAAAAGACACGTTGGCAAGCCGACAAGTCGATGCTCGACGTAAATTTGTACGGCACGATTCTTGGAAGCAAGACGATGCTTGAATTGCTGCGAAAAAGTCGGCGTGGGCATTTGATCAACATTGCATCTTATGCCGGCTTTGCCGCGCTGCCGTGGGCCGCGGCCTATGCTGCCTCAAAAGCCGGCGTGATTGCCTTTACGGAATCGCTGGCGAATGAACTGCGCAACGACGACATTTATGTTTCGGTCGTCTGCCCGGCGTTCTTTCCATCGGGGCTTTTCGAGTGGGACGCGATCGAGGACGAGGCCCTCGCGGCTTGCCTGGCTCGAGTCGTCGAGCGTTCCACATTGACGGCTGAACAAGTCGCCGATGCCGTCGTTGGCTTGCTCGACAATCCAAAACTGCAAGTCATTTTGCCAGCCGAAGCTCGCCGCGTCTGGCGATGGAAGCGATGGTTTCCCGGTTGGTTCATGCGCGTGGTGAAGAGCAAGTCAGCAAGCTTCCGCGCGAAGATGGAAGATCGGTTAGCCGAGCGGGACTGAAGCAGGGAGGAAAACTTCAATCCACCCTTCCTTGTCGCTCTCGTCGCTTGGGGGCATTTCAAAACCGGTGTTCGAAGTACCGGCTTTGGGCGAAATTGCATCAAGTCAACTAACTGATGTTGTAAGCCACCAGCTCTGCTGACAATGGGGACATTCTGAACCTTGAGCAACCAAAGCTCTAGAATCGGGTGAGCAGCTCTTCGTCGTCCGAAATGCTGGCTCCGAAAATGCGATCCACAAGCGACAATCGTTTGACTGCGCGGGAGTCTTCGCCGTCGTCCACCAGCGATCGCATCACGTCGGAAGACTGAAATTTGTTGGAATTCCAGATACCAAAGTCACTGACGTCAACGACCCCATCCGCATTAAAGTCGCCACTGGACCATTCGTCGATTGACGTGAATTTGTTGGAATTCCAGATTCCAAAATCGCTAACGTCAACAAAGCCATCCAGATTCGCATCGCCGTCGAGGTACGGTTGGCCGGATGGCAGATTTTCAGCTCCCGCGAGTGCAAGCCATTCCGTAACGTCGTCGAAGTTAACCAGACCATCGCCAGTAAGATCGAGCGTTGGGTCATTGGTACCATCGGAGACTTCCCCAACGACCTGGTCGATGTCATCAAGATCGCAGTCGGAATCGCCGTCAAAATCACAAAGGAGATCCCCTACCTGCACCTCGGCGATGGCGAGACCACTCGTCACGGCGTTGGTACGACTCATGTCTGATTCTACCGTTATGCGAATTTCACCATTTTCGTCGGCGGTTACCAATCTGGCATATTCGAGAAGATTGCGAGTGAAACTTCCGACTTCGCCGTTTACGAACAATCGACCGCCAGCGATCTCCTGGCGAACTTTGACAGGACTCCCGCCAGCGTCGCCGAAGGTAACTTCCTGGCCGTAGGGGCCTGCAAATCCAAAAGAGTCATGAGCAAAGACATAAACTGCGTACTCCTGTGACGGCACGAGGTTGGAGTAGGTATACGTAAATTCGGTTGCCCCGACGGAAGTGAAAATCTCGTCGATACCGGTAAGGCTATTGCTATGTTGCGGAATGGTACCGGCGGCAGGTGCTCCAAAGAAGATTCCCCATTCCCCATCGGGCTCGTGTCGAACATCGAGTTCGATATTCGTTGGGTCCCCCGCCTCGTCAATGAGTCCGCTGACGGTTCCATCTTCCAGGATCCCGATGGCATTCCAGTTCGTGGGCGTGGCCGCGCCAAAGCCCTGAAAATCGATCCCCACAAGGGTTCCCGTCACGACGTCGTTGTCGGTGACGTCGACCTGGACTACATGCAGGATCGACCCAATGGGATAGGCGTCCAGGTCATCGGCCGCTGCAATGACCTGGTGCGTCACCTGGCTTGTGAGTGCACCTTCACGGACCGTATCGTCAATCGCCCGGACGAATACCGTGCTGTCTGCAACGCTATCGAAGTCAAGCATCATGCTGGCCGCGTAGTCCGTCCCATCAAGACTCACTTCGATTCCCGGGCCAGCCTGGACCTGGACCGTAACCGTTCCATTGGGTGCCTCGCGCAGACGGATCTCGTAGCTATCCACAATGCCGTCTTCGGAGACACGAGTCGCATCCCCTGACTCGTTCACATCCGCAGTCCCCGGAACCGCCACAAACTCACTGAAAAAGTCGATGTAAGCGCTGGCAACCATCCCTCCGTGCAGGGACCCAAAGAAAGGGGCGCGGAATTGCGAGCCGATCGTCACGTCTCGTGAGAAGGTAAGAACACCGAAGATCGACATCTCGGAAGCCTCCATGACGCCGTCACCATTGTCTTGCCAAAGCAATGCAGGTCCTCCTGAATCGCCAGGCGCGAGGCCTACTTCGATATCATTTCCCAATGTCAAGCCGTCACTGAATGAATCCGTGTCGGCCGTCGGCCCGTCGAAATCTGCAAGGAATACCTCTCGAGAACCGCTTCCATCGTCATCCCGGCTGAAGTAAGAGGCGATATTCTGGCCGATCCTTTTCACGCTTGGAGAACTCGGAAGGGTAGACCCGTCAGCTCCGTTACCGCCCTGGCCGTATCCGGCAAAAGTAAGTAACTCGGGCGACTCGAAATCAGCAACACTAATGGGATAGTAGGGAACGCCCGTCGGAGCCGTTGTGGACAACTCGATGATGGCAAGGTCGTCACTCATCGAACCAAGTTCGTAGCCTGGGTGAACCGTGATCGATTCAAAACCAGTGTATTGAACCAGCGAAGACGTGTGGTTGAATCGAATTGTCGCATCCGTTACGTCGCTCACATTATCGCGATTAAGATCCACGCAATGCGCCGCTGTCAAAACGTGGACGGGCGAAATCATCGAGCCACTGCAGAAAACAGTCGGTGAACTATTCGACGAAGTGTCCAGAGTGAGTGCGACCACGCCTGCCAAAGCCGAGTCGGCGACGTTGGGATCAACAATTGCAGTCGGGCTAGTCGCCGGAGTGCCACCCGGAGTGCCGTTGAGAAGTCGCTGGTGATAGTGGCCATCCGAAAGATCAAATTCACCTAACGATGACGGGATTTGTGATGGCTCGAGCTGATCGCTGGATAGCAGCCGGGATGTCACCGAAGTTTGCGCAGGTACGAACAACTCTGTCCCGGCCAGCGTCGCCAACAGATTGCGGTCCTCCAGTGTTTCGACCTGGAGCTGTCGCTTTCGCTTCGGTGAGTCGAATTTCTTGGTGCGTGATCGTACGTCCATCAAAAAACTGCTCCAGAGTTAGTGCGATGCAAATTGGATTCGTCAGGGAAGTATTGTATTTTCCGACGACACCACAGTAAAGCATAAAGCAGAAACTGGTTGACCATCCATGTCCTGTCATGATTGTCGCCCAGGTTCCTGAATCGCGCAAGTTGGGCGATCGAGCATTGTGTTTGAAACTTTTTAGATGATCCGAGAGCGCAAGCAATAAGGTTGGCCACCTCAATTTCGGTCTCGGTACGATGAAGACGTGTTGGGCATTCTGGCTCGACCGATACTCATCCTGGCATGCGGATTCCTGGGGCGTCGCTCAACCTCGCAGGCTCGTTTTTGCTGTGCCCCAGGCTGGCTTGTTTTGCCACTTCGTGGCGAAGGCACATCCGTCAAATGGTGATCTTTGTCTCGTTTGCTGGACGAGCATTCAGGAAAAGAGCTGGTCCATTTCGCGATGGAACTGCCCGCGAGTCATGACCGTATCGCAGCCCGCGTCCGTCGCTGCGGACAGCAACGCTTCCTGAACGTGAGGACCGAACGCAAGGATCCTTGCCGACTGGTGCGCATCGCGCAACGACGCGACAAGGCCGGCAATGTCTTTTTTCGCTGCGTCGCAAGTCATGTCGAGAACGACCAATGATCCTTCGGGCGCATCTTCCAGCGACTCGACAAGCCCGGAAGCGGAGCCAAGGGTCGCAAGCGTTGCCCCGCTGCTGCGAGCAGCGGCAGACATTTGCGAGCCGAACATGAGATCCGATGTGAGTGCGTAAATATTCATGGTTGTGATCTTTGGGCTATCGCCGATACGGTAAATCCTGAATTCCAGTCGCGAAGAAACATCAAATCGCTTGCGGACCGCGACTATTGTCACTGATCTGAACACAATCTCCGACCGGAACGATGAAAATCTTGCCGTCCCCAATCTCGCCATCCGGGAGCGATCTCGCCGCATTCGAAATGGTCTCGATGACGACTTCGACGAAATCATCGTTCACGGCAATCTCCAGAAGCACCTTGCGCAACAGCTGCGTCTTGTACTCATGACCGCGAAACATTGGTGACTGGCCACCCTGCCGACCGTATCCAAGCGCGTCACAAACCGTCATGCGTTCGACGCCGATCTTTCGAAGAGCTTCCTGAACGGCAGCCAGGCGAATCGGCTGGATAATGGCGACGACTAATTTCATCGCCGCATTATATATTGGTGGACTCCCAATTCCTGCCCCCGGTGCCATGCCCGAATCTACCCACAACATCGTCTCGCCCATCCTCGCGCAGTTTGGAATCGTCGATTCCGTCAGCGTGGATCAATCGTCGCTGCAAATTGAAAATTTGAAAAACGCCGGCGGATTCAGCGGAGCCAACATTTGGCGGATCAACCGTGCGGGCGAAATGTTCTGTTTGCGTTGCTGGCCAACAGGTACGGATGTTGAACGAGTCGCGTGGATCCACGCCCATCTTTTCGCCGCTGCCGACCGCGGCTTTGGCCTGTTGGCTCTTCCCCGACATTCCACCTCAACTGACTCTGGCAGCGAGCGTAAATCATTCATCGAATCCCGCAACCGAATATTCGAAGTGTCACCGTGGCTGCCGGGAGTCGCCGATTTTGAATCTTCGGTTGGCGCTGATCGAGACGCGAAACTCGCTTCTGCGATGACCGCGCTCGCTGCATTTCACAATGCAACGGACCTTGCCGATCGAGACCCGCAGCGGTCCGGCTCGGGTTCACCACGTTCGCGATCTCCGCAACTCTCTCCCGGACTGCAGATGCGAGCCGCACGTTGCCGGCGACTTTTGCAAGGCGGGTTGGTTGAAACCAAAGTCGCCATGGAGCGGTATTGTTCCAGCGCGTCTAGCCAGCACGAAACAACATTCGCTGAAACGCTACCGCAGCTTGTGCGTGAGTTCGAGCGATTGGCTCCCGACGCTTTACCTCGCCTCCAACACGCAGCGACCCAACCGACGACTTTGCAGCCGTGCTTGCGCGACATCTGGCACGATCATGTCCTGTTTACCGGCAAACATGTTTCCGGAATCGTTGATTATGACGCGATGCAAAATGAAACGCCGGCGGGTGACATTGCCCGGCTGCTCGGGAGTCTCGTCGGCAATTGTCGTGATTCGTGGCGACGCGGTTTGCAAGCTTACGAATTGCAACGCTCACTCACGAATGCCGATCGCGATCTGGTTGAAGCGTTTGATTTGGGCAATGCACTGCTATCAGGCTTGCAGTGGGTAAGCTGGATCTGCGTCGAGGGAAAACACTTTCCAGACGTGCCAGCGGTGCTACGGCGAATGCATCACTGGAGTAGCAGAATTCAGGAACGGTCGGCAACTGTCCGACTTTGTCCGTAAGGCGCAGAGCAATCCAGGTGTCTCACTATCAGCTTTCGCACCGGTTCGTGATTGCAACCAGCCAATCCCGCTACGTGGCATTGGCTACAGAAAATCACACCATTTGAGCGTTTTCAGTGTCAGCGAATTCGACCGAAGACGTTGACCGCCTGCTTTTTGCGTGCGTACAATCCTGGCTGATTCAGGTGTTTAAAAGGACTAATCCATGCCGCTCATGCGTCGCATTTCAGATTTCGGTTTCCGCCGCCAAAACATTTCGAGCGTTATTGTTTCGCTCCTGATCGTGGTCGCCGTTTCCACATTCAGCACGGCTCAACAGCCGCCTGTTCCGCGATTCGACAATCAAAATGTCGACACCAGCGGTTTGCCAAAACTCGATGGCCTAAGTGAGCTATTGGGCAATCAGCCACCAGTCGGACAGCCCATCACGATGTCGGCTGAGTACATTACCGACGCGTCAGGCTCTCGCGGCAACTTGCGCATCTACGCTTCCATCAGCGAAGGTTGGCATCTGTACTCGTTGACTCAACCGCCGGGCGGCCCACAACGGGCGAAGATCGAATTGGCCGGATCGAATCAGTATCAAATTGCCGGCGCATGGACACCCAGCGTGCCACCGGAGACGAGCATCTCAAACGACTATACACCGCCCGTCACCATGGAGAGCCACCACGGGAACATTTACTGGGAAGTCCCAATTGTCCTGGCGGAGGGGGTTGATCCAGCGAAACTTGTGATTCACGGATATTTGCAAGGTCAAGCGTGCAAGGACGAAGGCGCATGTATGCCCCTTGGATCGCCAGCCACGAATTTCGTTGCGAGCTATGGCGGACCGATTGCGAAGACAGTTAAGCAACTGAACGTGCCACCAACCGGCGCAGCAAGCGGTTCGGTAGTTGCTGGCGGCCATGCTGCAGGAATGCAGGCACCGGCGACTGGCGCCATGGCGGGTGGTGCAGTAAGCGGTTCGGTAGCGGCTCCTGTGGCTTTGCCAGGCACATCGGCATTGGCACAACCAAACTTGTTGAAGTATCTCGCTACGGCGACTTTGGCCGGCTTCATCCTGAACTTCATGCCCTGCGTCTTGCCGGTCATTGGCTTGAAGGTGATGTCGTTCGTTCAACAGGCTGGTCAGTCGCGAAGCCGCGTGTTGTGGCTAAATCTCTGCTTCGTCGGTGGCCTGATGACGGTGTTCATGATTCTCGCCGCACTCGCGGCGCTCGCCGGTTGGGGCTGGGGCGGACTCTTCCAGTTGCCAGAATTTAGCATCGCCATGGCCTGCGTCGTGTTCGTATTCGCGTTGAGCTTTCTCGGCGTTTGGGAAATCCCAAGTCCCGGTTTCGTCGGTTCCGGCAAGACAGCCGAGATGTCCTACCAGGAAGGCGCCGTCGGTGCCTACTTCAAAGGTGTATTAACCACGCTCCTGGCGACTCCGTGTACCGGCCCGTTTCTTGGTTCGACGTTGACATGGGCGGTCAAGCAGCCGACGCCGGTCATCTTCGGAATCTTTGCCTGCCTCGGCCTTGGCATGGGTCTGCCGTACCTGATTCTCGCAATGGTTCCCGGATTGACGTCCAAGATTTTGCCAAAGCCGGGTGCCTGGATGGATACGTTCAAACAAGTAATGGGATTCGTCCTGTTGTTCACCGTCGTGTGGCTGTTCTACTCGATGGATGAGACGTACTTTGTCCCGACATTCGCCTTGTTGATCTCGCTGTGGGCAGCCTGTTGGGCCGTCGGACGGGTTCCAATTACGGCCGAGTCCGGTGTGAAAATACGGACATGGGTTTCCGCTTCGACCTTTGCCGCAATCCTTGGATACCTGGCGTTTACAAACCTGATTGGAGAGGAACCCAAGCTTCTATTTACGCAAATCGACGATATCGCCGACTACACACAGCAAGGCGAGCATGTGTTTGTTGATTTTACGGCCGACTACTGACAAGCCTGTAAAGCAACAGAGCGGTTCGCTCTCAAGACAAAAAAGACGGAAAAGTACTTCAAAGACAATGGGATCACCTTGATGGTTGCTGACATTTCTCAGGGAACACCCAAGCCGATCAAAGACGAAGCATTCAAATTACTCGGTGACCTGGGAAATCCGATTCATGCAATCCCCTATTACGCATTATTTCCTGCGGACGGAAGCCCGCCAGTGATAATTGGTGATGCTCAACTCGGCCAGGCGACGTTGATCAAAAGACTCGAATCGGCAATTGGCGGCTTACGTCCAGGCGTCGATGCAGCGGCATCTCGTTATTGATGGCACAACCTTCAATTCGCACACGGCTACGCCTCGCGTCATTGCACTGCGAATCGCCAAAGCACCAATACGCACGCGAACAGTGTCGAAGCGAACAGCATCTCGCGAATGGAAAAGGTGAAAACACCTTCCCATTTTCCTTTCTGGTACAGGTGCTCACCGACAATTAGCAGCACAAGCCACGATGCCAGAATCGCAACGCCAAACAAAGGAGATCGAAACAAAGACGCCGCACCAGCATCAAACAACCGGGCAACAATCGGTACGACGATCGCACCGACTATCAACGACACCGTGATGCACACCTGAGTGATTCTCATTTGCTTTCTTTGCTTGCTCTTCTTGCCTCGCCAGTTTTGATGAATCGCCTGCACTTCTGAAAGGATTTTGAACGCATTCCCACTGTGTTCGGGTAACGCGTAGACGCCGGCTTCGTCATTCGCGATCTGCAAATCCGACAAAATACCCTGTTCCCTGAATTCCGAGCGAAGCCGGCGAATAAACTGCGCGTTTCGTGAACTAACGATCAGGATCGGATGACGATCAAGGTCGTGCTCCCCTTTCGACCGTACGGGACTGGCGACTGCAAATTGGGTGAGTTTCTCTTTTCGCTGATTCATCCAGATCTCCAGTGTCGGGATCGCGGCCACACAATAAGCAAATGTGACATGCTCAAATTCATGCCACAAATGCGCCAAACCTTTTTCACGAAAACCAGAAGCTTTCACCTTCCGACCTTCAAACACAACGAAATCAGGCGATTTCCGCACGATTCAAATTACTTTGATAAATGTAATCGGATTAACCAAGGCGGACTTGACTGAATAATCGCACCGTGGGAAACTCTGCCCACTGGAACGAAAACCGCTGACGGATCAGCAACCACAAGGATAGCCTAACGAGCCTTTTGCAAACCAACTTCTTCTAATCACCTCAATGAATTGCGGTGATGAGTAAGGGTTGTTTTGCAGAAGGCTTTTTTCGTTGGCGAACGAACAACAACTCCAAGTGAAGTGAGGTGATTAATGAAGGCAGCAAAACTGGCTTGAGCCCGGCTCAGGTCAGGTGCGTGGAACGCACAAATCTGGTCTTCACTAATTACCACTCAACATCTTGGAGATGTCATGAACAAAAACTTTGTAACGGCTACTTTTGCAATCGTCCTTTTCGCCTTGTCTTCCGTCAGCTACGGATTCCTGACAGATGTCAACTACGCCGACTTTTCGGGGTGGGATCACGACATCGTATCATCAGCTTCGGGACAGACCTTTACGAACATCTTTGATGGCGTGGACGTTACCGTGTCCACCATCGGAAATTTCGATATCGATACCGGCTTTGGTGGCGGTAAGGTGAACACAGGCGGACACCTGGTACCGGGTAGTCATTCGCTCCGATTCGCTTTCAGCGAAGCCATCCCGACGGTTGTCGAGTTCGAAACGATTGACTCCAACGAAACGCTAAGTGTTTTCAATGGCGGATCGGAGTCGTACTTCCCAATTTCTGGTGCTGACGCAACAGTTTCCCGACCTACTGGTGGAATTTCCATCACCGGCGGCGGGCTGGGAATTGACCCGAACTCAGGTGCCGCGAGCGGTCAGGTGTTGACTTCAGGAAACTTCCTGACAGTGACTCATGCTGCCAACGCCTCGAACAAGTTCGAGCGAATTCGAGTCGGCACGCTCGTTCCAGAACCGAACTCCTTCGGCTTAATCGCCATCGGAAGTCTCGCACTTCTGGGGCGTCGAAGACGACGTCGCAAGTAAGTTAAAAAAAGCCGACCAACCATGAAAGCACCGAGTCACCGACTTGGTGCTTTTTTCATGCGCTTTCATGAACTGTCGGTTCGAAACAGATCGCTTGTTTTGGTTGGCTCTCACGAAAGTCGCTCATCGACGACGGTCGAAGCAAGCTGCCCGGACGCACCACTTTGTGGATTTCGGAGCAGAAGTCCAATCGCAAACACCATCGCAAATAGACACGGCATGAAGATTGCCATTTGAGCCGTCGTCAGTTCATCGCCGCCTTCGGCACCGAACTGGGCAGCGACAATCGCATTCATATTGTTGTAGGCGTGACACAGCATCGCTGGCCACAAACTGCCGGTTCGCCAGGCAACAATCCCCAGCCAGATTCCTAGCGGAAATACTCCCAACGCGTGCATCGGATCGACATGGGCCGCCGCGAACAAGGCCGCAGAAACCAGAATCGCCGCAACGGGCGGCCAACATTTGAGCAAACGGGACTGCACATAGCCGCGAAATATCAATTCTTCAGCGATGCCTGGCAGCACCGAGACGAGCAACACCATCACCACCAACCCAAGCCCGGTCTTACTGGTAAGCAGATCTTCCATCATCTGCAAATGAGGACTGGGTTCCTGGGCAAACTGCATAACAAGCAGCCCGCTGATAAGGCCAACGGTAGGAGTCGCGATAGCGAGCACCAGCCATTTCCAGACAGGGAGATTTCCGGCTCGCATCGCAAGTCGCTCCGGAACACTCTCTGGAGAGAGCGTTGCGCAGAGAAACGCAATCGCAATAAAGGTAAGTTGCCCCGGAAGTACCAGGATCCAGATCCCAGCCGGATGCTCGAGCAACGGCCCAAGAACGCTAGAAGGGTCGCCGCCCAAATCGCTAAAACTGCCCAAATCCACGATGCCGAGTGCGAACAGACCAGCGGGCAATGCGACTCCTGAAACCACGAGCGCTGCGAGAATGGAAAGCACAGCAACAACGACAGAAGTCCACGCACGAGGACGTCCAACATTGTTCACACGAGCAGGCTGCATTGGCAGCGGTGACACGTCGGCCGGCGACTTAAAGTAATTCGGATCGCTCGTCCCAAAGTCCGGCGTTGCCCCATCAGGCTCAGGTCCTTGTGGCGTGATTCCATCGGACGATGGCGGCGTATTACCTTCATTCATTAATCTTACCTGGCGAAAGGTGGTGAGGCGGATCCCGTGCCTGCCAGATTAGAGCCAAGCATCTGGCGAAAATAGATGAGAACAGAAAAAAGAGCCAGAGAATACTCATATTCCCTGGCTCTTGCAGATTGTGACTACTTATCAAGACTGACGACTACATGAAACGCAGATAGCGGAACTGCATTCCTGCGGATTCTTTCTTGGTCGTTTCCTTCGTCAACTCGCTGCCTTCGACCACTTGCACGGCAGAGTTTACGTCACTGTCTTCTTCTTCCGACTCGTCCATCGTCTCGTCGACTCCCGTCAACACGACAGAAACCGGACCCGCAACTGCACGATGCGAGTTCCAGACGTTGAAGTCCGAGGCGTCCGTGACGCCATCACCGTTAAAGTCGGCGGAGGCCCAACCGGTATCCGATTGATAGCTGTTCTTTTCCCACGCATCGAAGTCCGTGGAATCAACAACATTGTCCAGATTCGCATCGCCGTACTCGGTACCAAGCACGTCGTAAATCATCGTGTCCATATCTTCGTGATCAACAATGCTGTCGTTGTTCAAATCGAACTGAACGCCCTGATCACCAGTACGAATCGCGTGAGCAAGCATGTCAATGTCTGCAGCATTTAATTCGGTATCACCGTTGACGTCACCCGACAAGCCTTCGCCAACCCGTTGCAGTCGGACCGTCGTTCCGGTTTCCGTATCAGCCGCTTTGACAGCTGAGGACGAATCGGCGACCGTCGCCAGTGGTTTTTCAGGAGTCGAATCAACAACTTTTTCTCGGACAATTGAACTTCGGTTCTCGTTCCAACGGTTGAAGTCCGATACATCGGTCGCTCCGTCACCGTTAAAATCGCCCGTCGCCCAACCGGTCCCCGTCTGGAAGATGTTGCCGGTGACGGCCGCAAGATCGTTGCCGTCAACGACTCCATTCAAGTCGTAATCGCCGTAATTCGTATTCAGGATGCCTTGAACCATCATGTCGAGATCGGCAGAATCAACGGTTCCACTCAAATCAAGATCGTAGGCCGCAGCGTTGTTTCCGTCGCGAATAGCAGCCATCAGCATGTCGATGTCAGTCGCGTCTGTTGTACTGTCACCGTTGAAGTCACCACCGTCGACCCCACGCGCACCAGTTACATCCGATTTGCCCGGAAGCTCAGTGCCCGCAGTGGTACCGGCATTGGTGCTGGCTGGATGAGCCGAACGAATAATGCCTGTTGAAAAGGAATCACTACCTGTCAATGTGACGGTCGGTGCCACCGAACCGCGGTAGGCATTCCAGACATTAAAGTCGGAAACATCAACCACGTAGTCGCCACTAAAGTCACCATTGGCCCAACCACGATTCATGCTGAACCGATTCTGGGACCAAATTTCATAGTCCGTCGAGTCGATCACCATGTCGAGATTGGCATCGCCATAGTTGGTGCCAAGAATGTCCCGCACCAACATGTCTTTGTCTGCCTGGTCTACAACTCCGCTGTTGTCGAGGTCATAGTCCGTGTTGGTACGATCCAGTCGAATCGCTGCCGCAACGGCATCAATATCGGCTGCATCCGTGTTCCCATCCCCATTAAGGTCGCCGGATGGAAATCCAACCGCCAAAGCCGAAGGAACGTGCGACTGCTCTGGCAAGTGGCCCAATAGTGCTTCACCGCCAGCAACGATTGCCAAATCGGAAGCCAGAACGATTCGATTTTCCAATGACTCGGCTTGCAGTCGTCTCTTAACGTTGCGTCGGTAGCCCCGCGATTCCGATGCCATGAGTAACTCCTTCATTGTCATCGATAAACTCACTGTGTTTTTACGCTAACCAAAGCGAATCCTTCCGCCGTTGGGTTCGCGATCACGTGGTTCTTGAATTGGTGTTTGGAAGATATACAAAATACCCGTATTGGGGCAATACAAATTGGCCACGGGATTGATTCAATGACGACGGGTGCTTGCACACGGCTGGCACAAGTCGGTATTGAACATGCAAAAGCATTCCCGGATCTCCTTGTCCTTTAGAGGTGGCCGCAAAAATGTCCTTATGTCACGAAAAGCCGCAAAATTGCCGCGAAAATACATTCGCCGACACTCTTTCGCCCGCCAGATGTAAAATTGCGCAAACCAGCAGGCAAAGGCCGCCACGCCAAAGCACGGCAGCTGCGCAGACTGGAGGGAGCTTGGTCGCATCGCGACCGAAACGACCGAAGCGGTCGGAACAACGAAATTGGCCGCCGCATAGATACGACTTGGATGGAGTCCACCCAACTTCTACAGTCTGGCTGGGCGCACAACCTGAATGAATGAAGGGCAATGGAAATGAACAAGCCTGTCGAAGGCGAACTGGTCGACAATCCCAAACCTCGATCGCTGGCATCAACCGTGATGATTGCGATAGGTTTGATCGCCCTCCTGTACATCATTAACCCAACAGCGGGACTGTTCGAGTTCTTACCGGATAACTTGCCGATCGTTGGTAACCTTGATGAAGCCGCCGCGACGACTCTTTTGCTCGGAAGCCTCGCCTACTTTGGAATTGAAATCCCATGGCCACGCAAAAAGCGGGACTAAGGATCGTTTGATCCATTAGTGTCGAAGATCGGTTCATGACGACTCAATTGACGGCCTATGGCCGTCTTCCCCGCGAACGCGGGGACCCACTCGAAGCGTGTTAACGCTCAATCTCTTTCCCTGCATCAAAAAACCAATCCGATTCAATGG
>CALHZT010000054.1 GCA_938040995.1 uncultured Pirellulaceae bacterium | reverse complement strand
GGAACGAGAACAAGTTCACGAGCGGCACGGGTTGGTGTAACGCGGATTTTGATGGTGATGGATCGACCGATACTTCCGACTTCAATATCTGGAACGAGAACAAGTTTACTTCTGCCGTGGCCAGTGTTCCTGAACCGGGCGCTCTTGCCATGCTTTTTCTTGGCATGATCGCCCTTATTCCACGGTCAATGCGAGTTCGCTAGGATTTTTCGGCAATAAGCGACTATTTCATCCGTTGTCACGTGACAAATTCGTGTTTCCGCTGCCTAGATACGTGGGCGGCATGTGAAGCCGTTTTTTTCTCATCTGCAGTGGAGTTTTCGCATGCCGTTCTTTCCCCGAATTCCTGTTACCTTTTTCTCATTCCGCTGGTCTTGCCGACAGAACCGCAGAACGGCGAGGCAAAGTCAGTTCTTCAGCGCCGAGGAACTCGAGCCTCGTATCGTTCTCACTGCCGGAACGGTTGGTGTCGACGATGGCGTGCTGAGCATTCAGGGGACCGCCAACGATGACACCATCGTTGTTACCGAGACTGCGAGTGACTTCGTCGTACGAGCCAGCTTTCTGGAATCGGTCCAGCTCTTTCCCAAGGGCTCTGTAGATGTGATTGTTGCCAATGGAGGCGCTGGCGACGACAACATTGTCGCGACTTCCATTAATAAAGACGTTACGCTGCGGGGTGACGATGGGAATGATCGACTGTTTGGTGGAAATGGATCTGACCGAATCCAGGGTGGAAGCGGTCATGACATTATCTACGGCAATGTTGGCAATGATGAACTCTTTGGCGGTAGCGGACACGATTGCGTTTTCGGCGGCGCCGGCAATGACATTCTCGTTGGCGCTGACGGGGTTGATGTACTGTATGGTGAAGCGGGTGATGACCGTGTGCTCGGCGGAGCGGGAAGCGACAGGCTGAATGGTGGATCGGGTCAGGACCGCGTGGTAGGTGGAGACGGGAACGATAATCTCGTTGGCGGAATCGGCAATGACTTGCTGTTTGGCGATGACGGATTCGACAGCCTGACTGGCGGTGGCGGTGAAGACCGAATCTTCCCCGGAAGTCAGCACATTGACATCAACGTGCGTCCAGCCGACCAGTGCGAGAATATTGATCTGCCGTCGCACGTTACCGCACGCAACGGCTTGTTCGTTGTATCCGACACACGTGTTCTCCAGATAGCCGCTTGCGACCCGGCACGCCATGACGCGACGCTTGAGGAACTGGCGGTGGCAAGAACCCGATGGGAAAGCCTGGATATTGATTCTTATCAGTTCACATACGTGCGAAAGGGCGCGTGGACTAGAACAGGGCCGATCACGATTACGGTCACGAACGGTGAAGTCGTCTCTGCAGAGGACGAGAATGGTGCAGCCGTTGAGCTGCACGTCACGGTGGAGTCAGTCATTGGGATAATTGCAAGCGAAATCGACGCCGAAGTATCGGGGTTGAACGCCGAATTTGATCCGGAGACCGGGCATCCAACACGTGTCTTCGTCAATCCATTTTTTCAGGCATACGATGAAGAGTATTCCATTACATTGACCGGTTTCGAAATTCTCTGATTTAGGTTTCGCTCATCCCGGATTTTTCGGTCATTTCCGCTTCGCGTGTTTCGTCAGCCACCAAAACTAACGTTGACACGCGTACACTACCTGTCATACGTTGAGACCATGGCGAGCGACCCAGATTCGCCATGGTTATTTACGTATCAGACGGATGATCCGTCTTGTCCAAACCAGGAGGGGAATGGATGTTGGTTCTTTCCAGAAAGCGTCGCGAAGCGCTGGTGATTGGAGATCAAATGAACTCCGATGAGATTCGCATTACCGTGCTCAAAGTTCAGGGGGACGTTGTGCGGTTGGGCATTGAGGCTCCACCGCATATTGCCATTCATCGCGATGAAGTGCATGAACGGATCCAGAAGGAGCAAAACGAGCAAAACGGATTGAGTTCGAGTTTGCCAACGGCGGCTCAGGATGCTGCCTAGTTCGGGTTGATTTTGCGATCCGAGGCAGGTTCGCAATCGGGTTCTCAGCCTAATTTGCGAAGCATTCCAAAATTCGCCCGTCAGGATGTTGAGAGTCGTGAAGTGAGAGTTTAGGTTCTACGAAACAACGGTCGTCAATTTTCAGGCGACATGCGATTACCGGAACGCCAGTTCTCACATTCACCCCTCAGCAACAGGCGGTCGTCATGCGTTACGAACAACGATCCAATTTCTGCAAGCCATTCTGGCGTTCTACATTCTATCTCATTGCCTGGACGTTCTTGCCGCTCACTTTTGTGTTGAGTGTGCCCCACTCTGGCTGGACCCAGGAACAATCCAACAAGAAACTTCCCTGCTTCATAGCCACGTGGAATTTTGGCCAGGCGGCTACGGACAAGTCGCTGGAATCTGCATCTGCTGGCGGATCGATTCTGGACGGCGTCGAACAGGGAATCCGCATTGTCGAAGCCGACCGTTCGAACACATCGGTCGGGGATGGCGGGACGCCGGCCGCGAACGGGGTCGTTCAGCTGGATGCGTGCATCATGAACGGGCCGGGACATGCAGCCGGCAGCGTGGCGGGGATCGAAGGTATCGTGCATCCGATCTCTGTGGCGCGAAAAGTCATGGAAGAAACGAAGCACGTTTTGTTGGTCGGCAAAGGCGCGCAGGATTTTGCAGTGAAACAGGGATTTGAGGTTGGCAGCTTGCTTACGCCCAATCGCAAAGCAGCCTGGGAGAAGTGGAAGGCCGAACAGGGCGAGAAAGTCGACTTACCGATCGGAGCCGACAACCACGACACGATCGCCCTCGTCGGCGTCGGCAACAACAAGGCCGGCGAACGCGTCGTGGCCGGTGGCTGTTCGACGAGCGGTCTTGGGTACAAGATGCCTGGCCGAGTCGGTGATTCGCCGATCCTCGGCAGTGGTCTCTACGTTGATAACGAAGTCGGCGCTGCTGGTGCCACCGGGATCGGTGAAAACGTCATGCGTTACTGCTCGACATTTTTCATCGTTGAGCAAATGCGTGCGGGCAAGTCGCCGGAAGAGGCGTGCGTCGCCGCCATTCAGCGTGTTGACCGGTTGGATCCCCTGGAGCTCAAAGACTTGCACATCAATTTTCTGGCCATCGACAAGGACGGCAATGTCGGAGCCGCCGGAACGGACAAGGGTTTTCAATATTCGATTGCCCGTCCCGGGGTGAGCGAAGTTCGTCAGTCAAAATGGGTGCATTAGTCGGGTTTGTTTTTGAGATCGTCTACGAATGCCAACAGGGACTGAATCGTAAATTCATCTGGATTGGTCATAGTCCAATCCATCAATTCCGACTCATTCACGGATCGCCTGCTTGTCTTCAGTACGCCATCGCGAATTTCCAGCAGATGAACGTTTCTGGAAAAAGAGTAATCGTCGAATCTTGAAGTAGCCTCAAAGATAAAGTCGGGGTCGCCGTTGTCGTCTTTCCACTTCTTCGAATACAGCATCAGTTGGATTGAAGCCTTGTTCGTCAGAAAGTTCCGCCTTTCAACGAACCGAAGGAATCGATCTTCGTCCATTCCAATAACAATAAGAGCATTTTCATAGTGAACCTTCTCCAGGTTCGGGCTGGAAATCAGTCTCGCCGTGGTCGCAGCAACAAGGAGCGTGATCAGCAAGATGATCGAAACGTTCCACTGCCATCGTCGCCGAACTGGCGCCCTTGCGGCTTTGTGAAATAGTAACTCTATCGGAGCCGAGTTAAGCACACGATATTGCCAGTATGCCCAAGCCGCGGAGGCTGCAGACAGCGTCAATCCGATGAGTAAACGTGAAATTCCAACGCTTGAATTCGAACGGATGGTTCTTGGCATGTCCGACATGATCGGAAGCGCTACCAGCGACATCAAAACATAGATCACAAAGATCAGGCTGAATCCCAGCAGAATTACCGCGACAAATTTTGCCACTACCCAGCAGTTGAACCGCAGTCGCAACAGGCCGAAACCAGTACATGCAACCAGGAAGATCCACGCAGATTCCACAATCCATGTGTTGGATGCCGTGCCAGCAATCAGCATCGCGAGACGGTGTGTGAACTCAATGATGCCAAAAACGACATATGGCCACGCAATAAGGTGCAACTGGAACGGGACGGCAAGTGAGATGGGTTCCCGTTTATCCATGGAGTATCTTCGGTCCCGATGACTGACGCGACTCACCGAAACGCCGGAGACGAAGTCAACCTTGTGTCATGCACAGCATAACCTACGGCAATTACATCCGTAGCATTTCTTGCAGCATCTGAGCCATCGACTCGCGGTCGCCAATGATTGCGGCTGCGACAACGGCGAGGAATAGAGCGGCGACCATCAGGAACGACAACCCGATTGCGCTCGGCGAGGAACTGGAATCGGCCAACTCGCGCTTCAGCTCTTTTTCAAGATCGGTCCAGGCTGCAAAATTCTGGTGAGCACCTGAAGAAACCAGCTGTATATTTCGCATGGCCGGCGAACGCTCGTGATGCAGGTGTATTTCCACCCCCGGCATATCTACGGTATCGCCGACCCATCGCGCCTGAGGGTCGAGCTTTTGCACGGCCGATGCGAGCGCGGGACGCAGTTCATCGGATGAAAGGTTGTAAGCA
>CALHZT010000053.1 GCA_938040995.1 uncultured Pirellulaceae bacterium | reverse complement strand
TCAACGATAATCCGCATGCTTCTCCAATGCAACAATTGGAACGCGTTGCTTCATTCTGGCTCACTCGCGACAAATTCTCAGAAACCAATGGTTTGATTGTCGCAGTCGCAGGTGGATGGATATGTATATGCGCACAGAATTATTGAAGCCGCCAAGAGCACATACGTAATGAAACGGAATCAGGGCAATCAAGAATTAGGAAATGGAGAAAATCCGTTCGTACCAGAGCACCAAGAACAAACGAACCGTCCACCTAACTCGAACTAGTTCGAAAAATCTCAGGAATATCCGTCGCTTCGGATTACGGATGGTGATTTAACCTTGGCGACGTCGAAGGGCAAACTTTGATGCATGCTTTCAGCCCAGTTGTCAGACGGACGCCGTCCAAAATACAAACGAATCGGAGAAAGACATGAAACGTTTGAAAACTAGATTTATCGTATCGCCGATACTTGCGGTCGCCGCAATGGTCTGTTTTGCAGACTCAGCGTCCGCAGATTTTGGTGTATGGGTTGATAGCGGCATTGCCACAGGGCTTGGCGGCACTGCGGGCCAAGCGGTAACGGGTGCAAATCTGATTGCAAAAGTTACTGCAGATAACGCTCTAATAACTGCGGCACTTGCTGGATACACGCAATTACATATCACATATGGAAAACCAAAGGTAACGCAAGCAGGTGGGGTGTTCACTGCAAAAGTCAGGTGGACGATTACGGGGCGGCCACCACAGGGTGGCCCTGGGGGTGGAGGCCCTGGGGGTGGAATTGCAGGCAATCCTTGAGGATTGAACCGCACTCAGTTGCATATCACCGCGTTCAATACTTCTTCTCGGCCCAGACGGGGTCGAGGAAACTGTCACCCGCTGATTTGAACCAGCGGGTGAGAGTCATTTTCTGGCGGGTATAGAAGTGGACGCTCTCGGTGCTCTGGATGTGCAGGTCGCTAAAGAACGAATGGTTCCACTCGGTAAATGGTAACCATGCCATGGGGCTTGGGACTCCGACATTGATTCCCATCATGCCGCCGAAGTCGCTTGCCAATCCCCCCAAGTCTTCGATCTCTTCATATCTCGATTGAACAACTTCCCAGTCACTCGCCTCGATCGCTTTTGAGCCGAATGAAATCTGATCAGTCGATTGGTGTGGCCACGCCCAACCTCTTCAACCAGCTTTAAATGACTTGTCAAGCCATTCCGCTTGTCGATCTTAGCGACAATCTGAATGCAACGCAGAAGATTTCAATTGAGTCGATCGCAACTTTCGTTCTCTCCGCACGCACTTCCTAGCGTCTAGTTGTAGGTCTCTCTGTTGTCACAAACTTGAGCACCAAAGCTTTAATCCAGCGTTCTCGGCGACCCAAGATTCGAAAAATTCAGCGATCTAGTTATTGCTGCATCTCGTGGATGGAAAGCTCGAATTTCCGCAGCGAAATAATCTGCGAGAAAATCCAGGGAAATTCTGTCGCGAACGATTCCTGATTCCTATCTAAGAACATCCAAGGGCGTTTGAGCCAGCGGTGGAAACCCTCTAAGCGATGCGCTCGGAGAGTCAGCCAATTCCATTCTTTGTCGAAGTCAGGAGTTCGATTTCTATGAAAAAACAACTATGCATTTTACTCATCACAATTTCAGCACTTGCGTCTTCAGTCCATTCTCAAGGACTTCCACAAGAGGGCGTCTGGATTGCAAACGTTTTTGGGGCCGGAAGATCAACCGGAGTCGTCAATGTCACTCCCGACTCCCTTGATGACGCAGACGACGACGGATTTCGAATAGCTAGGGTAACGGCAGCTTCGCCATTTCAACTTCGTTCATCGGCTGGAGGAGGTGGGCTCATTCAAGGAGAAGCCAATGGCAGCGTCATTATCGGACTGGAAGAAGGCCCTGTTGCCGGGTACTTTCATCGCTTGGTTGCACGAGTTACTCGTGCCGATGCACCTGGATTCCGTCGCAGCCGAGTTCGCTCGAACATAATGGGGTCCAATCCGGCAAATCCAGCCGGCACAGCTGATTCACGTTTCCCAGCTAGCTGGACATATCAGGCACCGGCAGGTGCGCCTCCAGGATTCACTGAAAAATTCAACATCAGAGCGACGCTTCGAGGAGATTTGACCAATAACAACGCTCCAATTGCTGGCGAAACCGCCACAGCGTTTGGAAGCGTCACTGTCACTGTTCCCGGACGCGCTCCCCGGACTTTGACATGCAACCAGAACAGTCCCGCTGGAAGCTGCGGTACTATAGATTTCCGCAATGTTGAAGTCAGCAACGGGGACACGATTACTGCTATGGCAACCGCAAGAACAAACCTGATTCTTCTCGATTCGGCTGATCACCCAGCGAATCTTCGAGGTTTTTTGCGGACTGATATCGAGTCAGGGCTCGTTATATCCAAGGCAACCAATTAGCCGCCATACGAAATCCCAATTCGTCTCGCCCCAGAGAGAGACTTTGATCGGAACAATAGTACAGGCGGTCGCAGGCTGAAGCCTGTACTCCAATGTCCGCGGTCATCAGACCTAAGGTTTCTTCTCGGCCCAAACGGGATCGAGGTGCGAGTCACCCGCTGATTTGAACCAGCGGGTGAGAGTCATCTTCTGGCGGGTGTAGAAGTGGACGCTCTCGGTGCCCTGAATGTGCAAGTCGCCGAAGAACGAATGGTTCCAACCGGTAAATGGTAACCATGCCATGGGGGCTGGGACGCCGACGTTGATTCCAATCATGCCGGCGTTGAAGCGGCGTTTGAATTCGCGAGCCGCGTGTCCAGCGCGCGTAAAGATGGATGCGCCGTTGCCATATTCGCAGTTGTCGCCAATCGCGATCGCGGCTTCGAGGTCGTCGGTGCGAATCACGGACAAGACCGGGCCGAAGATCTCTTCTTTGGCCAGTCGCATTTCTGGTTGCACTTTGTCCACCACGCTGGGTCCGACCATGAATCCGTCGCCTGCAAAATCCTGCCGTCCATCGAGTGCGACCGTTGCGCCTTCGCCCGCCGCGATGTCGAGGTAGCTGCCGATTCGGTTGACGGCGTCGGTGTTGATGAGTGGTCCCATGTCGAGCGTGCTGTCGCTGTCGGTGGCTCCAACTTTGAGACTGCCGGCGTAACTGCAAAGTTCATCGACGAGCGGATCGGCGACTGAACCCACGGCGACTGCCACGCTGCCGGCCATGCAGCGTTGACCGGCACATCCATAAGCCGACGCGGCGAGGGCTTTGACCGAGAGATTGATGTCGGCATCGGGCATGATGATGAGATGATTCTTGGCTCCGCCGGCGGACTGCACACGCTTGCCATTGGCCGTTCCCTTCTCATAGACGTATTTCGCAATCGCGGTGGAACCGACGAATGAAACGGCAGCGACCTTTGGATGCTCAAGAAGCGCGTCTACGCATTCCTTGTCCCCGTGCACGATATTGAACACACCGGGTGGAAGGCCGGCTTCCGTGAGTAGCTCACCCAGCCGCATTGCCGAGAGCGGGACTTTTTCTGATGGCTTGAGAATGAAGGTATTGCCGCACACGATCGCGACAGGAAACATCCAGAGCGGAACCATCGATGGAAAATTGTACGGCGTGATGCCGACGCAGACGCCAACGGGATGGCGATTGGTTTCTCCGTCGACTTCGGCGGCTATGTTTGGCATCGTCTCGCCTTTGATCAGATGCGGAATGCCCGAGGCGAATTCGACCATCTCGATCCCACGCTGCATCTCGGCGTTCGACTCGCCCAGCGTCTTGCCATGCTCGCGAGTAATGATTGCGGCGAGTTCGTCGCGATGTTCCGTCATCAGTGCATGAAAGCGGAACATAATGCGGGCTCGTTCGACGACCGGTGTCTCGGCCCAGGCTGGGAGCGCGGCGGCGGCGACATCGACGACCTTCGCCGTTTGTTCTGCGGAGCAAAGTGGAGTCCGGCCGATGACGGTTCCCTGGGATGGATTGTGGACATCACAGAAGCGATCGGTGGCGACTTGATCAAGTTTTCCACTGACGAGGACGGGGATCTGTTCTGCTTGTGTCATGTGTTCGCTGCCTTTGCTTTCGTTGCACTCTGTATGCTTGTTCGTAGTCCCGCCTTCAGGCCAATACGACTCAATTCAGTTTTTCATTGGTTCGTGTATTGATTGGTTGCCAAAGACTAAGCTATGAGGCCTGGTAGATTAAAGGTGCCCGGTTGCGTGAGAATGCTTGCCGGATTTTAAACCGCGAATAAACGCCAATAAACGCGAATACCAATTCTGGTTTCATTTGCGTCCATTGGCGTTTATTCGCGGTTCTATTTTGTCTTTGCAATACTAAAAATTGACTTCCACTGCCGCCGAAAAATTGAGCCAGACCCTGATCCACTTCTCAATAGGATGGATCGACCGTGAATGATATCATTTGCGTTGCCAATTCAAGAATTGCAAGTTCGGAGATAAATATGGCACGAGTCGTAAAAGGTGGTCTGATCCAGGCGACGCTCTGCGAGCCGGCGACGTCGCCCGTTGAGAAAATCAAGCAGGCGATGATCGACAAGCACGTCGATTTAATCGGCCAAGCCGCCGAAAAAGGCGTGCAAGTCCTCTGCATGCAGGAACTTTTCTACGGGCCCTACTTCTGTGCCGAACAGGATGCGAAGTGGTACAACCTCACCGAACCCATCCCAGACGGCCCGACGACGAAGCTGATGCAGGAGCTGGCGAAGAAGTACGGTATGGTGATGGTCGTGCCGATGTACGAAGAGGATCTGACCGGGGTCTATTACAACTCGGCCGCCGTGATTGATGCGGATGGTAGCTACCTGGGAAAGTTTCGCAAGATTCATATTCCCCATTGTGCGCCCGGGTTCTGGGAGAAGTTCTACTTTCGACCCGGCAACATGGGTTATCCAATTTTCGATACGGCGGCTGGCAAAGTCGGTGTATACATTTGTTACGACCGACATTTCCCCGAGGGCGCGAGGTGCCTGGGGCTGAATGGCGCAGAGATCGTTTTCAATCCGTCGGCGACAGTCGCGGGACTCAGTGAGTATCTCTGGAAGCTGGAACAGCCGGCTCATGCGGTCGCGAATCAGTATTATGTCGGCGCGATCAACCGGCCTGGCTGGGAAGAGCCTTGGAGGATCGGCGAGTTTTACGGGCAGAGTTATTTCTGCGATCCGCGTGGGCAGATCATGGAAGAGGCGCCACGCGATGGTGATGCGATCATTGTTGCCGATCTGGATCTCGATGCGATTCGCGAAGTGCGAAACACATGGCAGTTCTTCCGGGATCGACGGCCAGAAACGTATGACGAGATTGTCGATCTGTAATTCTATGTAGAACAGTTGTCCCAACTGTTCATCCGAGATGCCGAGTTCATCGAGAATCCCAAATAGCGATTGGCAATTAAAATGAACAGTTGGGACAACTGTTCTACAATACGATGAGCAGTTCCTCCGCCAACAACCGCATCATCTACGGACTGGATGATCGTCCGCCGTTTGGGCGTGCGCTCATCCTCGCGTTGCAACATGTGCTCACCATGTTTGGTTCAACCGTTTCCATCCCCCTGCTCTTTGGGCCGGCGATGGGGATGGATCAGGTGCAAACGGCGAAACTTATTTCATCGGTCATGCTCTGCAGTGGCGTTGCCACGTTGATGCAGGCGACATTCGGTTCGCGACTGCCGATCATTCAGGGCGTTTCATTTTCATTCATCGGCGTCTTTTTCCTGATCATCAACTCCGTCAAGGACCAGGGCGGCACGCCAGCCAACATGATGCAGGCGATTGCGGGTGCCATTATTGTCGGTGCGATCATCGAAGCCATCATTGGATTCTCCGGGCTGATGGGCTGGCTGCGGCGGCTTCTTTCCCCTGTGGTCGTGGGACCAGTCATCATGCTGATCGGCCTTGCACTCTTTCAACACGGTGCTCCCAAGGCCGGAACCGACTGGTCCGTTTCCTTGCTGACCATCGGCTTGATCATTCTCTTCTCACTCGTGCTTTCCAAGTCGAGTAAGATCTTTCGACTGTTTCCGATCCTGCTGGCGTTACTGATTGTCGTTGGGATCTGTTACGCTTTCTCGCTGGCTGGAATATTCAAACCTGCCGACGCCTCGTACGTTCGACTGGACGCGTTCAACGACAGCCCGTGGGTTCGCACCGAGGGCATCCTTTTTCCGTGGGGACGGCCGACGTTTAACGTCGCATTCACGATCGCAGCGCTTGCGGCCTATATGGCTTCGATGATCGAGTCGTTTGGTGATTACCACGCTTGCTCGAACATGGCGGGCGGTGGCGATCCAACCGAAAAACAAATCTCACGAGGCATCGGGTTCGAAGGCATCGGATGCCTGGTGACTGGAGTGCTCGGTGGGTTCAGTTCAACCAGCTACTCGGAAAACATCGGCTTGGTAGGACTTACCAAGGTTGGCAGTCGCTATGTCGTTCAGATCGGAGCCGTTCTGCTGATCCTGCTTGGATTTCTCGCCAAGTTCGGCGCGCTGGCGGCAGCAATTCCTGGTCCAGTCGTCGGTGGCTTGTATTGTGCGATGTTTGGTTTGATAAGTGCCGTCGGTGTGCAGCAGTTGGCGAAGTGCGATCTGAATAGTGATCGAAACCTGTTTATCGCGGGACTCGCTCTGTTTATGGGGCTGTCCGTTCCGGCTTATTTCTCGACGGTTTCCGATGCGGCAGCTATCACTGGCGGTCAGACTATGGCGACTTATATGCCGACAGCCGAGCCGCTACTTGAGAAACTGCCCGGTGAGGCGGCGCAAATTGTCGTCGCGATCGGATCTACCGGAATGGCGGTCGCAGCCATCATTGGGCTGCTCCTGGACAATTTGATACCAGGCACGGACGAAGAACGCGGACTCACAAAGTAGCTATCAAAGAACCACGAAAGAAAAATATGGATATCCAGTTCAGTCTGTGGCCGATGGATGATGTACATCTCGAAGACGACATGCAGGTCGTATCTGGAATTCTGGAAAAACATGGCCTGGACCATCGCATGAACCGTATGTCGACCAGTTTGACTGGCGATTGGGACGACGCGATGAAATGCATCAAGGAATGTCACGATGCACTTCGAAAGACGCATAAGCGAGTCCTTTGTCAGATCACAATTGACGACGATACTGCATAATTCCCCGCCTTCGTATTCTGTTGCGACGATAGCATCGAGCCCGAAATGCGAGCCCTTTGCCTATTAAGCTTGCATATGGAGAGCAATTACTCTTCCCTGACGATAAGCCCGGCAGGACTTTAAAGTCGAAGTTCACATTGACTTAAATGGCCAGGTTGGAGAATCTTCCCACTGCAAACGGTCCATCATTGGTTCACGTCTCTCGACATTTTGCAACGCCAGGGTTGTCCACGACTCCTTCTCTGGCTGCCAGTTTTCCGAGTCTTGCAGAGTGAGATGGGGACTTTTCTGTCATGGAACAGGCACGCATTCAGGTTTGGGATTTTGTATTCAAGAACGGTCCGAGCACGCTGGCTCGACTGGCAGACGACTGCGGACATGACCTGAATACGGTCGCGGCGATCGTCGATCACGACTGGTTCACACTGCAGGGCGATACCGTATCCATCGCGACAAGTGATACTGCGACGCCTTCTTAACAGGTTCATGCTGATTGCGGATCAGCGAAAGCGAGTGATTGATGCGCAATGGGAAGCAGTTACTTATTGCAAGCAAAGAGTTTGCCAGTGAATTTCGCTGGCTAAGCTGGTGGCATCTCTGGTCCACCCTCGCTGCGCTCACGATTCTTCTCGGAATTTCGATACTTGAAATCCCGCTGGCGTTCCGGTTGGTATCGAGCGTCACGGCGGGACTGGTATGTGTCCGCCTGTTCATTCTTTATCACGATTACCAACATAGCGCGATTCTTGACGGTTCGATTATTGCCAGGGTCGTGATGACCGTATATGGCTTGATCACATTGAATCCACCAAGCATCTGGAATCGCTCACACAATCATCACCACAAACATAACTCCAAGGCATTTGGCGCGAGCATAGGCTCGTTTCCAATCATGACAACGGAGTCGTATGCCCTCGCAACGCGCAGCGAAAAGTTTGAATACGCCGCTACCCGGCATCCTGTCACGATTGCTCTTGGTTACTTCAGTGTGTTCATGTGGGGAATGACTTTACAGCCGTTGGTCAACGACCCTCGCAAGCATCTGGAAAGTGTCGCCGCGCTGGCTGTTCACTTTTCATTGATGGCGTACCTCGCCACATGGGGTGTGGACATCATGCTCCTCGTGATGATCATTCCCCTCATGGTTGCTTCGGGCATCGGCGCCTACCTTTTCTACGCACAACACAATTTCCCGGCAGCTGACCTGCGACCGCGCCCGGAGTGGAGTCATGTCGAAGCCGCGTTACGCTCATCATCGTTTATCACGATGGGCCCGGTCATGAACTGGTTCACCGGCAACATTGGCTACCACCACGTCCATCACCTGAACGCCCGCATTCCCTTCTATCGGCTTCCTGCCGCAATGGATGCGATCGTCGAACTGCAATCGCCGGGCACGAGCTCACTTCATCCGCGTGATATCTTCGCCTGTTTGCGATTGAAGTTGTGGAACGCCGATACAGGAAAATTCGTCGGTTTCTAGTCGATCTTTCGTCGTTTTGTCCGACTTCAGTTTGCATGGAACGGGAATCAATCAAGACTGATGGCGATTTCTGACCTCCACTGACAGTCGCAAATAAGGACCAATGAACCCCACTTCCAAAGGTCCAGTCGACTTGAGACAGGCTGATTGCCATGACGACAAAAAACGAATTGCACCTGCCCATCATCGATCACCAGCCCGAGCCGTACGATGGCCCTTCGCGTGATGAGGTTCTTGCGCTGCGGACCCAGTATCTCTCGCCGGGTCTGATCAAATACTACAAAGACCCGTTGATGATCGTTCAGGGACACATGCAATATGTGTATGACGAAGCGGGCAAGCGGTACCTCGATGGATTTGCCGGGATCGTGACCGTTAGTGTGGGTCACTGCCATCCGAAGATCGCCGAACGAGTCAAAGATCAGGTCGGCAAGCTGCAGCACACAACAACGATCTATCTTCACCCGACCATCGCCCAGTTTGGGCAGAAACTCGCCGAGAAAATGCCGGCGGGGCTCGACAAGTCGTACTTTACCAACTCCGGCAGCGAAGCCAACGAGATCGCCGTCCTCTCCGCGCGGGAACACACGGGTAACCGCGACGTCATCGCCCTTCGCAATGCGTATCACGGCGGTACATCGACGACGATGGGACTGACGGCGCATGGTTCCTGGAAGTTCAAATCGAACAACCGGGCCAACGTGCTCCATACCCACGCCGGTTACTGCTACCGCTGTCCCTACAACCTTGAGTATCCATCCTGCGATCTGAAGTGCGCGCACGACATCAAGGAAGTCATCGAGTACCAGACGCCGGGCGAAGTCGCGTGTTTCATCGGCGAACCAATTCAAGGGGTTGGCGGAGCCGTCGTGCCACCCAAAGAATACTTCCAGATCATCTACGATATCGTCCGCCAACATGGAGGCGTGTGTATCGCCGACGAAGTCCAGGGCGGATTCGGCCGCACCGGCACCAGGTACTGGTCTCATCAGAACTGGGATGTTGTTCCCGACATCATCACGATGGCCAAAGGCATCGGAAACGGCGTGCCTCTGGGTGCGATGACAACCACGGAAGAAATTTCGCAGGTGATGACCAATCGTATCCACTTCAATACGTACGGTGGTAACCCGGTCAGTATGATCCAGGGCCTGGCGACTGTAGAAGTCATCGACGAGGACAACATCCAGCAGAACGCACTGGAGATCGGTGGTCACCTGAAGGCCGGATTCGAAGATTTGCAAAAGCGGCACCCGCTCATTGGCGATGTACGCGGTATGGGGCTGATGCTTGGCGTCGAGCTGGTTCGCGATCGCGAATCGAAAGAGCCGGCGAACACGGAATGCGCAGAAGTTTTGGAACTCGCGAAAGAACGTGGTCTACTGTTGGGCAAAGGCGGACTGTACGGCAACACGCTCCGTATCAAGCCGCCGATGTGCATGACGAAGGATGACGCCGACTTTATGATTGCCTGTCTGGACGAAGTGCTTGGTCTCGTAAGCCCGTAAGTTGGTGTACAGGCTTTCGCCTGCGGAATCGGGTTGGCAGTTTCAAACCTGAATGTGTCGACTGCTGGAACCGGGTCCGCAACTCGACGGCGCGAAACAACCGCCAGGCAAAATGAAAAATGACAAGTACAAAATGAAAAGTGAAAATTTGACGCGCAAGCGAATTTGCGCCTGACAACTGACTGCCGAAACCTGAAGAATTCCCATGGCCGATCTTTCAACAACCGTCAACGGACTCAAACTCCCCAACCCGTTCGTCATCGGATCCGGCCCTCCTGGCACCAATGCCAACGTCATCAACCGCGCCTTCAAGGAAGGCTGGGGAGCCGTCATTTGCAAGACGATCAGTCTCGACGCCGAAAAAGTCGTCAACGTCTACCCGCGCTATGCCAAAGTCCGCTCGCGTGAGACGAACGAAATCTACGGCTGGGAGAACATTGAACTGATCAGCGACCGGCCGTTTGAAAAATGGATGGACGAGTTCAAACAGATCAAGGACGAAAATCCGGACGGTGTCCTGATTGCGTCGATCATGGAAGAGTTCAACAAAGACGCCTGGATCGAAATTACCGAGCGGTGTCAGGACGCCGGCGCGGATGCATTCGAACTCAACTTCTCCTGCCCGCATGGATTGCCGGAACGCAAAATGGGTTCAGCCATGGGCGAAAATCCAGACATCCTTTCCGAAGTCACCGGTTGGGTGATGTCCGCAGCGAAGGTTCCCGTCTGGTCAAAGATGACACCGAACGTGACGCACATCGAAGATCCGACTCGTGCTGCCCTTGCAGCCGGATCGGACGGCATCAGTGCCATCAACACCATTCGCAGCGTCGCCGCCGTTGATCTCGAAACGCTGCGGCCCGAACCGTGCATCGAAGGTTATACGACTCCCGGTGGTTACTCGTGTCAGGCCGTCCGGCCGATCGCGTTACGGATGTGCATGGAAATCGCGCAAGTCATCAAATCAGAATATCCAGATCGAACCCTGAGTGGCATCGGCGGGATCGAGACGGGCAATGACGCCGCGCAGTTTATTCTGCTCGGTTCCGACTGCGTCCAGGTTTGCACGGGCGTGATGAAGATGGGTTACGGTTGCGTGAAAGACATGTGCGCCGAGTTGTCCGCATTCATGGACAAGCACAAATTCGAGTCGATCAGTGACTTCAAAGGGCACAGTCTTCAGTTCTTCACGACTCACGCCGATCTCGTCCGCCGGCAGGCCGAAGCCAAGGCCGCCAAAAAATCTGGCAAGATGGTCACCGCCGACGAAGAATGGACCGGCGACGATTTCGTCGAGCAATCGGACGCGCTTTCACGCGGCTAGTGCGGGTCGCTAAAACACGACAATGGCGGGAGGGCAAGGCCGCTCCCGCAATGGAGTGATTGGAGTGATATCCTTGCTACGAACGTCTGCGAATCAGGCAGGCGAAAAGGCTACAACCGATGAGAAGCACACCCGATGCCGGTTCTGGAACGGGTATGGACACAACATCTTCAAAGAACGTTGTGTCAAAGAATGAGTTGACGATATCGCCAGCCGCATTCACTTCGAACAGCTGAAAAGATAACGAGCCAACAAGGACGTTGCCAGATGCTTCGTCGAAAGAAACACCCGTTGTCTGCCACGGCAATTCAAAACTGTTCTCCAGGGTGGGAGTCGGCGTTGAAATATCAAAAACAGCCATTCCACCCGGTTGCTCAGCAACATAAAGACGTTGATTTGCTTCGTCGATCGTAAGATCACCAACGAACAAAAATGGCACGTCCGATTCGGCAAGAACCTGCCCCGATGGCGAAAGCTTTGTGAGAGTCCCCATCCCGTTTGGACCGGAACCGTTTCTTCCAATGTAGATGTTTCCCGCGGCATCTGCGTCAATTCCCAAATTCCCAATGCGGGGAGTCTGAAGAGTTATGCCCCCTTCCGAATTGAGACGTAAAGCTCCATTGCTTCCATTCAGGTAAACGTTGCCTGCTTTGTCTGTTTCAATCTGGTCATAACTCTGCGGCTGCGGCTCAAGAAATTCGCCGAGGTAATTGCCATCCAGATCATACTCCGAAACACTCCTGAGAAGATCGAGCGTCAGAATGGTATCACCAAGAGCAGCCAGCGATGCACGGAATGTCGTACCTGTTTCCAGTGTGTTTAGCACGCCATTCGCTTCATCGAATTCGACAATCTCGTTCGACATTTGGTCCAGAGTCGTCGTCGTAGCGAAAATTCGCCTCTGCTGGGCGTGAAGAATGTCTACGGATATCAAAGAAATTACGAGCGCAAGGATTGCGATCGAAATGCGGGAAAGCTGAGTTGTCATTGTCTTAATCACTGGATCTTCCTTTTCAAAAAAATTGCCCCTCGGAGAAAACGCCAGACAACAAAAAAACGCCACCATGACCGACAGATCCTCAAGGGATTTGACACGGACACGATGGCGTTTTTTGGGGTGGCTTTTCCTCTATCAAACAAAGACTATCATTCGTCACTTGCAAGTTATCAAATTCGTCTGGCCTATGCAAACATTGTGAAAAGTGGCTTGACGAGCGCACGTTGACCGATACAGGGATGCGTGCGGACGGCAATTGTCGCCATCGGATCCAGCTCGCCGTTGCCAGCTTTCTACCTCGCCTTTTCTACCTCGCCTCAAACGCTGGGCACGAGAAGCTCAAGGACTCGTTGCCTCGTCCACTACTGCCAGAGAGTGTGCTGCGCGCAAGAAAAAAACGCAGCCTTGGTGGCTGCGTTTTTTCCGGGAGCAATATTCTGTTTTCCGCAAACGCGGCGAACGCCTAGCGGTAGTAACCGCTTCGGTGACGGGCATGCGACGGTGGGCGACCGTAGCAACTCGGTCCACGATAGCCGCCCGAATAGCCACTCCGATACTGAATAACTACCGGCGGAGCGGGCCGAGTCGCGATAACTGGTGTTACGGTTCGAACCGGTGCTGTGGCTACGACAGTTGTTGGAGCGCCGCCCTGTTGCATCATATGAATCACGGAATCACCGACTCCATTCTGACTGAGGTAGACGATATCGGCGACTTCCAGCCGCTGGCGTATGCCGCGTTGCTGAATCGTACTGGCAATCACCGAATCGCTGACGCCGCTCTGCTTCATCGACACGACGTCGTGAACGGAAATTGTCTGAGCCGCATACTGAGCTGCCTGCGCCGCCTGATACTGTTGCTGCTGATAAAAGCGTTGCTGCTGAGCCGCGTACTGGTACCGTGAATTGGTATCTTCGGCTCTGCCAAGCAAACTACCGGCAACGGCGCCGACAACGCCGCCGATCGCGGCGCCCGCGCCGGCTTCGTCACTGTTCTCACCGATGATCGCTCCTGCTGCGGCACCCGTGAGGCCACCAAGAACGGTACCGCGAGTCTGGTTGTACTGAGCCGATACCATGCTGGTGCACAGCATCGAGATCAACGCACCTGCTGTAATGAGCCGTTTCATCTGGAATCCTTTCCAATCTGTTTCTGTTCCGCTTCTTCGCCATCGATAAACGACTGACTGGGCGGCGTCACCTGCCTTGATTTTGCCAACCTCATCAGCCGGCAAATTCACGGCGAATCCAATTTCAATTTGATGACTCGCAGGAGAACAAGAATGTCTCGCTGTCCAGCCAAACATCGGAAGAAGATACCCTGCCACTTGATTATTGACCGGCCCAAAAAGTGACAGCATGCCAGTCATCAGGAATCGCCCGCAATCACGCGTCTCAACCACCGGATAACCCCTGAACTGTTGGCGCCTGCACTGCTGGCAACTCGACGTTCCTTATCCATTTTTTCCGAAGCGAAAATTCGCCCAAAGCAAAAATTGTAGGAGGCAGGATTCCCGTCGCGTAAAACAGGAATATGAATACGCACATCAGAAACAACGAGTCACAATATCAACCGTCGCGACATCAACCGTCATCGCTTCGCCGAATCGCCACAACGGTGCTGGGAGTTTTCCTGTGCCTTGGTTCGTCAGCAATTTTGGCGCAAAACAATTTACCGCAAGCCACCATCCAGCAGCCGACCTTTGGCGTTTCGGTCAGCGCGCAGGGCGTGTTGATGACTGGCAAGATTGCGGATCCGCGCGAGTCGCTGGAAATTTCGGTGGCGCGAAATCGCGCCGGCGACCGTAACGACAATCGTGACATTGAACGTACCAGTCCAAGCCGAAAAGTCTCCTTGCGGCGCGCGCTGGCAAGCTGCGCCGGTGAATCTATCGATGATGACTTGCTGGCGCTCGCCGGGCTGACCTCGATCGACTTTGTCTTTATCGATCCAGTCGCCGAAGATGTGGTCATCGTCGGGCCAGCCGGCAAATGGATCCCCGACGGGATCGGCCGGCGCGTCAATGCGACGAACGGTCGACCGGTTTTGCGGATGGAAGATTTGGCACTCGCGATGACTGCGACGACCGGCGCGAATGGAGAATGGTTCGGTTGCTCCATTGATCCGACAGTCCAGGCCATGGAGAACATGTCGGAGCTCCATCGGCAGATCCCGCGGTCGATCCCGGCGGATGGCAGAGAACAATTCGCAGCGGAACTCGACGATGCGATGCACAACGCGCTTGGCAATGCGGACGTTCGCATCTTTGGATTGCCGGCTCAGTCGCAAATGGCTCTGGTACTTGTCGAAGCCGACTATCGCATGAAGCGGATGGCATTGGGTCTGGAGAAGCTTCCCATCGCGATGAAATCGTATGCGGATCTGTTGCGAAATCCGCCGAAGAACCTGGGCATGCAGCGATGGTGGTTGGTACCCGACTACGAAAGTATTCAAGCCACCGAAGACCGGTTGAACTGGCGCCTGACTGGCGGCAACGCGAAACT
>CALHZT010000052.1 GCA_938040995.1 uncultured Pirellulaceae bacterium | reverse complement strand
AATTCTTCCTCGATGTTGTCGCGGTCCTTGTTGTCGCGAAGCGCAGCGGAAAGCTCGCCAATTTCTTCCATCAACCACATAAACGTACCCGCGACACCACGTTCGGCGTCTTTGTCGTAGTACATCTTGTGGATCAGTTGTTGAAAGTCGCGAATGCTGACATCCGCGTCTGCATTCGCTTTCGCACCGACATCGCCGTTAGCGTCAGAATTACTGGGCATCCGCCATTGACTCCAACTGAACGATCGAACGGGTCTGCTCCTTCTCAAGGAACGTACGACCATATTTGACGTTGAGGTGATCCCAAGGCAGCTTGTCCGTCAACTGATACGGTTCGTGAATGAGCTGATCCACGTCGATGCCAACATCCTTGAGTGCCGTCCACCAGCGCTTCGGATTCATGTATTCGTGCCAGCTATCCAACCGGGCACCACGCCTCCACGCCAGTTCGATCGCGTCACCAACTCGACGATCCCCACGGCTGACCACACCCTCCAGCAGGCTTGTTTCGATATCGTGACACTTCACGTTGATGGACCGCAGGCTGCGTTTCTCCCACAGGTAGCGGTGGGCTTCCTCGAAGTACTCTCGACGCTGCATCCCGTTCCACTGATACGGCGTGTGCGATTTGGGCACGAAGTTTGACACACTGGCTGTTACTTTCGGGTACCTGCCCTTCTCTTCCTTGCCGATCTTCGCAATCGTCTCGGACATCTCAATAATGCCGTCGAGGTCGACCTTTCTTTCGCCCGGCAGACCGCACATGAAGTACAGCTTGACGCTCTCGTAGTTACGACGGAATGCCTGGCGGCAACCTTCGTAAAGGTCCTCATTCTTGATCTTCTTGCGAATCTGTTCCCGCATGTCGTCGCGGGCGACTTCGGGAGCCAGTGTAAGCCCGGACCGTCGATCGTTACCAATGAGCTCGGCGATTCCACGCAATTGCTCGTTGACGCGGAGACTGGGAATCGAAAGCCCGACGCCGAGTGGCGTAAACACTTCCTTGAGCTTGAGAATCAGTTCCCGGAAATGTGGATAGTCGCTACTGGAAAGTGAAAGGATCGAGATCTCGTTGAACCCGGTGTTTCGATAACTCTCGAGTGCGCCGTTGACGATCGTTTCCACCGTGCGAAAACGCATGGGCCGTTTGATCACCGTGCTCTGGCAGAAGCGACATTGCCAAGGGCAACCTCGCATAATCTCAATCGCGATACGATCGTGAACCGTTTCGACGAAGGGAATAATCGGCTTGGTCGGTAACGGAATCCCATCCAGATCGGAAATGACCGACGGCTGAATCGTTTCCGGAACTTCGTTGGTGGTGCGATTAAGCGCCACCATTCGACCGTCGCGATATTCCGGAACGTAAAAACGTGGTACGTAGCAAAACGGGAGCGTCGTCGCGAGCTTGAGCAGCAACTCCTCTCGCTGCTTCATGCCGGCTTCGCCGGTCTTCAACCCCTCGCGAGCCAGGCAATCTTCTTTCAGTTGAATCCAGTGGTCACAGAGCATCGGCAAACTCGGCTCGCCATCGCCCGTGACAAATACGTCAATGAACTTCGCCAGCGGTTCAGGGTTTTGGGCACACGGACCACCTGCGATCACCAGTGGATCTGCCAGTGTTCGCTTGTCACCGTGCAGTGGAATGCCACCCATATCCAGCATCGTCAACACGTTGACGCTGCCGATCTCGTACTGGAGCGTGAATCCGAGGACGTCAAATTCACAGAGCGGCGTGAAGGTTTCCAGGCTGAAGAGTGGATACTTTTCTTCGCGCAGCCGCTGTTCCATATCAGGCCATGGAGTAAAGGCGCGCTCACAGACCCAATCGTCGCGACGATTCATCAGCGAATAGAGCACCTGCAATCCATGGTGGCTCATGCCAATCTTGTACGCGTCCGGGAAAGCCATGCAGAGCGTACCGCGCACGCTGGCGTGATCCTTGCGAACCACGTTGACTTCGTTGCCGAGATACTGACCAGGCATTTGCACGCCAGGGAGGATTCGGTTGACGACGTTTTGACGTAACTTTTCGTTGATCACATTAAGACCTGATTAAACAATCTGTCAGAACAACCCGATAGGAACGCAACTCGCATCGCGATACAATCACGGCGTTGCGATTCGCCCCCAATTCATCACGCTTGAGTTTACCTGAAACGCACCTGATTGTCGCAATTCACAGCCAATCAGAATAGTCCCATTGTTCGACAGGCTTCGCCGCTCGAACGCGACAAGCCGCCATTCATTTTCTTACGCCTGCACTTTTTCCCTACCCACAACTGCGATGAGTGAATTTACGACGGTCTGCAAGACGGGCGATATCCCAGCCGGCACGGGCCGCGCGTACCCGGTCAATGGAACGATTATTGCCGTCTATTACGTTGACGGCGAGTATTCGGCCATCAACGACTTTTGTCCGCACATGGGTGCGTCATTGGCCGACGGACATGTCGAAGAGGGCGAAGTCACCTGTCCGTGGCACGCATGGCGTTTTTCCGTCAAAGACGGAACCTGGTGCGACAATCCCAATGTGAAGACCGATTCGTACCCGGTGCAGGTCGTCGACGGCGAAGTTCAAGTCGCCGTTCCCAGGAAGGGTGAATCAACGTAACCGTTCACGCCGGCAAGGGTCTGGCCGGAGTGTTGCAAAGTTGGCCTTGCAGCGGATTTTACCTTGCTCCAGACCGGACCCGAACTGTTGCAGATACATCGACGCGTTTGGCCGCTCCTCCCCGTCGCTAAGGCTCCGAACCTCCTCACGCGACACGTGGTATGCCCTGCTCATTCTTCGCATGACATCACTGCGTCGGAGGAGGGTTGACGGCCTATGGCCGTCTTCCCCGCGAACGCGGGGACCCACTCGAAGCGCGTTAACGCTCAACGTCTTTCCCTGCATCAAAAAGCCAATCCGATTCAATGGATTCCCGCCTGCGCGGGAAAGACGGAGGAAGATCAGACAGTAATTTCTCGAACGATCCTTAGCTGTCGCTTTTCTTTGCGGACTTTCGCGGAAATACGGTGGCCATCCACGTCTTTGCCATTAACGAGTGCCCCGCCATGCTCGGATGAACGCCATCGCCGGCCCAGTAAGCAGGCTCATTGCGTTTTAGTGCCTTGTCGAACATCTCCTGGAATGGAACCCAGATGGTTCCCATCTTTTCGGCGACTCGCTTACAAGCCTCGCGACGTTGTTCAAACTCGGGAAACCATTTGTCGTTCACGGCGCCACATCGCAACACAAATGGTTCACAGATCACCAACGTTGTGTCCGGCAAGCCGGCTTTTGTTTTTTCCAACAAAGCGTGAAGTCCCGTTTCGTAAGATTCAACCGTGCCGTCGTACTTTCCGTTCAGCTTGTGCCAGATATCATTCACACCGATCAGTATGCTGAGGATGTCCGGCTTGATGTCCAGACAATCTTCCTGCCAACGCTTGTCGAGATCTGGAACCCTATTTCCACTGATACCGCGATTGAAGCACTGAAGATTCTTTTTCGCAAATCGAGTCAACAACGTAGACGTGATTAGAAACGGATAGCCATGGCCAATCGCGCGAGAATTGTTCGCGTTCTTATTCTTCTTGTCGCGACCGGCATCCGTGATCGAGTCGCCCTGAAACAGAATCACGCCATCCTTCGGGAGTTTTGGCGCTTCCGGTTTCGCTGCTTGTGCATTCTGTGGTAACCACGAACTCGCGGCCAAGGCACCTCCCGCAATCGCAGTACTTTGCATTAACTGGCGACGATTGAGGTTCTGTTCTGAATTTTTCATGGCAGCTCCGTGAGAAGAAAAGTCGATTCAATGTTGCCAAAATTGCCAAAATTGCCAAGTGGCGAATTGGCCTGATGGCTACCAACATATTCGATGGCCTCGCGAGAATCCATCGTTTGGATTGAGGCAATGCCGTTCGTCACTGCCGTTCGTCACTGCCGTTCGTCACTGTCTTTCGTATAACTACGCTGGATCAACAACCGCAAGCCCCAGCAATTCTTTCAGTCGATCTGGATCCGTCGCTTCCACCTTCGCCACGAACCCTCGCTTGTGAGCGAATCGGACGTCATCCTGATCTTCAATTTGAGAAAAATTGAGCCGCTGGCAATCATCGAATCGCGTCAGGCCGTACCCACTGCCCCGTCGATCCGGATAGACCAGCGCCTGAACCTCGTCCTCTTTTTGCTGCTCCGAGATGAACGCGTAGAGCCCAAAGGATGGGTCATTGGCGATGGCGTCGTTTTGCTCCAGAAACAGGGCATGAATCGGATCGCCACTCGTTCCATCCGGCTTGATCGTCCACCATTGGCAATGCTGTTTCAGAAAGTCCAAACGCTCTCGCAAAGACCGGACGAAGTTTACGATATCCTCGCCTACCATGCACATCACCTGGTAGATCGGACTCTCAGGCGTGAGCTCCGTGTGGTTTGCGAAGCGATTCAACAGCGTCATGTCAATCGGCGAATTCAGATCGCTGAACGCGGATCGCGGGATCTCCATCAACTTGGCCGTTTCATTCGGGCCAAGCGTATCGAGCCACTCGGCTGGGCGAAGCCACTTGCAGAATGCCAATGCGTCTTCATAAAGCCCCATATCCTGGAGCACCAGTGACAGTGCACAAAGCGGCGGCGAGTCGCGTGGGAATTGATGATGATCAAAGTTGTTCAGACCTGCATCGTGAACTCCGCCCACATCCACGACACAAGTCGCCACGCTGGCCAAATCCGCCTCCGTTGGCTCGCGCCGCTCGATGGGCACACCATGCAAATGGGCTAACAGGCTACACGCCAGGAAATCGTCTTTGTGGGCTCCGCCCGGATGCGTCACGATGAGTTGAATGGTCATGTAGTCTGGTTTTGCCTCAGGATGAAAGCGGTTTGTGGTTGCGAAGATAACCTCCAGATGCTCCGTTGGCACACCCCAAACGAGAGGGCTCAAACTGGCGACAGGCAACGACGAAGTTTCTCGGCTGGATTAGACTACTCCACATCATGGCTTTGCAGACGATCAAAATCCCGGACGAAATCAAACGGCTACCGCATAAGCCGGTTGCCACGCGCCTGATTCGACTCGCTCGCGAAAGGATTGATGCGTTCATGGCGGGTAATGATTCTGTCACCGAGAATTTTGTCACCTGCGACTTTTATCTGTTGGACCAGTCGCTCACGTGGATTGAGCAAAATCACCTGCTGACAGGGCGCCGATTTTGCGAACTTGGCAGTGGCTTCGGAGTCGCCGCTTTGTTGGCTGGGCTACGTGGCATGGAATCCGTAGGAATTGAGATTGAATCCAATCTCGTTCAGCAGGCTTGTGATCTTGCGGATGCCGTCGATCTCCCGACCGAGTTTTATTGCGGCAGTTTCGTGCCGCGCGGCGTGTCCGGGATTCTTGAGCTAGGCCGGGATGTGGAGCACGTCGAAACACATGAGGGCGAGGTGTACGAAGAAATCGGTTTGGAGATGGACGATTTCGATTTGTTCTTTGCGTTTCCGTGGCCGGGTGAGCATCCGTTTTTCGAGGCAGTTTTTGAGGCTGGCGCAGCGGTGAATTCGCTGTTGCTTACTTATCGAGGCAGGGATGGGATGGATCTTGTACGCAAGTTGTGAGCGGAACGCCGTGCTGTAAAACGGCTGGGACAGCCGTACAACTATGGGACCGACGGCTGGGACAGCCGTGCAACTATCGATGACACTACGCCGGGTTCTTCGGCGAGGCATCAGCCGATAGGTTATTGGTTCGCTTTGCCTCGTGGTTCGCCTGGCAAAGGTTCGTGTTAACTGGAATAGAGGGAGGAAGAGGAAATGAGTGATCGAATTGTGATGCGTACGGGCGAGTCGCTGGTTGCAGGTGGCCCACCTTTTACAGCTGCTGAACCCGAAGTCGTCATTGGCGAACTCGACGGTCCTGTCGGAACAGCAATCGCAACGCTGACTGGGGATCAATCCGTCGGTCACTCAAAGGTCTTCGCGATTCTGAATACGGACGTGCAGGTGCGCCCGGTGACGTTGATGGTCAGCAAAGTCACCGTCAAGAGTTCTGCGTATACAAATATCCTGATGGGGACGGTTCAGGCGGCGATAGCCAACGGAGTGCTCGATGCGGTTCGAGCCGGCGATATCCCGAAAGAAAAGGCCAATGATCTTGGCATTGTCTGTTCTGTCTGGCTGAATCCGGGCGCCGCGACGGATGAAAATCTGGATCACAAGGCACTTTTCGAGATTCATCGAAAAGCGATGGCTCAGGCAATTCACAAAGCGATGAACAACGAACCATCCATTGACTGGTTGCTTGAAAATCAGGACGAGATCACGCACAAGTATTACGAACGAGGCCTGAAGGGCGAACTCTAACGATCGATAGTTGTACGGCTGTCCCAGCCGTTATCGATAGTTGCACGGCTGTCCCAGCCGTTATCGATAGTTGCACGGCTGTCCCAGCCGTTATGCGGCACTACCCTCATAACGGCCAATTGTCAGATCCTCTACCCGCCAGCGGCCAGCGATGTTCCGCTCACGCTGAGCCTGTCAGCAAAGCATTCAAAACCGTCAACTAATTCCCCACAGGAACAGCAACAGACGCCTGCCGAACCGGAGCACCCATCGCACTCGGCCCACTTCGATTCGCAAACTGCATTTTCACAACCGTTTCCAGCTGCTGACGATGAACCGTCTTCCCGACCGTCGTCTCGAGCGACATATTCTGGTTCAGCTGCGTGCTCACAAAACGACCTGCCGTCGCATCGAAGAACAACGCACCTTTGCCTTCCTGCTCGGCGACTTTCACCTTCAGCCCCAACTGATTCGGCTCGGCACCAAAACCAACATTCACCGATACATCGACAACTTCGAGTTCGCGACCGTTGTAAACTTCAGTTCCGCGATAGGTATACTTCATGTCCATGTGGAGTGAACCGACGGGACTCTTTGTATCCATCTGACTCGTCCAGGAATCGCCGGGGCTCACAGGCTTCTCAGGCAAAACCGTTGCCGCCTGGTGCAAGAGTGCCTTCATGCCTTCTTTGGAAAATACCTGCTGGACCTGAGCCGCAGCGGGTGCCTTCGCGACTTGTGCCTGAGCTTCCGGCGAAAGTGTGACGGCGAGAATTTCACCGCGAGGGTTCAATTGCTGCAACACCTCGACTCCAACCAGCGATTCGATGCCGGCTGCGAGCTGTGCTGCGACTCCGGTTGGTTTGGTGGTGGACGCCGAGTCGTAAGCGATCGGGGCCGAGCCGGGATTTGACATGTTCATCTGCAATCGTTCAATCGACTGGGCAATCTCCGCGACACCCTGCGGCGTTACTGTTTTGACTTGCCAACCAAGCGTCATGCCCATGTCGGCAGTCGTCTTGATCTGGTTGCCCATCATGTCAGTCGACATTCTCATGTCTTGCTGAAAATTGACCTGAATGTTCTCGCCCGGCACAAACTTCCACCGAAGCAGCTTTTGCGCGTTCGCTGTCGAGACGAAGATGGCCAAAGTCGCCATGCCAAGAATCAGTGTTCGTATATTCTTCACCGCCGTTCCCCTTCGATGTGTGCTCAATGATGGCTCGATCCGTTCTGCCGAGCGGGCAGGAGTATGGCAATTTCGCCGCCAGCACGTCCATCGCAGGTTCAGCCGCCGGGGGTTTGCAAGAGACGTATAACGTCATAGATGCAGAGAATGCAGCTTTGCCAGCATGTCGGTGCTAGCAATAAGTGAAGTCGCGGATCGCTCCGTCGATCCAACGAGGTACCGCGAAATTTTCAGCGTTGGACCGCAGAGCGGTTTGCGACAATGCCATGGCGATCGTTCAAACCTCAAACGCTTCGCCGATGACTGGCACAAGCGGAACTGCCGAAGTTTCGGTCCTGATGCGTTCCGCCCACGCTTCCGCGTCCTGTTCAATCGGCGGCCAAGTTCCATAGTGAGCCGGTGCGACTTTGGTTGGCTGCAGCATGAGTGTCGCAGCGACCGAATCGGTGATGCCCATCGTGAACAAGTCGCCGATCGGGAGCACGGCAAGATCGAGCCCGCCAGCCGAAATGACTTGCATGTCACTGAACAGTCCCGTGTCGCACGCAAAGTAGATTCGCTTCCCTTCCAGTGTCAGAACAAATCCCGCAGGTTCCCCGCCGTAGCTTCCGTCAGGAAGCTGCGAGCTATGTAGCGCCTGAGTCATTTTTACGTTGCCAAATGGCAGTTCCGTCGCGCCGCCAATGTTCATGCCGATCGGACCCTGAATCTCATGGTTCTTTTCCAGCCACTGGGCGATTTCAAAGATCGCAACGACCGTAGCCCCGGTTCGCTTCGCAATCGCCGGCACGTCAGCGATGTGATCAAAGTGGCCGTGCGAAACGAGAATGAAGTCAGCCGCAATGCTATCCGCTGACTCAGTCGCCGTCGGACAGTCGGTCAAGAACGGGTCCAACAGAATGGTGTGCTCGGCGGTTTTGATTGACCAACCGCCGTGTCCGAGCCAGGTGAGTGTAGGCATGATTCCCCAGTTTTTCCGAATGTTTTCTCAAATCGTCGCCAAACGAATCCGACCGGAGTCGGACCAACGCCAAACTTAGCCGGACTGGCAACAGTTAGGGCGAATCGCTCTTAAAGCTTACCGTTTAGGGCTTACGGTTCAACGCTTGCCGCGACCGACCTCGCAATAACCCACGCCATCAAGCGCTTCCCCCGAAGCCTTGCGACATCGTCGCAAAACACGAGCACGCAGGCCCATGCTACGGCGCTTCTACGCCAATCCGAGGTGCTTGAACATGTGTTTCTTGTAGGCCTCGACGCCCGGTTGTCCGTACGGATTGATATCTATCAATCGCCCCTCAACAACCGTCGCCAACATAAACAACTGAAACAGTTGCCCAAGATTGTATTCGTCCAATCGGTCGATAT
>CALHZT010000051.1 GCA_938040995.1 uncultured Pirellulaceae bacterium | reverse complement strand
CGCAGAGGGGCTGTCTGCGCTGCATGGACAGGAGGTTGTGCGCCGTGAGTTAAGTCCCAAGTCCATCTTGTTGCGAACGCGTGATGACCGCCCAATTCTCACCGATATGGAACTCGCCAAACTTAACGCCGGTGCGCCGACTGTAAGTCCGTCCGAGTGGCCGGATGATCCGTATCGCGCGCTTGAGGTCGAAGGCGAATCACCCGTGGATGCACGAGCCGACGTGTATAGCTGGGGACGCATTTTCGTTCACGCCGCGACGGGTAAGCTGCCGGAGCGAGGGACCGAATCGCTGAGCAGTGTCGATCTACCGGAACGCATTCAGGAAGTCGTGTTGCATGCGGTATCGTTGGTTCGATCGGATCGCCCAGACGGAATGAAACCAGTGCTCAAAGCGCTCAAGGGGTGGGTATGAGCCGGGAAGTTTTTGAATATTTCTTCGAGTCAGATGAACTGGAGCCACACTATTCCCGGCTGCCAAAGGTGGCGTTTTCAGCGTCGAACAGGCAGGTCGTCACTGAAAATTCGATCGCAGTCAAAGAGGAGCATGCGCAATCAAATGAAACCGCGGGCGGTGGAATCAATCACGAAGTCATTTCCCAGGATCGTGCTGGGGATCGGGAATCGGCGCCACCAGCATCAAGTAGCTCTGTGGCTGAATCGGAAGCAATTCCGCAACCGCCCGAGTCGGACAATTCCGAAGAGCACGTCCGATCAGCGCCTCAAATAAGCGCACCTGTTTTTCAAAGCGATAGCGCTAAAAAACCACATCGCGTTCGGCAACTGCTAAGCGTTCATGCATTGGGGCAATACGCGTTTTGCGTCCGCTCGGCGATATTGGCAGCTGAACGGGGCGACGATCAAGACGTTGATGAACCGCTGCCGCGCCTTACTTATCTTCCAAATTTCGATCGCGAACGGATCGAGGAAATGCTGTCCGAGAAGCTACGGACGGTTGGTGTTTCCCTGCTGTATTTTGTAAGCCTGCTACTACTCATGGTGATCGGAGTTATCAGCCAGAATCGAAAAATGTTCTACACAGCCATGTTCGTTTCTGCTGGATATCTGGTGTGGCTTGCTATGCAGTGTTTGACGATTTTTCAATTAATAGCCCGTCGGCGAGCTGCTCTAAACGCTGAAGCCAACGAGCCGCCGCCAGACTTTTATGGCACACAAGAAGCGAATTGGTGGTCGATGCTCAAGGCAGGATTTGAGCCGGTCAACTACCAGCGGCCTTTTCGCCATCCCGAGTTGCCGTTGGAAGGCTGTCCTTGGCGAGTCTTAGAACGTGGTAGCTTGCGGATACCCGTCATTCGAACGGGCGGCAAACGACTGGGTTCTCTGCCCGGCAAGTTGTTTGAGAAACACGAAGTCAGACTTGCCGCGTATGCGATGTTGCTGGAAAGCACACAACAGGTCGAAGTCCCCTATGGGTTGATTTTTCCAGCCCGTTCGCCCAAAGGGCTGGCACTTGAAATCACGGATGAGCTTCGCTCAAAGGCGCGGCGGATGCTGAACGAACTGCGGCTGAAATTGCGTGAATCTCAGCAAGAAAAGATCGAGCCGCGACTGCCGGTTGAAAGAGGTCGTTGCGAGCAATGCAGGTATGGAAAGCCTGAACCAATTGAGTTGACGGACCTAGAGTCGAGACGAAGGGCTGGGGCACAGATCGTCGTGCTTCGCAGCGAAAGAGGCGGGTTCTTTCATTGCGCATGTGCTGATCGGTTTGGCTCAGCACCGCCGCACCGGGATGTGAATAGACTAGAGTTGTTGGCCATCATTGAATAACGTATTCACGACTTATTCCGCTTCACGAGCGATGATAACGTGTCCAGAAAACCTACGATCGACCTTTCCACGGTTGAGAGACGCTCGCCTTTTCGGCACGCATCGTGAAGCTGATCCCATGTACCCAACCAATCGCTAACATTGTTGAACCGATCATTCGCCGAAAGCGCCAAGGCACGTGCAAAACAGTCGTCAAGTAGCACGCAGGCTGATTTCGGCAGTCGGCGACATTGAGAGTTTAGTTTAGATGGATTTCTATACGACCTCGCGGCAGAGTTCGAGAGTTTTGGCTGGCCTGCACGCCCGCCCAATCCATCGTACGGAATCTCCAAGGTTAACAACTCGTAGGCAATAACTGCCAACGAAAATGCATCAGCACGAAAGTCTTCGAGTTGGTCCTTCATCAATCGCTCGGGCGATGCATAGGGCAAGGTCGCTCCATCGCCGTCGTCATGTTTGGCCGTGGATTCTATGGGCCAAGCCGAGCCAAAGTCGATCAAGACTAGTTGTGAAGCGGGAGTCGTGAGGATGATGTTCGCGGGCGATATGTCGCCATGAATGAGCTGTGTTCGACGGTGGTAATGTGCGACTCCATGGGTCAAACCGCGAACCAACCGAACGACTTCGGGCACGCTAGGGCGGGGAGTTTTTTTGCTACGAACGGCAGCAAGGTATCGCTTGAGATTTGTTCCTGTGATCCAGGCGAGGACCACAAAAAACTCATCTCCCTGACGTGCAAAATCGACGATCTCGGGGAAGTTTCGATTGGCAGTATGACCACTGAGTCGCTTCAGTACTTCCCGCCTTTGCCGCGTGAACTGGCTGGCTGAAAAGCGACACAAAACTCGATAGTCACCATCCGGCCCGGCGTGTGGATCGAAGACGCGAAAAGCGCCTCGGCGGCTCAATTGTTCTAGGCAAAAGTACCGCCGACCACGCACGGAAACGGTGTCTAAAACCGGTTCTTCTCGGCCGCGACAACGAATCGTTTTCTTCGTCATTGCCGTGCAGCCTATCGCGTTGGAGCAAGTGGGTTGTTCGGGGGCGTAGTTTCAGGTTCGCGGCGCAGCCGTGCCTTGCAATCGTTGTACCTGAGAAAAAT
>CALHZT010000050.1 GCA_938040995.1 uncultured Pirellulaceae bacterium | reverse complement strand
GCTTACGCAGCCGGCTCGCCGGCTGGAGATTTCGTTGGAGTTGGCCGAAAGGAACGGCACCCGGAGGCGAGCCGGCTGCGTGAGCTGCCGGGTGTCAATGCGGCTCGAACAGGCCGCGGTGATGAGCGATTGGGATGGGCTTCAATGTCAGGGTTGGCCCGGCGAGCAATTCAGGACACACCCGGCAGCTGTTCGCCGACGAAAATGGTTGGCTTTGCGGCATTTGCGCGATGTGAGAGGAGTGATCGCTGTTTTTCAGTAGCGAAAGCCAGATTTATTCGTCCGGATCGTAGGCGCGCGTTATTATGGGCGAGCCATGAAAATTCGAGTCGGACTTGTTGGACTGGGCCCAGCGTGGAACTATCGCCATCGCCCTGCTCTACTCGCGCTTCGCGACCGTTTCGAAGTGCGCGCTGTCTGTGAGGAGATTGGCTTGCGTGCCAAGCAAGTCGCCAACGAATTCGATGCGACTGCCGTTGCCGGTTATCGCGAGATGACCGAGCGTGAAGACATTGATGCGATCATGATGTTGTCGCCCCAATGGTTTGGGGCTCTTCCCATTCTGGCGGCTTGTGATGCCGGGAAAGCCGTTTACTGCGCGGCGGCTCTTGATCTCGAGCCGGAACAGGCAGGAGCACTCCGGAAAAGAGTCGAAGCGGCCGGCGTCGCGTTCATGGCTGAGTTTCCCCGACGACAATCTCCGGCGACTTTGCGACTGAAAGAGCTCATTGCAACGCGTTTGGGACCTGCCCGCTTGTTGTTCTGTCACCAGCGGCTGGTCGTAAAGCGCGGAAAGAAGGAAGCCGGCCCCCATTCTTCGAGCGGCTGGGCGAATTCGTCGCCGATCGCGCGCGAGATGATTGAACTGGTGGACTGGTGCCGTTTCGTTGTTGGTCGCGAGCCGAAATCGGTAATCGGTGTGAGTCATCCGACGGCACGGTCGCCGTTGACCGAGGATTATCGAATGCTCAGTCTTGATTTTGGTCCTGGCCCGGGCGATTCCGAGAGCACGGTGGCTCAGGTGAGTTGCGGACACTACATGCCAGACATCTGGAAAGAGGCGGTTTCGTTTCGCAGTCCGGCTGGGTTGCAGGTCTGTTGCGAAAACGGGATTGCGTTTATCGATCTCCCGTCGAATCTTGTCTGGTTCGACGAAGCCGGACGGCATCAGGAAGCACTCGAGCGCGATCGTCCAGTCGGCGAGCAGTTATTGATCAATTTTCATCGCGGCGTGACGAGTCTGGTTCGCCGGCAGGATGATTTGAATGATGCGTATCGAGCGGTAGAAGTTGTTTCATCCGCGAAAAGCAGCTTTGAGACGGGGAAGCGGATCGAACTCGACTGATGTTGCAGCGGCCTCGCGCAAGTCGCATTTATCGCGCAAGTCGCATTGATCGCGCTGGTCGCATCTATCGCGCTTCGTAGCCGATGTCGCAAGACTTCGGGGGTAGCGTTTATCGGAGTGGTACTCGACAGTCCAGGAACCGCTTCAGCGATAGAAGACTCGCCCGAACTGTTGCCAGTCCGGCTACCATTTGCGCAACGGTGGCTTTTTGTCGCCTTGCCCGCGCTTCGTAGCCGATGTCGCAAGACTTCGGGAGTAGCGTTTATCGTGATGGTTCTCGACAGTCCAAGAACTGCTTCAGCGATAGAAGATTCACCCGAACTGTTGCCAGTCCGGCTACGATTTGCTCAGTCCGGCTACTATTGCGCGAATACTATTGCGCGGTCGCAGGCTAAAGCCTGTACACCAACGTGCGCGACTAACTGGCGTCGTCCAGTTCTCGCAATTCCAGCAACCACACACGCAATTCATTTGCGTATTCACTTGAAAGATTGCTACGCACCAGCTGCCGTTGAAAAGCCGCAGCGCCCACATCCCCAAGCTCGGCGGCTTCGGCGTGTGGAAATCGAAGTGTTGGATCCGGATTAATTAGCCGTCGGCAGAATTCCGTCAGCAGCGGATTCACGACGACCTCTTCAGGCAGAATCGCCGCCAGATTCTGATGAATCGTCCGCTTCGCATTCAGCAGCTCTTTGTATCCAGTGATACCCGTGAAGAGAGGCTTGCCCGAAAGCAACTCAATCAGCACATAGCCGAGGCTCGCGAGATCGCTTCGTGGTGTGAGTTCTTTTCCGTCGAGAACTTCGGGGGCAGCGTAGTTGGGCGTGCATGCGCGACTGGGTGGTGGATCAAGAACGTTGAACGCAGAACCAGTATCGATCAGCTTTGCGTGCCCATTCATCTTGAGCATGATATTGCCCGGTTTGACATCACTGTGAACGATGCCAGATCGATGAAGTGCAGCGAGACCGTCCAGGCAGTCGCGAATAATTGCGACCGCGACACCAGGCTTCATGCGAGGTTGCGTTTCGCCCGGAGTCACGAGAACATCGTTAATGTATTGCCAGCGATTGCGGCTGACTCGATCCTGAATACGCAGCAGGCGATCGTTGTCGAGCACCCGGCGCATGTCAAAACCGTCGATCCACTCCATCGCCATCACGCGAATCTGGTCTCGATCGTAAAAGTCGAGAACGTTGAGGAGCTTGTCGTTCTGAATCATGGCGATCTCGGCCGCAACCTTGGCAATGCGTTCCATCGCCATCTCATACGACTTGGCGTCTTCGAAACGTTCCGGCGAAAAGAACTTGAGCGCGATGGGAACGGTAAAACCATCGGCGCCCCGTCGCTCGCTGAGGAACACAGTTCCCTGGCCACCCTTTCCAAGTACGCGAGCCAGTCGCGGGTGAGAAGTCCACGTGATACGCGGTTGAAGCATCAGTCGACTATAACGCTTCATCAGCTCTGCCGGAGCCGACTTGTTGGATTCCTGATCGTCGAACGAAATCGTCGGATTGATTCCGCTCATGGTTGTGTTGTTCATGCCTCTGTCAATTCTGCATCCACCGCTGCCGCATAAAACTATCTTGCGGCTTTCTACATTTAAGTCACTGGTTCAATTTTAGGTAGGAGACAGACTCCGAGTCCATACAAATAGCGACCTTATATTCCGACAGCAATTTCAGCCAGCATGCCAAGGCAGGCTTCCGGGCACCTTCATCACCTGAAAGTTAGTCCCTCAACGTTCCCAATCCGTGGGAACGGGAAAACCAAGCGACTTGTCGACTACGTTGATCGGTGGTTCGTTTCGCAGGAACCGCTTCAAATTCGTGCAGAACATATCAACCGTCGTGTCCACCCGGATCGCAGACTGAGCCCCCACGTGCGGTGTAATGATTACATTGGGATGATCCCAAAGAGGACTTTCGACCGGCAAAGGTTCGGATTCAGTCACATCAAGACCCGCCGCAGATAGCTGGCCACTTTGGATCGCGTCGACCAGATCGCATTCTTTGACGCATTGCCCTCGGGCAACATTGACAAAAATGGCGTTGCTTTTCATCGCCGCGAACTTGCTCTTGTCGAACATCCTGTCCGTCTGTTTGTTAAGCGGAATGCAGAGGATGACGATGTCCGACTCTTTCAGCAACGTGGGCAAATCATCAGCCGGCAACAGCTGCTCAACGTGGTCTGGTTTGGAATTTGGAAACAAGTCGGTTGCGAGTATTCGAACGCGAAACGGGGCCAGCACCTCGGCAATGCGGCGACCGTTTCCTCCGAACCCGACAATACCGACTGTTTTACCGTGCAGATCGTTTGTCGGCCGCCGGACAAACTCTCTGGCTTGTTGCTGGTTGTGAAAAACTTTCATACTTCGGATCAAACTGAAGAGGATCGCCATGGTCTGTTCGGCGACTTGGTCAGCGAACAGCCCGGAAGCGCTCGATACAACAATGGGCGAATCGATAACTTCAGGAACCAGGCAGTGATCCAGCCCAGCAGCCGACGACTGAATCCACTTCAGCCGGCCTCCATTGACGACTCGTTTCCAGTCAACGGGGACCTTGGCGTGCCCGCAAAAGATGTCGGCCTGCGGAAGTGCGTCATTCACGCCAGACTGTCCAGCGTTAATGATATTGGCAGATGGCAGGGTATTTTGCATCTGATCGACATGATGCTGTTCTACCGGGAAGCAAAGGACGATGTTCAATGGAGCCGTCATTTGAGTGTTTCCGCGTTGTTTCCGGGGTGTTTTAACGGTTAATGTCTCAGCGATAGCCAGACGCAGTTGGCATTGGTACTTCAGTTGACAATAATGACGGGCTTGGAACGAATGGATATTCAGGGCGACGGTGGCGACTGGCCACGCATGTTCGCCGCCATTCTTCGCACGATCGCAACTCTTTCTTAACAGGTATATATCGTTGAGTCGCCGACTGCAGTATACGACCCTCGTGATCCTTTGTTTGTTCGCCCTGCGGATGGGAGCCGGCTGGCACTTCTTCAAGGAAGGTTCCAAGAAGCTGAAGCCTGATTTCACATCGAAATACTTCCTTCAGTCTGCCAAGGGCCCGTTCGCCGATACGTTTCTTGGCATGATTCCGGACCGATACGGTCTCGAGCGCCTGAATATGGCCCGGACGATGAAGGAATGGAAACAGTATAAGACCACGATCGATTCGCGACTGAAGCTCGACGAGAACAAGAAAGCCCGGTCGGCGAAGATCCTCGATAAGCGCGAGACGCAACTAGAGGAATGGTTTTCCGAATACGGTGCCGATCTGGAGAAGCATAAGCTCGAAGTCAAACGACTTGAAAAGGCAAAGACTGAAGAGATCAGCGAGGTCGAGTTTCAGCAGGCGTGGATTATCTCCAAAGAGTACGAATTGCAAAACAAGCCGTACCCGTGGCTGAAAGATATTGAGGGCATGGGCAAGTCGCTACAGAGCGAGTTGTTGGGGCTTGGCGATCCCAAGCTGGCAGCGAAAGCACCGCGGCTGATCGAATACAAAAAAACATGGGTGGACCATGCCGTCACATGGACCACGCTCGGTGTAGGCGTCCTGTTGCTACTTGGACTCTTCACGCGTCCGGCAGCTTTGGTGGGTGCCGGCTTCCTGTGCTCTGTTCTGTTGACCCAACCCTTTTGGGCTTACGGATCGGAGTTAAGTTACGCTTACTATCAGTTCGTCGAAGTCCTGGCACTCATCGTGTTGGCTGCGACCGGTGCCGGTCGATTCTTTGGACTGGATTTCTTTACAGAAGCGATTTGGGCGAAGTTTCGTCGCAAGTCGGAAACGGCGGAGGAGTAATTATGAATTTGACACCCGAAGAACGCGAAATCGGACAGGACAATTACTACGAAGCCGTCGGCCACACGCGTCGCGACTTTTTGAAGGGCACGCTTGCCGCTGGTGTCGGAGTCGGCGCGGCGACCGGAGCGATGTACTTCGGATATGAAAAGAACGTCGGCGATCCGGTTCGCGTCGGCGTCATCGGAACGGGTGACGAAGGCAACATTCTGATTGGTGCCCTTAACCCCGATTACGTTCAGGTCGTGGCGATCGCAGACATTCGACCTTCGAGCATCCACCGCGCGTTTCATGGTGACTGGGGCGGTGGAAATCCTGCCTACACCCACTCGCTTCGAAAAGGTCTGATGGACGTTTACGGTTGGTCGACCGAAGACGAAGCCCGCAAGACCGTGAAGGTCTATGAGAAGTACGAAGAGCTTCTCAAGAACGATGACATCGAAGCCGTCATTATCGCCCTGCCCCTTCATATGCACGCTCCAGCCGCGATTGCGGCGATGCAAGCCGGCAAGCATGTGCTGACCGAAAAGTTGATGGCTCATAATGTTGCCCAGTGCAAGTTGATGGGGCGAGTCGCGAAAGAGAAGGATCTTTATCTCGCGACGGGGCACCAGCGTCACTACAACGTGCTTTATGACAACGCCAAGCATCTTTTGAAGTCGGGACTGCTCGGCGAGATTCACCACATTCGGGCTCAGTGGCATCGTGGCAATTTGCCAGGTGCGGACAGCTGGAAGCCGCCGGTGCCCGGTGGTCTGGTGGCTTTGTTCGATGGCCCCAAATACAAGAAGGGCGAAAACTGGGACAAGATCGCCTACGAGCTGAAAAAGAAGAAGAACCAGCTGAAGGACCTCGAAGATCCTGGCAAAGCCGACTTGCTCGAAAAGCAAATTGCTCAATGGACGGCTTGGGATAAGGACAAGGAAATCAAAGCCGAAGATTATGGATACCAGTCGATGTCTCTTCCCAACCGCGAACGCTCGGCGCTTGAAGAGCTGATTCGCTGGCGTCTTTGGGATCGAACCGGCGGCGGCCTGATGGCTGAGCTCGGCAGCCACCAACTGGATGCGGCCAGCATCTTCATCAGCGCGTTGCGTGACAGCGACGAGAAGGTTCATCCGCTGACAGTTCATGCGATCGGTGGTCGCCACACGTTCCCGAACGATCGAGATGCGGAAGATCATGTCTACTGCATGTATGAGTTTCCCGGGCAAGGTTACGATCCGGACTTCAAGCCGGGGTATCGTGATCCGATGGAGAACTTCCCACCGAAAGATGGCATTCCGTCTTATGAGCACGATGCGAACAAGAAGATCACGGTGACTTATTCGTCCATCAACGGAAACGGTTGGGGCGGGTTCGGTGAAATTGTGATGGGTACCAAGGGGACTTTGATCCTCGAGAAAGAGCAGGAAGTCATGCTCTATGAAAAATCGTCAACGACAACGAAAGTTGGCGTGAAAGACGACGATGATGGTCCGGCGCTCGATACCCAGGCAAGCGGTGCGGCTCCGATCGCGAAAGCCGCCCAAGGTGGTGGTCCGGTCAGTCGTGGGTACAAGGAAGAGATCGAGCACTGGGCCTGGTGCATTCGCAAACAGGACAAGGAGAATCGACCTCGCTGTCATCCCAAGGTTGCGATGGGCGATGCCGTGATCGCGCTGACGACGAAGGTCGCGATTCAAAATGCGAACGAAGGCAAAGGCGGCTATATCGAGTTCGATCCGGAGTGGTTCGAGATGGATAGCGACGCCACGCCAGATGGTAGCACGATTGCCGCAGAAAAAACCCGCTTGAACGCTTAGTCTTGGGCATTCATGCTCAATAGGTAACCTTCCACGCGGGCAAGGGGCTGGCTCAATTTTTCGGCGGCAAACCGACTTATTTCGCTTTGCGGTCAAACGCCGAAAATTTGTGCCTGACCCTCTCGAACCTGGGGAAACGTCAATATCCGTGAAAGATGAAGAAGCTTGTAGTGTGGCATAATGCAGTCTCAGCGTGGGCTTGCAGGTCCCGAGTTTGTGAGCAGTTTCCATCCGGCATTCGCAGCCGGTTCCTCTGAAACCGATTGAGCCGCACTGGGCTTTCTACACTGGACGTCAGATTGAGAAACATTGTGAAAGAGATACCTCCTAAATTTGGATTTGTGGTGAAGTGTCGGTAAACACGCGATGTAATTTTCGTCTCTGCGAAATGCGGAAATCCCTGACGTTCCAGAGAAAAATAAACATTGCTGCAACGACACGCGCACAGCGTGGAATACTCAACGCCTTTGGGAAATACTCGGAATCTTGCAAAATTCAAAGGCCCTGCCGGCTTCCGAAGCGGATTCTGCCGAAAGGACGCTTTTTGCTTATAATGGGACGCTTATGTTAATTTCCTCAACCAATTCGTTTCGCACTACCCTACAGCGATGTGCTTTTTCAGCCGGAGCGTTCATTTTGTGTTCGCTGGCACTCGCGCAGGATTCGACACAAGAGTCGGCGGAGAGCCGGGGAAACGGAGACGATTCCACCGAGGTTCGATTTGCGCGCGACGTACTACCGATCCTTTCGAACAAGTGCTTTCTTTGCCATGGACCGGACGAAGGATCGCGGCAGGCTGACTTGCGACTGGATCTTAAGGACCATGCTTTTGACGCTGGCGTGATTGACACGGGCGACGCTGAAGCGTCAGAACTCGTTCGCCGAGTCACAAGCGATGACGAGTTCGAATCGATGCCGCCGCCCGATTCTGGAATCCAACCGCTCACAAAAAGTGAGCTTCGCACGATCAAACGCTGGATCAACGATGGTGCTGAATGGGAAACGCACTGGTCATTTGAACCACCGAAGAAATCAATTTTGCCGTCGGTAAAACAAAAAAAATGGGTCAAAAATCCAATCGACACTTTCGTGCTTGCTCAATTGGAAAACAAGGGAATCCGACCTTCTCCGGCTGCTGACAAAGAAACGCTTTTGCGCCGAGCTGCCCTTTTGATAACCGGATTGCCAGCAAACACGGAACTTGCCCAAACGTTCCTCGACGATTCGTCAGACGATGCCTACGAAAATTTAGTCGATGGATTACTCGCGTCTAGCGCATACGGCGAACGCATGGCAGCCGTCTGGATGGATGTTGCCCGCTATAGTGACTCCGATGGATTTCAACAGGACGAACCGAGAACGAATTGGCCCTGGCGTGACTGGGTGATTACCGCCTACAACGCGAACAAGCCGTTTGATGAATTTACCATTGAACAGTTTGCAGGTGACTTGTTGCCCGACGCAACTGACCAGCAAATTCTTGCCACCTGCTTTCACCGTAACCACATGACCAACAGCGAAGGCGGTCGCGACCCGGCGGAATCTCGCGTCGACTACGTTATGGATCGTGTCAACACCGTCGGCACGGTGTGGCTGGGACTAACACTCGGTTGTGCACAATGCCATACGCACAAGTACGATCCGATTACGCAAAAAGAGTATTACCAACTTTCTGCGTACTTCAACAGCATCGACGAAAACGGCCGCGCGGGGAAAGCAGCAAAACCCTACCTGAAATTGCCGCTTGCCGATCCCGAATTACACCTTGCTCAACCTCGTGCTCAAATCGCCAAACGAGAAAGCGAGCTGAAAAAAATCGAGGACGATGCCAGATCAACTTTTGATGACTGGCTGGAGGAGCAAGTCAAAAACAGCGACACGCTACTCAACAGCGTCGCCAATGCAGACTGGAAACCGTTTGCCATCTCAGACACCCGGACGAAGGACAAATCTGTCAAATTCAATTCCGAAAAAGATAATGTCTGGTTTGTCAAAAAAGGCAGCCCGGATAATGTGACTTACACCTTGACCGGAGCAGTGAATCATTCCGCGATCGGTTCCGTTCGTGTTGAAGCGTTACCACACAAATCGCACACCTCCGGCGGGCTAGCCCGTTCAAATAGCGGCAATTTCGTGTTGACCGATGTCGTCGTAAACATTTTACGTTCCGGTAAAGACAGCGAAACAAAGCGAGTCCCTGTTAAACTCGTGTCCGCCTGGTCCGATTACGAACAACCGGGACACTCGGTGGAACGCGCGATCGATCCAAATCTCGATACAGGCTGGGCTGTCCTGAATGATGACATGAAGAAACCCCGAACTGCTGTTTTTCAGTTGGCTGAACCCATCGAACTGGCAGATGATGACAAACTGGAAGTTCAGCTGGTTCATTTTTCTCATCACCCAAAGCACAACATCGGGCGGTTTCGTATTTCGGTCAGCCCTCGAGTCGACGCAGCGCATGAAACGGAATTGACCAGACTGCTCAAGTCAAAAAATGACACAAAAGAATACTCGAATTCAACGCGAACGAGGTTTTTGGATTATCGTTTGGCCAGCGACGGGCGAATCGGATTGAAGCGCCACTTCCTGGCTCAGGCAAACAAAAAATACAAGGCTGCGGAATCCAAAAACTCGGTCTCCGTCATGGTTCTTAAAGAGCTCAAGAAACAGAGAAAGAGCTTCGTCCTTGAACGCGGCGTTTGGGATGCTCATGGCGAAGAAGTCTTTAGCTCGACACCAACAGCAATCAAACCATTCGCTGAAACGAATGGCGACGAAAAGGCAACCGGCCCACAAACGCGAATGGATCTGGCCAAATGGATTGTCGATCGGCGGAACCCGCTAACAGCCCGGGTCACTGTAAATCGATATTGGCAGATGTATTTTGGTGCTGGACTTGTCAGAACGCCAGAAGATTTCGGCTTGCAGGGCGAGTACCCAACCCATCCGGAGTTGCTTGACTGGCTGGCCGTGGAATTCATGGATAGCGGTTGGGATGTGAAACATGTGCTGAAGCTGATCGCAACAAGCGCCACTTTTCAACAATCTTCCCGGTACACGGAATCGCTTCTGAAGATCGATCCGGCGAATCGGATGCTGGCAAGAGGCCCGAGGTTCCGAATGCCTGCGGCAATGATTCGCGACAATGCCCTGGTTGTTTCGGGATTACTGTCAAGACGCATTGGTGGTCCCTCGGTGAAACCTTATCAACCGGAAAACGTCTGGGCGGCGTCGGATCAGGGAAAGTATCCGTATCATGTTGCCAAGGGTGAGGACCTGTATCGCCGAAGTCTATACACGTACTGGCGGCGAAACATTTCTCCGCCGGCTATGTTTGATGCGGCTCAACGTCGGGTTTGCGAAGTCCAGGTTCGGCGCACCAACTCACCCATGCACGCACTAACGCTGCTGAACGATACGACCTATCTGGAGGCAGCCAGAATGGTTGCCCAGTCGATTCTTTTGAGCGATGAAGAATTGGCACCCGGGAACATTGTCAATGCGATGTACCAGAAGGTGCTGGGCAGAAGTGCCAACCAGTTTGAAGTCGACCAGATGTCACGGCGACTGAGCGGGCTCGAAAAAGACTACGCGGCAAATCCGGATGCCGCCAAGCAGGTGTTACAAATTGGCGATTCTGCCGTTGCCGAAGAGTTACGCGAACAACCTGCTTTACTGACAGCGGCAACAATTGTCGCCAGTACGATATTGAATCTGGATGAAACGTTGAATGTCGAGTAACACCCAAAGCAACATAGACTCAAATGAAAAACAATTACTCGCGTCAGAAAGCCACCCAGATGCACAACAATCTTGACCGTCGCCAACTGTTGAAGTGGGGCGGCTACGGTTTGGGTGGGATAGCGTTGTCTTCCTTGCTGAAGAACGATGCCGCCGCATGGGATTCGAATGACGAGCCTTCGCTGCGTGGCTTCCCCCACTTTGCTCCAAAAGCAAAACGCGTTGTTTTTCTGACGCAGTCTGGAGCGCCATCTCAAATTGAGTTGTTCGATCCAAAACCGAACGTCGTCAGGCATGCCGGGATTGAGCTGCCGGATTCTGTTCGAATGGGACAAGCCGTTTCGACAATGACTCGTGGCAAACCCCAAATTGTAATGCCCTCGATCACCAAGTTCGCCAAACATGGCAAATGTGGCACCGAGTTTGGCGAATGGATCCCGCACATCGCAGGAATCGCTGATGACATTTGCGTAGTCCGATCCATGACCACCGAGTTCATCAACCATGCTCCCGCGATGACATTTTTACTTTCGGGGAATCAGATTCCGGGCAGGCCCAGCCTGGGAGGCTGGGTCCAGTACGGTTTGGGTAGTGAAAACAGGAACCTGCCGGGATTCGTCGTTCTCGTTAGCAAGACTGGAAATACGGGCGATCAGCCGCTCTACGATCACTATTGGGGGACGGGTTTTTTGCCCAGTCGCCACCAGGGCGTTCGCTTGCGGTCCAGTGGCGAACCCGTTTTGTTCCTGAACAATCCGTCGGGCGTTTCAAGATCGACTCGCAGGCTGATGCTGGATGATCTCAAAATATTGAACACAGAAAAACATGATGAGTATCTGGATCCGGAGATCAAGACGCGGATCGCGCAATACGAACTTGGGTTCAGGATGCAGACGTCAGTTCCTGAACTGGCAGACATGTCGGACGAAACAGAAGAGACTTACGAGTTGTACGGACCAGAGTCACAGACGCCGGGATCGTATGCTCACAATTGCATCATGGCGCGCCGCTTGCTCCAGAGAGGTGTTCGATTTGTTCAGGTTTTTCTTGGCGACTGGGACCATCACAATGGGATGCGAAATCGGCATCGCGATCGAGCCCGTTCCAGCGACCAGCCATCTGCGGCTCTGGTCAAAGACTTGAAGCGGATGGGCATGTTGGATGATACGCTAGTGGTTTGGGGCGGCGAGTTTGGGCGCGGCATTGCGGCTCAAACCAAGGAGACAGATCCCGCCAACGATCCAAAAGTCGGACGTGATCATCATCCGCGATGTTTTTCAGTCTGGATGGCAGGCGGCGGCGTTAAAGGTGGAACGACGTATGGCGCTACGGACGATTTCAGTTTTAACGTCACTGAAAACCCGGTCCACGTCCATGATTTACAGGCAACCATTTTGCATTTACTGGGCATCGACCACAAACGACACACCTTCCGTTTTATGGGGCGCGATTTCCGTTTGACGGACGTGCACGGACACGTCGTAAAAGACATCATTGCATAGCCGGCAGCCCGCCGGCCATCGGGCCTCTGCAGGGCGGCGGTGCGTTGGTCTTCATTGAGAGTGGGGCCAGCAAAGATACGCACGGGATCACGGCCGAATCGTTCGTAGTGGATCTTGTTAAAGATCCTTGCAGCAACAGCGATTTTCACGGACGACTGAAGGATCTTTAACAAGATCCACTACCTGGGAATTCAAATCGTTTGAAGGGACCAGCAAAACTGGTTTCCGATTATCGGTTGATGACTTCGCCGAGTGCATCCAACTCGCCTTCAATGTTCGCGTCTCCGCCGGCATCAATCCGGATGTCGCCTCGAGTCGATCGACTGGAGAACAGTCCCGCGAAGATGTTGCCAAAGATGTTGATGTTGCCGAACCGGGTTCTCAAGCTGGTATTGTTCCCGGATTCGATCGTCGATGTTGACTGGATAACGATCTCGTCGTCGGCACTCAGCTTGACGTCTCTTTCTCCAGACACGATTTCACCGGCGACATTCAGGTCACCTCTCGAGCGAATGTCCACTGACCTGGCAGCCGAAGCAAGGCCGAGGATCTCAACGTCGCCTGATCTGTTGCTGATCTTGAGCAGATTGCCGGACTGAAGGTTTCCACCAATTTCAACATCGCCCCGTGCCCGCAAGTCGATGGTTCGGCCGGCAACGACT
>CALHZT010000049.1 GCA_938040995.1 uncultured Pirellulaceae bacterium | reverse complement strand
ATGGACGACATCATTTTGGGTAACGCACAATCGCACTGCATCGTCCGGATGAATCTCGACATAGATCTCCGCCGGAGAAAGCTGGCGGAGAACTGGCGACTTTTGTGTGCGGGTCCGGGTATGCCACTGCGATGCGGTGCCGCGCCCGGTCAACAACAGAAACGGGTATTCATCGCATGGTGGCTCGGGCATCGGGCATGGCGACTCGAACAGAAACTTCGCTTTGCCATCCGCGTGAAAAAACTGGCCGTCCCCGAAAAGCCGACGTTGCGAAGCGTGGTACCTGTCATCAACATCGCCATCGTCGTCCGCCGGAAACGGCCACTGAATCCCGCCCGCCTGGTCGAGCTGTGAGTAGCTTTTGATTCCTGAAAAGTCGCAAGGTTGGCCTTTCGACAGTGTCGCCAACGATCGAAAAATCGACTCCGCATCCGTCCATCGTTCGAACATTTTGCCGCAGCCCCAGTACTCCGCAACCATTCGGAAAATGGACAAGTCGGCCATCGCCTGCCCCGGCGCGCGGGAAACCTTTTTGATCACCCCGATGCGACGCTCCGAATTGATCAGCGTGCCATTCTTCTCTCCCCATCCCGCGGCTGGAAGATAAAGATCGGCCGCACGGGCGGTCTCTGTCGTCGGGTACATGTCCTGCACAACCAGGAAATCCAGGCGATCCAGAAGGTCGCGGCATTCCGCCTGATCAATCCACGAATGAGCCGGGTTGGTGCAGACAACCCACAGCCCTTTGACTTTGCCACTTCGGATCCCGTCGATAATCTCGTCGTAGGCCCAACCAGCATCGCGAGGAATTCTGGATTCGTCGATTCCAAGCTGACTCGCAACATCCTCGCGGTCGCGCGGATTGGAAAAGTCACGACCGCCGAGCAGACTGGTCGTGTTGCTGAACAACCGCGAACCCATCGCGTTGCACTGACCAGTGATTGAATTGGCTCCAGTCCCAGGGCGACCAATGTTCCCGGTCATCAGCGCGAGGTTAACAATCGATTGAGCCACACGCACGCCTTCGTAGCTCTGGTTGACTCCCATGGTCCACCAGAACGAAACACGTTTCCCTTCGTGGATGATTTTCGCAATCTTCAGAAGAGTATTTGCCGGAATACCCGTCGTTGCGGCGACAGACTCGGGAGAAAAATCAGCAGCGAATTTTGCGAATGACGCGAAGTCGTTGGTATGGTTTTCGATGAATGACTCGTCAATCCAGCCGTTAGCGATCAGGATATGCGCCAGTCCATAGAACAGCGCGAGATCAGATTTTGGTTTTAGCTGAAGGTGCTCGCTGGCAGCCACCGCTGTTTCGGTGACTCGCGGGTCGACAACAATGATCTCGGGATGATTCGGATTACGAAGCACTCGTTGCCACATGATCGGGTGGGCAATGCAGAGGTTGGCACCGACAAGAACGATGACATCCGACTGCTCAAAATCTTCATAGGTATACGGCGGAGCGTCGAATCCAAATGACTGCTTGTACGCGACGACGGCGGTCGCCATGCACTGCCGGGTATTCCCATCTCCATGGCGAATGCCCATGCCAAATTTTGCAAGGGATCCAAGATACGCCATCTCTTCGGTCGCCATCTGACCAGTACTGAGAAAGGCAAGCGAATCTTCACCATGGCGACTCTGGATATCCTTGAAACGCGTGCAAAATTCGCGCAGCGCGGTGTCCCAGTCGCTGCGTTTCAGCTGGTCATCGCCGTCACGAAGCAACGGAACCGTTCCGCGGTCCGGTGCGGAAAGCGGCGTGAGCGCCTCCCAACCTTTTGGGCATGCCATGCCTAAATTGACGGGGTAGTTGGTGGCTGGTGTCAGGTTAATTGCCTGGCCTTCGCGGAGGTGGATATGCAGTCCACAGCCGGTCGAGCAAAACCCGCAGACCATATTTGTCGTCGCGTCCGGTTGCAGTCGCTCGGGAATCATCCCAAGGCCGAACTTTGCCGGTTGCTGCAATAGCTCTTCGGTATACGGCCCAATGGGGCTGTACAACGAAAGCGATCGGCGGCTGTGCGTGACGGACATATTAGTGGTGTCGTGGTGTTCCGGGCATGGTTTCGGTAAAACTGGTAGCGAAGAACATGTGCCGCTCAATCAGCTCGCCAGCTAATGTCATGGCAAACGCCAGTGTTGCTGCAAATCCAAAAAACTGTGGCAACTGCTCTGGCGGTCCGGCCTGATTTCCGACTCCTATCGCAATGGTCACTGCCAGGAGGCCGCCAATCACGCCCGTGATCCAGCGCAGCCGCTGCAGCAGTTTCAGCTCGCCAACGAGGATTTCGGCTGCCTTGGCAAACGCGCGCTTCGGTGAATCTGGCTTCGGCGATTCGTGGTTTGGCGATTCGTGGTTTGGCGATTGCTGATTCAGCTGCCATGCCAACCATCGTGATTCAAAGGCAAGTTTGCCGATTGTAGTTGTCGCAAGTGCGAAGGCAATCATTCTGGACAACGCGGCATTGCCGACTGCCGCGGTAAAGATCGAAACGCACAAGCTTGTTCCCAGTCCAAGCACCAGCGTCGTGCCAAGAAACAGCGTCGTTGTTCGCAATGGAGACCAAAGAGGGCGCCGAGTCGCCGTGTAGACGAAAATGGAGCAAAAGACTCCGGCGACTCCCGTGATGACGGCTGCGACTGTCAGCCACGGCCCTATCGAAGCGCCCATCCAATTGGCAACGATGGCCAGCTTTGCAATCCCGGCAAAGCCGCCGAACACAATGGCTTCACGACTGAGCCACGATTTTCTCCATCCCAACACTGCGCGAAAAAACAGATGCGGGCGACCAAGATGAAAGAGCGATGCCGTTAGTCCGCACATGCCAAGCACCAATGCCACAATGTTCGTTGTCAGTGCAATCGCGAGCGAAACCGCAGGAAGTCGGCTGGTGAGCTGAATCAAACTGCTCACGAGAAACGCCCCGACGCAGAGCTGAGTTAACACCAACATCAGCACGAGCGGAGTGTGAGCATGCTGCGGCCGGGATGGCGACTCCACCGTTTCCGTATCGCGGCTGGACCACCGTGATTTGTATTTTGTCGTGGGAAAAGTCAGTCGCGAGGATGGGGCACCGGGGACGAGGGCGACTGAGACACCGTAATTGGCTTCGGCAACAATCTCGTCACGTTCGACCAGTTGAATGCTTATCGCATGATTCGGACAGGACTGTACGCAGGCAGGCGCTTCGCCGACGGCAAGTCGGCTGTGGCACATATCGCACTTCCGGACAATCCCGCGTTCCGAACTGTAGTGCGGAACTTCATAAGGGCACATCAGAACGCAGTATTGGCAACCAAAACACTGCTCGTCCAGATGTCGAACAATCCCGGTTTCGGCGTCTTTTTCGTAGGCAAGCGTTGGGCAACCAGTCAGGCAGGCCGGTTCGACGCAATGGTGGCAAGACGACGTGATGTGTTGGGTAAGCGATTGCTCACCCGCAATCCCAACTTGAAGGCCGACGTTTCTCCACAGCTCACTCGAGTCGAGTCCGTTCAGGTTATGGCATGCCGCAACGCACGCCTTGCAACCGGAGCAGGCATCAAGGTCTACCTGAAATGCAAACTGCTGACCTTCGCCGGGTGCTGTTGCTGGCAACAGGGCAATGTAATCACCGCGCTGTAACGGTTCGGTTACTGATTCAAAGTGCTGAGCGAACTCTTCGACAGCCGTCAGGCTTGCCTGTTCTCTCAATAATTGTTCAACCAAGAATTTTCGCTGCCTTTCTCCCTGCGATGCATTTGGTTGGAGGATCATGGTGTCGCAGTGAATGCAAACGCCACGCCAATATTTGCTCCGCATTGAATCGTTTGTTGATAGCGAGGTCAAGAATCCGTTTGGAGGATAGCAAACGTGGATTCCTGCGCACTCAGGCTGATTAGCAAATAGGCAAGCTGCCAATGCTATTAGCACATCGACTGGCGCGGATGTCGAAACTCCAGACGCGTTTTCTTTTTTTTCGGAGCACGATTGCTCTTTTTCAAAAGCAGCAAACGCTTCATTAACTTCACGCCGAGCTGCTTTCCTTCGCAGTTAGGTATGCAGCTTGCAATACGGTCGGTCAGGCGGACCCTTTTATTGAATCGTCAGAGATTCAAGCAAAACATAATTTGGAAACTTTACGGAGTCGGTTTCTTGACTGAACAACGTGCGCCCGCCTCAAGTGCTTCTCATGTTGCCTCGTTCTATGTCGCTTTAGCGGCGGCTATCGCAATTGGGCTTTCTGGCTCATTCGCAAATGCGGAGCAGCTGGACGTTGAAAAAGACGAGTTGAAATTCGGCTTTATCAAACTTACCGACTGTGCCCCGATCGTTATTGCGAAGGAGAAAGGCTTTTTCGAGGAAGAAGGCCTACAAGTCGAAGTAATCGCCCAGCCGAACTGGAAGCAGTTGCTCGACAACGTGATCACGGGGGAACTGGATGGTGCTCACATGCTTTCTGGCCAGCCGATTGCCGCGACGATCGGATTCGGGACCAAAGCACACATTGTGACGGCCTACACGCTCGACCTGAACGGAAACGGTATCACCGTATCCAACGACGTCTGGGAACAGATGGTAGAAAACGAGCCGTCGCTCGATTCACCGACACCGAAGCATCCCATCTCGGCCGCGGCCCTCAAGCCGGTTGTTCAGGAGAAACTGGACGGCGGAGAAAAGTTACAGATGGGAATGGTATTCCCGGTCTCGACGCACAACTATGAACTACGGTACTGGTTAGCTTCCGCCGGAATTCATCCGGGAATGTACACCTCCGAAGACATCAAGGGGTTCACCGACGCCGAAGTCGAGTTGTCGGTGACTCCGCCGCCGCAGATGCCTGCGACACTCGAAGCGGGCGTCATCTCTGGCTACTGCGTCGGCGAGCCGTGGAACCAGCAAGCCGTTGCGAAGGGCATTGGTGTTCCGGTGACCACCAACTACGACATCTGGAAAAACAACCCGGAAAAAGTCTTTGGTGTCACAAAAGCATGGGCGGACGATAACCCGAACACGCACCTGGCGGTCGTCAAAGCACTGATCCGCGCGGGAAAATGGCTGGATCAAACAGGAGCAAATGGCGAACTGATTAATCGCGAGGAAGCGTGTCGGCTGCTTTCCAAACCCAACTACGTCGGAGCCGACTTTGACGTCATTAAAAATTCCATGACGGGATTTTTCTACTTTCAAAAGACCGACAAGCGGGCAATGCCTGACTTCAATGTGTTCTTCAAGTATCACGCCTCGTTCCCATGGTATAGCGACGGGATCTGGTTCCTGACCCAAATGCGACGCTGGGGGCAGATTACCGAACCGAAGCCGGATGAGTGGTACCACAAAGTTGTGAAGAATGTGTACCTCCCCAGGGTCTACCTCAAAGCCGCGAAGATGCTTGTCGAAGAAGGCAAGCTCGTGGAGGCGGACATTCCAAAAACACGTGATGGCTACCGTCCACCTACCGCGGATTTTATCGACGGCATCGAGTTCGATCCCAGGAAACCGGTTGAGTACATCAACAAGTTCAAAATCGGTAACAAGGACGAAATGTCGGTCGCCACGAAACCATGAAAAAATTCGATTCCGTAAAATACACGTTGCTGCGTGCCGTTGATGTTTCGGGGTTCAAGGTTCTCGATCCGGTGGTTCGGCTTGCCTTCGGCGAAGAACCTCCGAAACAATTGCGTGACATTTTCCGTTTCCTCGTGGTACCGACGACTTTCGTTCTTGTCTGCCTCGGAACGTGGACCGTCATTGCGCCACGGCACAAAACCAAGTCCGGTGAAGTTCCAACGCCGGAGCAGGTTTGGAAATCGCTTGTCATCAACGATACGTTGAATCGGCGCGAGGATGAAAAGGAGGCAGACTTCCAGGCCTCGGATGCAGACCGTGCCGCCACAATTGACGAGGTAAAAGAACTGCTCGCCGCCCGGGAAACAAAAGCTGCCGAGCTCAAGTCGCAGTTGTCGGAAATCGAAGCGGCAACAACGGCCACGCAGAACGCCAGGGTCGGTCCGCTACAGGAAGAGTACGACAGGCTCAAATCAGAAAGTCGCGAACGAAAGTCGCAGCGTAAGTTAGTAATTGAGGAGTTGGCTGAGAAGGTAGCCAACGAAAACGCGACTTCCGACGAACTACTCGATGCACTGCGCGAAGACAAACGGCTGTCTGAAGAATCGAAAGTCGCCGAAAAAGCGGTCAAGGAACGGATCAATAAAGCGCTTGCCGAACCGCCGGTTGAACTGAAGGCTGCCCAGATGGCGTTCAACACGGCGGCCAATGAGGTTCAGCACCTGAAAAAGCGACTGGATTATCTCGAAACAGGAAATCGCAGCCTAAAGGTTGCCAAAGCCGAAGAACTGGCAGTGGCATCGCTTGCGAAACTTGATTCGGCGGAAGATGCAGCCGCAATTTTGGCATCCGCAATGTCCGTCGTTCGCAACGAAGAAAAGGCGGCAAAAACCGCCGCCCAGAATTACCCCCGTGCCGCAACGATCTGGTTCCAAGTGCAGCGAAGTCTGTTTACGGTGTTCGTCGGGTTTGTTCTGGCTGCTGCGATCGCCATTCCTGTTGGCATCATGTGCGGTCTCAACCGAGTCGTGATGGCGTGTCTGACTCCAATCATCTCGATTTTCAAACCGGTATCTCCCGTCGTCTGGCTGCTAATATTCCAGATCGTCGTCGGCGCGTTTTTTCCCAATCCCGAGACACATCCCCTATTCGTATATTGCAGCAAGCTTCCATTTATTGGCAAGCTTGGCGTCAACCCGGCGCTAATCTTCTCCGCCTGCACCGTCGCGATGTGTGCTTTGTGGCCAGCCCTTGTGAACACAGCGCTCGGCGTCTCATCGGTGGAGCGTGACCATATCAATGTCGCGCGGGTGCTTCGTTTGGGACTGTGGGACCGATTGACGAAAATTATCATTCCTTCCGCATTGCCTCTGGTATTCGCCGGCTTACGAATCTCACTCGGTGTTGGCTGGATGGTACTCATCGCAGCCGAAGCACTTTCTTCATCGGAGGGACTTGGCAAGTTTGTCTGGGACGAATATCAGAACGGATCTTCCCACTCGTTCGCAAATATCATTTTCGCCTGCTTCGTCGTTGGCATCATCGGGTTCTTTCTTGATCGAGTCATGATTGTGCTGCAACGACTCGTTTCCTTCGACGATGGCGCCGCCGCGGTGTAAATGAACATGTCCATTCAACTAAACAACATCGACGTCTGGTTCGGCCCGCCAGCTTCGCGGACTTACGTGCTGCAAGACGTGAATCTCGATGTTTCCGCCAACGAGTTCGTGGCCGTCATCGGATTTTCTGGCAGCGGTAAATCGACGCTCATGAACGTGCTCGCGGGTATTCAGCAACCGTCGGCTGGTGAGGTTCGCATGAACGGCAAGGTGGTTACCCTGCCGGGACCAGATCGTGGCATCCTGTTTCAGAATTATTCACTTTTGCCATGGTTAAGCGTGTTCGGCAACGTGGAATTGGCAGTCAAACAGGTCTTCCCGCAAATGAAGGCAGGCGAGCGACGGAGTTATATTGGGCGTTACATCGAAATGGTCTCTCTGACTGGTTCTGAATGGAAAAAGCCGCATGAACTTTCCGGCGGAATGCGGCAGCGGCTTTCGCTCGCGCGGACACTCGCGATGCAGCCGGAGGTTTTGCTGCTTGATGAACCGCTTAGTGCACTGGATGCTCTGACGCGAGCCAATCTTCAGGACGAAATTATTCGCAT
>CALHZT010000048.1 GCA_938040995.1 uncultured Pirellulaceae bacterium | reverse complement strand
GGCCGGAACCAGCTATTCCTCTTACCGTCGATCACATTCTCAATCGTCGCTGAATAACCGGCACCGTCCTTCGTCACCGGATACGCAAGCACAGCATTCTTGCCGGGTTCGCAGTGAATCATCTGATTGCGGAAAACGTCTGGCAACAAATCACCCTCGTACACGCAAATGCCGGACGGCGAGCCGGCTCCCGTTTGCAACACGTTGGGCACCACGCCCGGATCCCGCAAATGCCAGTGACGTTTCGGCACCTCTTCATGCATCCCAATTCGCGGCTGCCGCCAACCCGCCCCCGTCATCTCGTCCTGATAGCCGTAGTTACCAAACTCCATCACAAAGTTGATACGCGTCCCAAAATTTCCATCGTCATCATTGTCAGATTGCCAAAGCGTGCCGAACGAATCCACCGCGACTTCCCAGTTATTGCGAAAGTTCCAGCCCAATGTCTCGACGTTCGTACCATCCAGATCACATCGAAACACCATTCCCTGACGATACGGTTTTCCGTGGTCGCTCACCGTATTGCCCGCCAAATCGACGACTGGATTTCCATCGCGATCCTTCAGCCTGCGGCCCTCATTTCCAAAATTGAAATAGAGCTTCCCGTCTGGACCAAAAACAAAGGCGTGAATTCCATGGTCATGCTGCTCGCCAGCAATCCCCGAGAAAAGAACTTCCTTGCGATCCGCCCGATCGTCACCATCGTCGTCGATCAAGGCGTAAACGTGACTCCCCGTCGAGACGATAACTCGATTGCCCAGCACACAAATTCCATGCGGTGAGTCGATATCGCGACCCTCATAAAACACCTTGTGGCTGTCGGCGACTCCATCGTGATCGGTATCTTCGAGAATCAATATCCGGTCACCAGACTCCCGAAGTTTGTCCTTGTTCCTGTCGAGTTGCACCCGATAGTTGACGATTTCGCAGACCCACACGCGACCGAGATGGTCAACATCGATGTTCGACGGGTTTGAAAATTGTGGCTCGGATGCGAACAGCCGGACTTGCAAATCATCATGCACTTCCATCGCCGCAGTCGCATTCGCTGCGTCGTGCTGGTCCGCCGCTACCACGCTTCCGAACAGGCAAACCAGCATGGCAACAGTCGCCGGGCTCGCAAATCTTCGAAGTCGACTGAATTGAAACATCACAGACCTTTCGAATTGCATGGATTGGTTCGGCCGGCCGATGACGAAGCGGCGCGTCCCTGATTCGGACTCGTTGCCTCGCCCACTACGTCAGCCACGTCTACTACGTCAGCTCAATCTACTCCTTCGCCGCTTCCTGCTTCACATTCGCCAGCTGACTCTCAATCAACTTCTTCACCGATTCATCATCCGGTTTGGTGCGAGGCGAAAAACGCGCAACCACTTTCCCTTCCGTATCAACCAGAAACTTCTCAAAGTTCCAGCTGATTTTTCCCTTGGCCGCCGGCTTGGTCTCTGTTCCAGTCAACGTCTTGTACAAATCGCACGCATCGTCACCGTTCACTTTGACCTTCTCAAACATGTCGAACGATACGCTGTACTTTGAAGAGCAAAACTCCTTGATCTCATCGGAGGTACCTGGCTCCTGGCCGCCGAACTGGTTGCAGGGGAACGCCACGACCGCGAGGCCCTGATCAGCGTACTTTTCATGCAGCGCCTGCAATTGCTTGTACTGCGGCGTCAATCCACACTTGCTGGCAACATTGACGACCAGCATCACCTTGCCTTTGTAGTGACTGAGCTCGACTTCTTTGCCGTCGAGCTTCTTCATTTTGATATCGTGAATCTTTTTCATATCTTCCTGGGCGGATGCCTTACCGCAAAAGCCGGCAATCACGATGACTGCTGTAAGTGAAGTGACTATTCGATTGAAATTTCGAGGGCGAAAAATGTGCATGCTTTTCTCCAGTTCCCATGCTTGATCCGTTGGCAGTAAAATCGACTGACCAGCATTATAGGAGTCAAATTCAGAAGTGGTGATTCGCCCGGAATAAAACCTGCCAAACCAATAGCCAATCTACCTGCCAAACTACGATACGGGCACATCGGGCTCGCGGTTCGGGCACCGAGATCACCCATAGGCGTACGGCACTTTGACCGCTAGCCTGACAGCAAGGCATCCGTCTGTTTTCTGACGTCGCCACGTTCCATCCTGCCAGCAAGGTCGGCCGCCGATAGCGACAAATCCCGCAATCGACGCATCAAGACAAAGAACGCCATCGCACCGTGAGCATCCAACAGTCCATCAACAAGGCGTTTCTAAGATGGCTGGCGCCGGGATTCTTCTCCGGCACGACAATGTCCGACTGGTTGCGTATCCTCCGCGAGAACGATTTTGCGGTCGATGCCCCGTACCTTAGTCGAGCCGTCGTTATCTCGCTGCTCTCCGCCGGCAACTCAATCGGCAAGGGCATGGAACACGCCTTTCACGGTCAGGCGATTGCGAACACCACGGTCCAGCCACCATTGTTCGTGCTTGGTTGCTGGAGAAGCGGTACGACACATCTGCACAACCTGCTTTCCAAAGACGAACGATTCGCCTACCCATCGACTTATCAAGTCATGAATCCACACGTCTTTCTCACCAACGAATGGTGGAACGCGCCGCTGCAAAATCTCTTCTACCCGCAACACCGCATGATGGACAAAGTGCGGATGACAACATCACAACCGCAGGAGGACGAGTTCGCGATCGCAACGACATGCGGAATGTCACCGATGATGACGATGTCTTTCTGGCGCAACCGTGACCACTACAACTCGTTCACTACCATGAAGGATGTGACCGACGAAGAGATCCACGCGTGGAAGAAATCCGTCGATCACTTCTTTCGCAAACTGACAGTCAAGTACAACAAGCCGCTGGTGCTCAAGTCGCCGGCTCATACAGCACGGATCAAACTGCTTCTTGAGATGTACCCGGAATCAAAGTTCGTTCTCGTACACCGACATCCCTACGAAGTCTTCGTTTCTGCCGTGCACATGTACGAAAAGAACATTGAGATCATGACACTTCAACGTTTCAATCCGAAACGACTGGGTAGTGAGATCGTGAAGCACTTTGGCGGGCTATTTGACGCTTACTTCGAACAACGCAGCCTCGTTCCCGCAAACCGGCTGATGGAGATTGGCTTTACAGAACTGGACGCAAATCCGCTGGGCACCATTGAGAATGTTTACCAGCAACTTGGCCTTCCGGATTACTCCATCGCACAGCCGGCAATTTCCGCCTATGTCGACTCACTCGGTAGCTACCAGAAGAACGCCCATCGCGAGATCGCTCCGGAGTTCAAACAGAAGGTTCGTGATCGCTGGTCGCGCTGCTTCGAAGAGTGGGGATACGAAGCGTAGGCCTGCGGCAACAATCAAGCCGGTGATTTGGTCGAGGTCAATGTTTCCGAGTTCCTCAATACCACGTTGCCACCGACCGCCTGGCATAAGTCGCGATATTGTTGAGCCGCACCTTCGGTGCTCGGGCAATTTTTGCTGAGTGTTCCGGCGGACAAGTCCGCCGGCAAGGGCTGTGCCGGGCCTTCGGCCCTACGTAGCAAAGTTCAGGGCCGAAGGCCCGGTACAACCGCTGCCGTTGCCGTCAGGCACCGGGGCCATGCCAGAAAAACTACTGAGCACCGAAGGTGCGCCACTGTTTCGCCATCTGCTCTAGCCGCGCGAAGGCATCAAAATCGTCGGAGCCCTCTTCCGTCAACGCCCATGGACGAAAGGGACTCGTTGCCTCGCCCACTACGAGTTACCAACAAACTCAAACTACTCGAGCAAGTCACGTACCTTCTTGAAGAAGACCGGGATGTTCTTGTAGGGATCTTCATCTTCGTATTCCAGTGCCACCGTGCCCTGGTAGCCGGAATCTTTGATGAGCTTGGCGACTCGCTCCAGATCGGCTGGAAATTTCGGACCACCGACTGTCTTCATCGACGCCTTGAGCTGAATGTTGACCGCGTAGGGCAGGCATCGTTCGATTTCAGCATAGGGATCGTCCGAGACGAAATTGCCAGTATCCAGATTGATACCGACCCAGTCACCAATACCACCAGAAGGAACACGATCCATCATCTGCATCATGTGATCGTCGGACAGGTCTCCATGATTCTCGATGCCGATAAAGATTCCTTTGGGGGCAGCTTCCTTCGCGCACCGCAGGACGGCATCCACGGCTTCTTCCAGTCGGCCGGGATTTCCCTCCAGCTCTTTGGCCTTTCCGGCAAAGAACCGAATGTGCGGCGCTCCAAGATTCGCTGCGTTATCAACCCACTCGAGCGCACTGGCGACTTCGCTTTCGTGCCGGGGACCTTTGCCGCCGGTAAAGTTGTTTCCAATGGCTGTCCCGCTGATAGCAACACCACGAACGTAAGCGGCATGCCTGATCTTGCGAAAATAGTCCGCGTCCCCGTCTGGCTTGAAGAAGTAGCCGGTAAGTTCCGCGGCATCGAAGCCGTGCTCCACGCAATAGTCGAGAAAGCCAATGTTATCGATGGCTGGACCATCGGTTAATGGCTCCTGCGGCTTACCTTTCTTGAACGAGAAATAGTCGCGGAGCGAATAAGACGCGAGGGCGTACTGAAATCTCGCCGGACCGTTTCTTTTCAGCGGCTCACGCCCTAGAGTAGTTCTGAGGGGCAAGGCGAGTGTGGAGATTGCGGAACCAGCGACTTTGATAAACGTGCGACGTTGCATAGTTGATTTAGGCAGACCAAGCTTGAGTTTTGTCGAATTGAACCTGAAAGAAATGTCAGCGTAAAACAGTTTACCGAAAGTAGCTCCGCCGTTTCCAGGAATTGAGAAAGGGACAAATATGAAAATCAAAAATTTGGACCACGAACTTTACAACTTGTCTTTTGTTGTCAGGAATCTCATCCTCACGTTCGCTCTCTTCTGCACCTTTTCCGGCTCGTTTTCTGACCACGCAGCGTGGTCACAGGAACCAGACACCAAACCCGACGCGAAAGGAAACCCTCACACCGCCCCCGTCGAAACGACGAAAAAAACGGAAATGCCAAAGGCAAAACCTGAGGTGCAGCACGGCGAAGCTCAGGCGAAAGCAACAAACGCTGCCAAAGATGCATCTGAAACCGAGCCGGCGACAAAAGCGAAACCGGCAGAACCGGTCAATGCAAATTCGCCGCGAAACCTGTTTCGGCAAGCTCAGCAATTGCACAAGACTGGTGAGCATGCTGAGGCCGCCAAACGGTACGGTGATGTCATTCAGGTTCAGCCGAACTATGCGCCCGCAATTCTTGGCAAGGCCGAATGCATGGAAGCCATCGGTGAACTCGAGATCGCGTTGCAACTGGCGACTCATGCGGCGAACGCGGCCGCCAAGTCGAATGGAGGAAACGGCGCAGCGCGTTCACTCCAGGCAAAAATTCTTATTCAGAAAGGCGCCTATTCTGACGCAGTGGATGTGATGCAGTCGGCGATCGCCAGAAATCCAGCGGACGCGAACTTTCTTCTCTTCCGGTCAATCGCGCTGCGGCATCTGGCTGAAGGTGCATCTTACGATCGAAGCGACCTGTTGGAACGGGCGTTGAAATCGCTCAATCGGGCTTCAGCAATTACGGAAAAATCGAAGTGCAAGGACCTCCAACAAGAGGTACTCTTCGAGAAAGGTATGGTGAACGCTGCACTGGGCAGAACGGATGAAGCCTACGAGGACATTGTCGCCAGCCTCGCCGGCTCGGGCGTTCCCGAAGGTTTGGTGGATCGAATCGCGCACAACCTGACGAGAGAGCGAGTTCGTTTCTCGAAGCGGGACGGCGTTGCCACCAAGACTTCGCCCAACCAACCGAACTAGGCTCTGTTGAACAATTGTGAGCGGCTCGGCGCTAGCCGCCGGTGGGTTCACATTTTGAGACGTAACAAATTGGATCGCATATCCAGATGCGGTGCCCACCGGCG
>CALHZT010000047.1 GCA_938040995.1 uncultured Pirellulaceae bacterium | reverse complement strand
TGGTGTTGGTCCGTGAAGGTTATTTGTTGTTTCGCCCTTTCAGGGCTGGTTTATTCGTTTGGTTTTGGGCCCTGGGTCTTCGTGGTCCTGGGGCGAAAGGCGCTTTGCCCCAGGCTGTCATGTTTTGCCCCTTCGGGGCGGGTGATGTTGCTCTTCTTCTAATCCTTGTTCCTCAAAACACACCGTGTACAAACCACGCGCCGCGATGCAAATTGCAGAACAGCCAGAAGCGGTTGCCGTGGGTGTCTTCTACGTGGTAGTAGTCGCGACGAATGAGTTGACCGCGCCACCATCCCGTCTCGATACGCTCGGGGCCCCAGGCATGCCTGATTGTGTACGTGCGATTTTCGTAGCCAAAGGTTTTGGGCAAACGATGGGGGCGGTGATGATTGGGTGTATGAATGCGAACGGGTTGCGCCGTCAGGAAAAGTGGACGTAACTCTTTGGCGGCTTGATGGCGAACGGTTGCGGCTGTCGTGCTTTTCCTCGCGACAGTGCAACTGCCAGTCAACGGTTGGTACCTGTATGCGATTTCCGGTTGCGGTTCACTTCGTAAACTTGCGCCGAGGACTGTGTCGCGACCCAGCCGATTGCTGATCCGGTCAATCAGGTAGGCGAGTTGTTGTGGGGCAGGGCGGTGTAACTGGCCATGTGCGCCAAACGATTCACCGAATACACCTGGCAAATCATGTTGTTGATTCTCCAGTCGGGTGAACATTTCAACACGAACCTCAATGTGCTGCACAGGCTGCGGAAGCGTGCGCTGCTCGAGCTGCATGTTCAAGAGGCTGTTGATGTGCTCTGCATCGTGGGATGGGCGATACATACCGACAGTGAGAGTAACAAAGGCGACTGGTTGATTCTGTTGCGGCTGCAACTTTAATTCGCAAACAACACGGATGGCGCCCTGATCCGCATCTTTCAACTGTTGACTCAGGCGACAAACCAGTCGGGAGATCCGGTCTCTGATGATGTCGCGATGAACCGTCGGATGCTCAAGCCCCAAGGAAGCAATTAACGGTTCGGGGGTATAATGTGCTTCGAACGTTTCTTCAACGGCTCCGATCGCTTGATCAATACGCAACAATAGCGATGATCCAAACCTTGCCCGCAAACCATCGCGAGGTAACTCGAGAAGCTGGCTTGTTGTTTCTACACCCAGTTGATGTAGAAGCGTCACGGTCTCGTCGTCGATTCTTAATGACTGGACAGGTAGCGGTTGAATCGCTGATTCTGCCTGCCCGTCTGGAATCAGGTAACTGCCGCACTTTTCATAGCCGACTTGTTTTTCATATTTCGTATCTTTTTGCAAATTGTTGTCGCAGGGCGGCGGGGAATCGCATGAATAATTTCTCAGGTCGGACTCTTTCCCAAAGTGGGCGATCGCCCAGGCTGCCGATAGCGTTTCAGCAATGGCAAGTGAGATGACATAGCCGCGGCGGCGAAACGCTTCGTTGATATTGACGATCAATTTTTCTTCGCCACCCAGTCGTGGCGCGGAAGTCGTTATATCCAGCAGCAGACTCGAAGGCTGTGTTGAATTTTCCAGCCCAACCGTCGGGCTAAACTGCTCGCTCCACTCGGCGGCTCGTTGTAACGCCTCGATGTCTTCGCGTGGATCATGTTCAGCGAAATGAATTTGCTTGCGACGCAAATTACTTTTTCGCATGATCGCGGCGACTTCGGCCAGTGACATGCCAGGCCAGATGCCCTTTTTTTCGGCAGAACGTGAGCAATAAGCGACTTGGACTCCACGACGCGAATCGCGAGTGTGCAGCACAATGGTTTTTGCCTGAAGTTCAGGGTGGGCGATGGCGATGCGCTGGATGGGCCAGTGCGGAAGCCAGATGCAGAGGATGCGTTTCATGGCGGTGGTGGTTTCGCCGCAGGTGTCGGGGTTTCGAGGGTCGGGTTTCGAGGGTCGGGTTTCGGGGGTCGGGTTTCGGAATGTAGGTTGAGGAGATTGTTGGTGTAGTGGACGAGGCAACGAGTCCCAAGGTAATTATTCGCTTCAAGGGCTCGTTGCCTCGCCCACTACCGCTTTAAGGGCTCGTTGCCTCGCCCACTACCGCTTCAAGGGCTCGTTGCCTCGCCCACTACAGTTACCCGACACCCGATTCCTGTCGCCCGGGACCTGTTACGTAGTAACCGTTGAGCCGGGGTGCATGCCTCGGCAGCGAAGCAGGGTCAGTTTCCAGCGCCGCCGGGAAAAGTGCTGAGTCAACGATGCGTTCAGATTGGTTGGTGCCGGTTTGTCAGGCGTCGGTAGTGGTTCGACCTGAATTTGAATATCCGCCCAGGATGGTTGGTTCCTGGCCGTCAAGGGCCGGATGAACATGCCGAGCGTGTCGCCTTCTTCAGCCGCCAGTTGTAACCGGCGAGCTTCTTTGGCGTTCAGCCGTTGGATATCTGCCCAGACTGCCGCGATGCGCGGACAGCGTAACGTCTGGTCGATCGCCCAAATTGCATCCGCATGATTTCGTGGCTGGATGACAAGTAGCTGTTGTAAGTCCAGACCGAGCGAAGCCGCAGCGGGCGGATAAAACATCTGGTCGTTATCAATGACGGCGATGGATTGCGACTCGGACGAGTTCGTCAGATTTCGCGAAATGCCTTTTGTGGTCAATGAATCTGTGTTCAATGAATTGATTGCCGCGTTCATGCCCCACATCGCGGCGCCGCTCCCCGATTCTGCGGTGAGCCACTCGACAATTTGACCGGATCGAAAGCCGCCGCCTGGCAGTAATGCGTCCAGTGCTGCACTTCCGCTGGAGGCGATTGCGTTGTGGTTTGAACGGTGGAGCGATTCACAATCGATCATGCGTTGTCGCAGCGATTGCAAAATGTCGACGTTTCGAGTTGCCTTGTTGGATGAAGTTTCCGAGGAAGAGTTGGCTGGAGATTCAGTCGCCGGAGGATCGGGAATGGTGACAGTTTTCAGCGAGATTCTGTTTTGAATGGTCATTTTGGCGGCTTTGGTTTATTGGTGGATGGGTAGTGAACAGCTCCGTGGAGTTGCGGGGCTCTTTGGTGAACGGCGTACTGAAAAGTCGCTGAAACGCACGTTAAAACGCTTTAATTCGCGACGTTTTTCCAACCGATTGAAATTGGCTTGAGTACTGTACAGATGTATCGTATCATCGTCAAGCGCGTAGCCAGCCTTTTTGGACTGCCCGGTTTTTCGGGACGGTCGGAACAATTGAAACGCGCGAGAGAAAGTCGCCGGAGAGGTCAGTTCAGTTTGCGTGCGTTGCTAATCGCGACGATGATTGCCGGCGTGCTGGGTGGTCAGGCGGGAGATTGCTATCGGGCGTACAAGTCGTATCAAGAGCGTGCTTATTGCAAGCATATCTATCCGAATTGGGAACTCACTTATCCGGACATACCGTATTCGTGCGATTCAATAAAAGAGCCAACGAATCCACGGGACCGAATCTTAATTGAAATGGAAGCGGTGCTCGAGCAACGCCAAAAAGAGATTGGCGGCGGTTGGATGCTTGCGGGAGAGGACGAGCTACTAAATCAACTCGATTGGTCCAGTGCAGAGCCTGGCGACTGGGAGAACATGCCTGGTACTGAGTGCTCAGTACCAGGTGATGAGGATTGACAGGCAACTGCCAACTGACGCCTGCCAGCTTCCTAACCGGCGACTCTTACCAATTCCCTTGCAAGCCGAACGTCAGGGCATGAGCCAGCAGATCATCGTTGTTGTCGATGTCAAATCCGAACGTTGGCAGTGAGTATTCGATTGAACCGGCGGCTCGACTGATACCACTCGCATACCAACCTGTATAGCCAGCATTGATTGATAACCAACTGTTCAGGTTGTAATAGACGTTGCCTCGAATTTCAAAGAATGGTGAGAACTGAGTCGACTTTTGAGAGGTTGACGATGCACTTGGGTTCAGGTTGAGAGGTGCATTTGCAGCTCCCATCGAGTCCGTTGCATTGCTCGCCAAAATTGCAGTCTGCTGGCCTCGCTGACGATTAATACCGGCCAACGCCCGGGCGGAACCATTCAGACCCCAAGCCCCGTGATTGCGACAAAAGCCTACACCGACTTGTGGCCCAATGATGAAGTTTTCGACTTTCGTGCGAACCGTCGTTTCATCCAGAAAACTACCAGACCCGCGAAGGTAAAAGTCCTCATCCATATCGACATAGCGAACGCCGAGCAAAATGTGTGCGAAAGGTCGGTTGCCCCGGCCAAATCCGCGGAACCTTGTAAGTTCAAAACCGGTAATATCCAGTCGGTTGCTGACTTCGAGTTCGTCAAAAACGGGTAGGAACGTGGCAAGGTCGCCATTGTCCTGTGTAGAAGTGTCATCCGGGATACCGTCAAAGAACGGAAAGAACGATCCTGGATTTTCTGCATCGGGTGTACCAAGATCCCGGCCGCTTCGACCATAGATTCGGTCACCATCCAGATCGTCATCAATCCCGTCTCCGTTACCATCTACAAAGCCGAGTAGCATGCCGTATGGGTCAGAAAACTGAACGGTACCACCAGCAAGAACGGTTGTCTTGGCCTGAGCCAGGTTTAGAACGCTTCCCATCCATCCGCACTTTCGGTTGGGATCGGTAAATCCAAATTCGACGCGGTCACCCCAATCAGGGCGGTCATCAATAAAGTCGCCGCTGAGCGAATTGAAGAACGGGGAGGTGATTCCGTTCGAGACGAAAACGCCTTCGCTCGCCTGGTCACCGACTTCACCGACTGCTGGCGCGTCAATCGTTGCCCACAGTCGATCCCAGCGGAAGAACAAACCGCTTTTGTTGGCTGCTGGCCGACCGCCTTGCCCCTGCGAAGCGGTAGTAGGTGCCGAGTTGTAGCCGCTTGCCGGTCCTGTGTTTCCGTTTAGAAAGTTGCCGTCATAGTTGTTCGCGATATTGTAGTTGCCCGATGTATCAAAGTTGCCGCTCATCCAGCCTTCGTTTACGGCGGAAGTCGCTGTACCGGCACCAACGCCAGCGCCGCCCGCAGCGGGCCCGCCCAAAGTCGTCTCGAGCGGTGATTGCGCCGGCAAAACACTTTCCGCGGGAGCCATCGACTCAAGCGGAATACCAAGCGGGCTGACTTGTTGTATCGACTGATTGAGCGGCAAGCCGGGTTGTCCGACGCCTTGCAATCCGGGTTGTACGATGCCTCGTGGTAGTACCTGTCCGCCAGGTTGTCCAAAAGCCACGCCTGCTGGAGCTGCAGGTATACCTTGTTGGATGCCGCCTGGAAGCATGCCTCCCTGAGCCACTTCACCGAAAGGTTGTCTGTTGGGTGGATTGACTCCCTGATACGCATTGGCGGGGAATCCACTCCCGCGATTCGCACCGTACTGATGGCCAAGGCCGTATTGAGCGGCAGGCCCAAACTGATAACCGCCGTTGTTCACGGGCGGCGCTGTTGGATGTCGTTGAGGTTGCGAGGCGTAATGGATCTGCCCCCTTGGTGACTTGGGCGTTTCATTGTCAATTTTGCCGATTCGCGGCTCGCCGCTCCACAATGATTGAGCCCGCGACGGTGAGGATCCAAAGTCATACCCGGGATAATTTTCCTGACCGATCACAAGGTTTTGAAGCACACCAGTCCACAACAGGACCAAGCTGGCAAACCGGATGCAGGTGAGAAGAGACCGTCTCATAGTGAAGACCTTATTGTCGTCTTGATGCTCGAATTCCGAATGATCAGGAACGGCCATACGATCGTTCCAGACAGCGCTTGTTTGTACGCTTTATTGTTCGGTCCCGACTTACCGCTGCATTTACGAAATTGCGAACTACCCCTTCGGTCGGAATAACCGTTAAGATCCAACTCCCTGGCGGCTACGCAAAACGCGTAATCGTCAAGGTTTAACGGCTTGTCTGAGGGATCGCTGTATTGGGCGCCGGCCGTTTGGGCGAAATGCGGCCTTTTCTCGCCCGCTGGTCATCACGCTGCTTGTTCCTAAACTTTCCCTAGTAACCACTGCCAGCACTCACTTCCCAGGATGGACGAAAATATGCGGATCGTCGTTGCCGGATCTTCCGGGCTTGTCGGAATGCGACTTATTGAGCTCCTCTCATCCAGCGGGCACGACGTGGTCCGGCTCGTTCGGGGGAACGCTACGGAGGGACAAATTCAATGGGATCCAGCCGGCGGCGAACTGGACGGCGCGAAGCTTGAAGGCGTCGATGCGATCGTTCATCTCGGTGGCGAAAGTATCGCCGAAGGACGCTGGAATCCGATGAAGAAGCGTCGCATCCGCGACAGCCGTGTTGACTCGACGACTTTGCTTTCGAACACGATCGCATCGCTCAACACAAAACCGCAAGTATTCCTCTGTGCTTCCGCAATCGGCTACTACGGCTCCCGAGGCGATGAGGAACTTACCGAGTCGAGTTCCGGTGGTAGCGACTTTTTGGCAGGCGTCTGTCAGGACTGGGAATCTGCAACCGAACCAGCTTCGGCGGCGGGGGTTCGCGTTGTAAATCTTCGAACAGGAGTCGTGCTTGATCCAGCCGGCGGCGCGTTGTCGAAGATTCTTACACCGTTCAAGCTGGGCGCTGGCGGAATCGTAGGCAACGGGAAGCAGTATTGGAGCTGCATTGCGCTGAACGAACTGACGGGTATGATCAAGTTTTGCCTTGAGACATCATCAATCAGCGGCCCGGTCAATGGTGTTTGTCCTGAGCCGACGACTAACAAGGTGTTTACCAAAACGCTTGGCAGAATTTTGGGGCGACCTACGATTTTTCCTTTGCCAGCCTTTGTTGCGAAGACGATGCTTGGCGAAATGGCAGAGGCTCTTTTGCTCGCGAGTGCTCGCGTTGTGCCCAAAAAGCTGGCGGACGCGAATTACCCGTTCAAGTTTGCTGATCTGGAGTCCTCGTTGCGGGATGCGCTCGGCAAGTAGTTCGACGGCTGCCCCATTTGAGTGGTGGCGCATTCGAGCGGCGGTGCATTTGAGTGTTGGTGCATCCAACATTCCTTGATTCGCTGTGCGCGACTATCATCGGTGCATGAACGATTCCAGCGAAGTCTCTTTTTACCGGTCCGTTGAGAAACGGATCGTCGGTGAACTCTCTGATACCGAACGACTTGTTCTGATCCACGGAGCGATCTGGTTTTTCCTGATTCTCGCGAGCTACTACATTCTCACGCCGATTCGGGAGCAAATCAGTTCGACTTACGGAGTCGAAAATCTCTCAGGAATGTTCTGGGGGACATTCATCAGTATGCTGGTGGCGATCCCGCTCTATTCGATGCTCGTCGGCAAGATTCATCGTCGGTGGCTGGTACCGTCGATCTACGCATTTTTCATTGCGACTCTGTTACTTTTTTATGTGGCGATGCGTGGTCTGCCTGAAGAGTATCAAGTTTGGGTCGCACGAGTGCTTTTTGTCTGGATCAGCGTCTACGGGCTGTTTATCGTCTCATTCTTCTGGAGCGTTGTTGGAGATATGCTCTCGACAGCGCAGGGGCGAAGAGTGTTCGGCGTCATCGCAAGTGGCGGTTCGCTTGGTGCGCTGGTTGGTTCGCAGGTGGCTCGGCGGCTTGTTGGGCCCCTGGGAGTCGCCAACTTGCTTGTCGTCCCCGCAGTATTGTTGTTTGTCGGACTACTGGTCTACTTTTCACTCGAGAATACGTTTCAGCGATCGCTTTCGAGTGCCGATAGCGATTCACCGCAGATAAAGAGTGGGCGAGCCACCGGTGGAAATCCTTTTGCCGGTTTTTGGGCAGTCTTGCAATCGAAGTACCTTGCTGCCATTTGCCTGTACGGTATTTGTATGGCGACTTGTGGGACGACAGTTTATTTCCAGCAGTCAGAGATTGTGAACGCTGCCTTTGAAACGCAAGAAGCCCGAACAGAGTACTTTGCCGACGTGAATTTCAGCGTTTCCATTGTGACGTTTGTGTTTCAGTTTCTGATCGTCGGTTGGTTGATGCGTACCATCGGGCTTGGTTGGACGCTTGCCACGTTGCCACTAGCCTACGTGGTTGGCCTTACTGCCTTGGCGATTTCGCCAACGATCGGTGTGATGGCGGTGATCTCGGTGATTGGTCGATCTGCCGAGTACGGCCTCTGCAATCCGGCTCGGGAAGTTCTCTTCACGACTGTGAATCGCGAAGACCGGTACAAGGCGAAGAGTTTCATTGATACGGTGGTGCGACGAGGCGGAGATTCCTTCGTGGGCAGCGTTTACCGTAAGTTGAGTTCCTCGGGAGGTGGTGCCATGGCGGCGCTGTCCTGGGTTGTCATTGGCGTCGCGCTTTTTTGGGCGTTGCTCTCGCTCTTCATTGGGAAAGAGAATGCGAACGTTGCCGCCAGGGTTGGTGGCGAATAGCTACGCGGCGGATCATTTGTCCCTTGCGAAGGCAAGCGGCTGCAATAAATCTCGCGTGAGCACAAATGCCACGCAATAACGAATTTACAACACCCCCAGGGGCTGGCTCAATTTTTCGGCGGCAAATTGGCTTATTTCACTTTGCGGACAAACGCCGAAAATTTGTGCCTGACACTCTCGAACCTGAGCAAATGTCAATATCCGTGAACGGTTACGAAAAACAGGCCACCGAATTTCGGTGGCCTGCATACCAATCTGGTTATGAGATATTTCCGCGCGGTTCGTCTATTTCGTGATTCGTTCCGCCGACTTGAAACGCTCTTGCCCGCCGAAGTAGTTTCGGACGACCGAGTCGAGCGTGCGCTTGGTCACCTGCCTTGGAATCTCGTGCAGATCACACAGGTTGGTGATCTGAAAGAGCAAGTCGCGAGCGTGGCAGTATCGAAGTGGAATCCTGGTCGGTTCGTAATAGGTCTTGATCAGATAATCAAAAACGCCATCTTCAAGTTCGACCTTCATCTGGGCGGCGTTCGACTCGAACACAGTGCGGAATGAATCGGTATCCGGGTCGATCATTTCGACTTTGTACGGGATGCGGCGCAAGAACGCTTCGTCCACCAGTTCCGTTGGTTCAAGGTTCGTTGCGAGAACGAGTGTTTGCTCGAAAGGAACCTGAATCTGACGTCCGTTTGGCAACGTCAAAAAATCGACTCGACGTTCCAGCGGAACAATCCAGCGGTTCAGGATATCTGTCGGGCTTACCCGCTGCCGACCGAAGTCATCAACGACCAGCACACCGCCATTGCTCTTCATCTGAACGGGAGCTTCGAGGACATTCGTAGCGTGTTGCCGTGAAATTTCGAGGTGTTCGAGCGTGAGTTCACCACCGACGACGACCGTCGGACGACGAATCAGAACCCAGCGGGTGTCATATTCGGCTCCGTATCCATGTTCGGCCGGGTTGAGCGGTTCGTGCACCGCCGAGTCGAACACGCGAATGATGTCTCCGGAAACGACGATCGCTCTTGGGATCCAGATAGAGTCCGGATAGCAGCCCATAAGCTTCTCGGCAACGGTTGTCTTGCCGTTTCCGGGAGGACCGTAGAGAAACAGGCCGCGTCCTGCGTTCACTGCCTGCGCCAACTGGCTCTGCTTGTCGGGCGTGATATACAGACCCTGGAGCGCCTTGCGAAAGTCGTCAAGCTTGATGACTTTTCGAGCCGTCGATTGGGCATGGACCGATTCGTTGTATTGCTGCAACGTCACGGGGGCAGCTCCGCAGTACGAGTTGCTCGCAAGGTACTGCTTGACTCGTTGAACACCGCCTTCGGTAAGTTGAAAGACGAAGTCGGTGAGGCCTGTGGTGCCGCGGTGGACGACCAGCAACTCGGCTCGCAAACGATCAAGACAGTCCCGGATAAAGTCGCCGGGGAGTCTAATTTGATCGGAAAGCATACGGCTGGAAGCGGCTCCAACGGTATGCAACGACTTGAGGATCAGAGACTCAATGTTGTGATCCTGAAGGCCTGACTCCTGAAGCGTTTCCGGTCTCCTGGGCATGAAGTCCGAACTCGTTGTTGTCTGTCCGGTTGCCGCCAAGCCGGGAGCAACTGCGAAAGAACCGGTACCGTCCGTATGCGTTTGCGTTGACACGCCAACCTCCGCTGTTGTTAATGTCGCACCCGTGGGTGCGGCGTAGTCCGTTATTGCAGCGCTATTGGCTCGATAATCCATCGACGACAAGAATGTCGTTGCCTCGCGCGAGAATCCATCTGAAACCTACACGATGGCGGGCTGGCGTGATGAGTGGCCGCAGTCAATTCGTTCAAAAAGCCAGCGAGAGATTCGGCCAATTCGTGCCACATGTCACAGGTCCATTCTGTGAAAAAAGACTGGCGGTCGAAGTTTGTGTGTCTGGCAGGTTGTGCGGTCGAGCGATTTTGCCCGGCTGTATGCCGTAGGGCGACTATCGTGCTGACGTCGCCAACTTTTCCTCAAGGAAGCGTTCGAGCCGGGACTGATAATCTGCCAGCTCTTCGGGTTCGTGCGTCGGGGCAAAGTCGCGAAGTCCTTGTGGGTGTTCCTTCAGGAAGTTACTGACTTTCGCAGCGAGTTTTATTTGCCGTGGGCTCAACCACGTTTGCCAATCTTCCTTGTTGCCCAAAGCCGCATTTACTTTGGTCGCCTGAACCGACGTTAATGGCAGGTATCGGAGCGACGACTTCTTGAGAAAGTACTTCCGGTCGCTATCTTTGGCAGGCCGACTTTTTCCGGCGGGTCGGGTCAAATTTTTTCCCAGCAGTGCAATTGCAGCGTCGTGCTGCTGCTGGCCATGCGTGAATACTCTCGATGCGCATTCCATCGAAGAAGCCTCCTTTACCAGCCGGTCGTAGGAGATCCGTTTCGGATCGTACTCCAACTCCACGACTTCGAGGCCTTCCATCCAGCCGGCAGACGTGGTGAAAACTCCAGGAAGACGCCCAAGTTTGGCTTCACCAGACCAATAACAATACATCGCGAATGTGGCTTTTTCCCGCGAGCTTTCTTCGGCGGCCAGCATCGCCAGATATTTGGGGACCGGTCGTTTGGCAGCTTTTAACGCTTGCGTCATGAGCGCGCTGATCCCACCGCGAGTCCATACGCGATCCTGGCGAGGGATGAGATCCTTTTGTTCGGCGTCGAGCAGCCTTACCACCGGATTGTTCCACGAAGGTTCGCCGAACTTCTTCAGAATCGTCGCATCTTCTCCTTGCCGGTTGTTGTAAACAAGAAGCGGATGGAAATTGTCTTCAATTGCTTCAACCATGAGCGGATGAGTCAGAACGCGCTTGCCATAGTTTTGACAGGTTTGGCAACCCGGGATCTCCTGAAACTGGACGAACAGCGGTTTGCCGTCAGCTCTTGATCCTTTGGTTGCTGCGGACCAGTCGGTGGACCACGCAACTTTGCCCACCTCAACTTGCGATTCTCCTGAATGCTCTTGCGCTGACGCCGACTCAAGAATCACAGGTCCGGTGCCAGTCGCGACCATGAAAAGGGAAAGAATTGTAGCGACGGCCTTGAACGAATTCGGAACGATGCTCATTGATAGAATTCCGGTGGCTTGATTTAAACGGGCTACGGTTGGACGCGTGAGCTATTGCGAGCTTACAGAGAATCCCTTCAAGTCTCTCGCATCTTTTTGAACCTGGGCGACCCAGTTCGCGACTCGGCCCGGAGTCGAAAATTTTGCTGCCATGACGGCGAGGATCACTGCGACCAGAGCCAGTGCCATCCAGTGGCCGTCGACCATGTAGGCTATCAATGCAATGAAACCTGTTCCTTCCAGCAAGGCATTACTCAGGATCATCCCGGTCATGTAGCGACCTGCCAGAGCGTTTTCGAGCGAATTGACTTTTGAATCTTCAGCTGACTGCAAGTCGCCGGAGGCGAGGGCTTGTACTGCGCGTCGCTTCCATCTTCCTGCGAGAATGAAGTTGCCAGTGACTGCGGAGGCGCCAAGTCCCAGTGCCATTAATGTGAGAATCGGCTGGCTATCAGCATCTTCTGGTTCAGGCGGTGCCAATGCAAATACAACGATGACCGTAAATGTTATCAGTCCTGCCATAATGGCAAAATTAATGATCATCGCTGTAATCGCAGCGGGAGCTGGCTTTTCCTGATCGTCCATGGTGTGGGTCCTGGATTGAGGTCTTGAGTCGAAGCCTCACCATCTTATCGACCGCGCAAAAAAACTCCCATGCGACTCTTTTGTCGCATGGGAGCATTGATCTTTTGACTGTCGACTGGATCTATCTACCAGTTCCAGCGCTTGTTTCGTCGTTGTCGGATTCCGCCTGGGCTGGACGATTTGCCCTTGGCTGGTCCGCTTTGTCGTTTCGGGCCTCTGGTGCGACGCGTGGACTTAACCCGGCTGGCTTTGTCCTCGTAACGGGCATCAGAGTCGCTCTCGTAGCTGTCAAACATAATTCACCTTCCGTCTAATTTTTGTTTCCTGATAGTAAGTCATAGGTCCGGAAGTCCGGACAATTGGTCAACGTGCTGCCAGAAAAGGGGGGAGTCTGGGCACGAAGCTGATCAGTGACGATCAGGAAACTATTCGCATAGTTTCGACATCATTGGCATCCTTTTCAGTTGGGAGCGCCAGCTGCGAACAGCTCTTGCTCTGGTTCATGTAAATCGTCATCGACGGACGTTGCGCCGTGTACCTCATGAGCTGTGCGAATGCACAACCACTCAGTACACGGATCGACATCCGCACACTTTCCGTGCAGCAAACGCGCGGTACCAAATTGCGTACTGAACCAAATGGGCAGGGGGAATTGCCATTTCGCACAGCCGCGCATCAAGTGACCGGCACTCGTGTACGGTTGTTGGTTTTGCCTTGCACGGCATACGCAGGCCAAATTGCAGCTCGGCCAGCACATTTGGTGCTCAACAAAGTTTTTTGTTCACCTTTTGCATCTACAAACAAAAAACGCCAAGGCTTATTGGCACCCGAAAGGTGCTAATGAGCTTTGGCGTTCTTGTTTAGGAAATGCAAAATCATGGTTCTAAGGGGCAGCCATTTATGCTGCTCCTGCAATGCAGAAGCATCAGGCCGCGTCGTCTAAATAATTAGCCGTTCCTTGTGTGGTGGTGGTCAATAAAAAAACGCCAACATTTCTGTGCACCGGATGAGGGTGCAGAAAAACCTTGGCGTTACATCATCAGCTTTAAATTGTTCATGACTTTCGTCGCTATCAAACTAATTAGCGTTTCCTCGTTTTTAATGGGGTTTTTGAGAGATTCTTTCCCTCGTTATGGCCCCAGTATAACCTTCGTCCAAGGCAGGTCAATCATCTTGATCGGAAAAAAGCGAACTTATTCAGTGAGGCGAAAATCCCGGCGTTTCAGCGGGTTTTGGCCTTATTGTAACGTCAATGAAGGCCGTTCAACAATTTTTCGCCTCTCATTTTTTCCGGATCATATGATCAGCCTTACGCCGCCTAGTTCGGCCAGCCCATATGCCAGCCGGCCTCGTGGCGAGCCAATAAACATCAGATTCGTCGGAACGTCCCATTTCTTCGAAAGGCCATTGATCAGATCAGGACCGAATTTGCCCTCGATGACCACGAATTCAATGTCGATCTCCGGATAGGCGTCGTCGAGGAACTCAATGTCCTGGGCCAGTCGATTGGGCACTTCTTTCTCGTCGTTCACTACCGTCACGATTTTCATGCGATGCGTTTCTTCATTCGCCTGAACATAGAGCATGGCATTGTTCAGGTTGGCGATATTGTCGCCGCGGGTGAAAAAGACGATCTGCTGTGAGTTGATATTCTCAATCCAGCGTCGCACAAACCTGGCCGTGCGATTCAGTGGTCCGATAAGCGAGGCAGCAAACGCCTTCACCATCGATAGGAACAGTTTCAGGATTGGCGTTCGATACAGCATGAGGGCAATGATTGCCATCATTGGTGCGAAGTACTGCAGGAACACGACAAGATAGCTTGGATTCTTGATTGCATTTCCAATCAGACCTACAAGTACTCCAGCGATGGCGATAAGAACTGCGATCCATGAGGCTCTTGTTTCTCTCGGCAGTTGGGCTCGCTTGATTTTTAACAAGACGTTTCCAATGCCGAACAACGCCATCACCGACAGGAACGAGATGGTGTAGACGCCTGCGAGTTTTGGAATGCTGCCCATCGTGATAAGCAGTACCGAGACGCACATCAGAAAAAACGTCAGCAAAATTCGGTGAGTTGTTCCACGACTGTTTGTTTTCAGCAAAAATTGCGGCAAGCACCGGTCCAATGTCATGCGATGTACGAGACCATTGACGCCGACAAAGCTCGTCAAAACGGCTCCGCTGAGCACCAAAAAGGCATCAATCGATATCACTGCGGCGAAGAATTTTCCCAGATAGCTTCCGTCCATGCCGCGCATTCCATCGATGGCGGTGCTTCCCATGTTGGCAAGAAGTGATTCCTGATACTTGTCCTGGATATCCGGGATGGGCAGCAGCGCAAGAGCCAGGAGTGCCATCATCGGATTGAAGAATGATACTGCCCACCACATGTTTCGTAGCGTTTTGGGGAATACGCCCGGCGCCTGTTCCTCGACGAAATTGGATGAGCTTTCAAACCCGGAAATTCCCAATAGCGCTACGGAGAACCCAAAGAAGAGTGCGCTGCCGAGTCCGATCCGCTTCTTCTTGGCGACTGAGTTATGTTCGGTGTGGCCCGAGTCCCAGATTCTTTGCCACAAGGTAGCCTTGGTCTCAGTGGAATGATCCGCGCCTGCGTGGTCTGCATTGCTGTCAGGTAAATCCGTTGCGTGAGTCGACTTGCCATCGCTTTCCGTGTCAGACGAAGGCGCAGCATGGCTTTCGGAAACGACAGCTTCAGCATTCGAGTCGTCCAGCGCGATGAGAGGAGACTTCAGGTTCTTCATCAAAGTCGCACTACCGTCGTTGCTAAACGCGACGTATCCAATGCCGGCCAGTAGCAAGACTGTCAGCGTAGTGAGGTGAAATACGAATATCCCAATGGCTACTTTCGACGATTCGGTGATACCCATGATTGTCAAAACGGTAAACGCGCCCAGCAACAATGCAGTGCACGGAATGATGGGAATCCAGTCGAGTTTGGGGACTTGGCCGAGGTAGTGCATTGCTTCGCCGGCCGAAATTACGGCTGTCGCCATGTAGGACAGGATCGTCAGACACGCGGCCACCGAGGCGCGGGCCTTACTGGTTGTATTGAGTAACGCGTTGTACGCTCCTCCGTTTAGCGGTAGGGCTCCTACGACTTCGGCGTAGATCTTTCTAAACAGGTAGAGCAAAACTGCCACGAGAAGTAGGGCGAGCGGAGCTAGTTGTGCTGCTGCCCCAATGCAGAGAGCCGAAACGTAAAGGCAGGAGGAAGTGATATCGTTGCCGCAAATGGCGGTCGACGCGAATTCACCTAGCTGATGGTGTTCGCCGTGCGAATCATTTGTCGCCACTGTTGACTCCTTGGAGTTGTCGTTTTCTATCTTTGTTGTGTTGCTCATATTGCCAAAGCTGCGTTGTTATCGATGAATTCGTAGCTGATGAGTATCCGGAGAAATGCGTAGAAAACAATGGGAGATGGCGTAGCCGGTATTTATGAGGGCCGCCAAATGTGGGGCAACGATTGACCGAGAGGTTTGCCAGTCGGAACTATAGACGTGCCCCTAGATCCATCCCAGATCGATATGTAAGAATGCCTGTACCAAACGTCCCAGATTCGGGAACAAACCCAGCTCAAATCGTATTCGTCGGCATTTCAATGTCCAGTTTTGGCAATATGCTTGAAAAGCCGTTAGTCCCTGTAGCGGACAGCGGAAAAGGCTTCAGAGAACTTCCATTTCGTTTCACGGACCCCGAAACGTTCACGCCACCCTGGTGGATGTCCGGGGCCCATGCTCAGACGATATTTCCGTTCTTCCTGAGGAGCCCTCAGGATCCCGAAGGTACGGAGCAGCACCTGGTGGAACTCGCCGATGGTGACTTCGTCGTGTTGCACGATGACTGCCCGGAAAGATGGGCGACTGGCGAGCGAGTCGTGCTTCTGGTCCACGGGCTGGGTGGCAGCCACCAAAGTGCTTACGCCGTTCGAATGGCGAAGAAGCTCGTGAGCAAAGGTGTGCGGAGTATCCGGATGGACATGAGAGGTTGCGGTGCCGGGCTCGAGTTGGCTCGAGGCGTTTTTCATGCCGCAAGGTATCCGGATCTGATCGAAGTTTCCCGGTTTATTGCCGACCTCTGTGTCGACTCACCGCTGACAATTTGTGGATATTCACTTGGAGGAAATTTGCTCCTCAAAATGCTGGCTGCGACTCCCACCGTAGTCCCGTTCAATGTGGATAGTGCCATCGCGGTGGGCCCGCCGATTGATCTGGAGGCTTGCTGTCGACATTTGCAGTCGGGCTTTTCCCGCCATTATGACCGGTTTTTCGTAAGGCGATTGTGGAGAGAATTTTGCAAGCGTCGCTGGAATGTGGCTGGCGGAGATCTCATTGACGTATCCAGTCGGCCGACGACTCTCGAAGAGTTTGACGAACTGGTGACCGCGCCACTTGCGGGATTCGACTCGGCGGCTGCCTACTATGCAGACGCCAGCGCTGGAAATGATCTACGACAGATTGCGATTCCCACGGCGATATTGACTTCGGTCGATGATCCTATTGTTCCGGGGCATATCTTTCATTCGCTCAGCACGGGCGACAATGTTCAGCTCTTCGCAACAGATCGAGGCGGCCATTTGGGCTTTCGTTCGATTTCGCAGACTTACCACTGGTTGGACAGGCAGGTCCTCAACTGGGTGAGGCAATTGCAGAATTGTCGAGGTTTACCCTCGTAATCGGGTCGGGTTGCTCGGGTCGTAGGTTTTCGTGCAGCAGTTCTCTCCCGATTTCGCTGAAGTCACGCCAAGAAATTCATCGAGGCGGTGAATGTCGAACTACTTTTTCTGTAACGAGATGATTGCGTACATTCCCCGAAGTAAGAAGGGCTCCGCCATGAGTTGGCACTGGATAAAGAAATTTTTGAAAGATGAAGACGGCCCGACGGCGGTCGAATACGGCGTGATGTTGGCATTGATTGTCATGGCCGTGATTGCAACCGTGAAGAATCTGGGGACCGAAACTGGAAACAGTTTCGTAAACTCCGGTAACGCGATTCAAAACGCGATGGGCAGTTAATCCAACGCACCGCACAGTTGATGATCATTCTTGCCGACGTTCGCGTCGGCATTTTCATGCGCTACGGGATCTTCCCCCAGACGGATTCGAGGACTTTGAACATCCCCGGATCATGTTTCTTCAGCTCCGCTCTCACAAACGGATAAAAGTCGTTGACCCCGAAATAGGCTTCCGTAGATTCCGCAAAGTACTCCTTGTGGTTGCCGATACCGTAGTGCTTGACGTTACGCCCGTTGTGGGCGAGCACTTTATCGTAGATCTTTTCTGCCTGGGCCTTTTTAAATGCGGCGATGATTTCTTTGTTGTCGAATGACAGGACCTGATCGTGGTACGCATGTGCGAGCTCATGCAAAAGAACGTACGGATGCTTGGCCCACATGTGTCGGGCGTATAATTCGCGTGCAACCGGGATGTGGACATGTTTCGCCAGTCGCGGGTCATGCTCGTAAGAAATCAGCCAGCCACGATCGGGGTGATATTGCATGCTCGTGAGCGTGGCGTTTTCCAGCTCGACCCAGATGGGCAGTTGTTGCAGCTGACTGACGTGAGGTTTGTCAACGATGAACTTCACACGCTGTAGATGGTTTGCGATTGCGGTGAGGGCCAGTCGTTTGATCTCTGCGTTTTCCGGCAACAGCAGCTGCGGATCCAGCTTGATCGTCCAGCCTTCCACTTTCTGTAAGATCGGATCATAGAATTCGGCGGCCGATTCCTTCGCCGCATCGTCGGTGTCGCCTGCAAATGCTGTGAGAGAACCTGTCGCAAGGACGAGTACCGCGAGTGCTGAAAGTCCGTGGTGAAACATGGTGGCCGGTTTCAAGGTTTGCATTGGTTGTGGTTTCGGGTGATCACGAGGGGACTCCCCCGCTGAATGACATTGTTGGTAGCGAATCGTATGCGTAAAGAGTATGTTAGGAGTTGTTTCCTGCATTCAGACGAGTAATGTGTCCATGAAAAAAATGCTCAACATTCAGCGTGGTCCTGAGGGATGGGTGGTCCGATTTGTTCGAAGTGGCGAAGAGTACTCGAAGTATTTTCGGTTCAGCGATGGCGGAATACGGGCTTCGCGGGAACGAGCCATCAAGTGGCGCGATGCCCAAATGAAAAAGCTTGGCGAGCGGAAGTGGCGAACGGGCCCCAACAAAGGCCGGGCGTCCAATAATACATCGGGTGTGGCCGGTGTCAGCAAGAATCCGTACGGACGTTGGGTGGCGACGTGGAACGTTGACGGTAAACAGATCTTCAAGACCTTTCGTACCAAAAAAGAGGCCGTCGCCCATCGCAAAAAACAGGAGGAGCTATTGAGTTAGTTCGTTTCGCGATTTGTCTTCGAAATCTTTCTTCCGATTTGTTGTAGCGGGGGCGTACTCCCGCTTTGAATCTTTCTTCTTGAATTCTCCGCTTTGAATTCTTGCGACCTGAATGCTTTCAATCCATTTGCGCTAAAACGAGCCTCGCTTTAGGTTTAGGATCGTTCGATCAATTAGTGTCAAATCTCCGCTCATGACGACTCAATTGACGACTCGATTGACGGCCTATGGCCGTCTTCCCCGCGAACGCGGGGACCCACTCGAAGCGTATTCACGCTCAACGTCTTTCCTTGCATCAAAAAGCCAGCCGATTCAATGGACTCCCGCCTGCGCGGGAAAGACGGAGGAATCTCCGTTCATGACGACTCAATTGACGACTCAATTGACGGCCTATGGCCGTCTTCCCCGCGAACGCGGGGACCCACTCGAAGCGTATTCACGCTCAACGTCTTTCCCTGCATCAAAAAGCCAGCCGATTCAATGGACTCCCGCCTGCGCGGGAAAGACGGAGGAAGATCAGGCAGTAATCTCTCGAACGATCCTTAGCTGCTCTTTTTTTCCGGCTTTGGAAGCTTCTTCGTTGAAAAGCGAAACGACGTGGATGTTTTGTATTCTTCGCCCGGCTTGAGAATGCAGGACGGAAACTCTGACTGATTCGGGCTGTCCGGGTAGTGCTGAGTCTCCAGGCAGAATCCGCCGCGCTTTACATACGGCTTGCCAGACTTGCCGATGATGTTGCCCGACAGGAAATTTCCGCAGTAGAACTGCACGCCCGGTTCAGTCGTCAGGACTTCCATAATTCGACCCGACTCGGGTTCGTAGACTCTTGCCGCGAGCGTTCGCGTATCGGTCGCTGCTTCTCCACGGTCAAGAACCCAATTGTGATCCCATCCCCCGCCAAACTTCAATTGCTCATTGTCAATGCCGATGTCCTTTCCAATCGACTTGGGCTTATTGAAGTCAAACGGCGTACCGGCAACATCTCGCAATTCTCCCGTCGGGATCATGGTCTTGTCGACTGGTGTAAACTTCTGTGCGTTGATCATCATTTCATGATCGACGACGGTCCCTTCGCCTTCACCCTTCAGGTTGAAATAGGTGTGCTGGGTGAGATTCACGGGAGTCGCCTTATCCGTGGTCGCGTGGTACTCGACAATCAGCTCGTTGTCTTCGGTCAGCCGATAAGTCACCTTGCACGTGAGATTGCCGGGGTATCCTTCCTCGCCGTCCCGCGACGTATAGGTCAGTTCGATCGAGTTATCCTCTTCGTTGACTTTGGTGGACCAGACGACTTTGTCGAATCCAGTGAGTCCGCCGTGCAAATGGTTTGGCCCGTTGTTTACCTTCAGCTTGTAAGTTTTGCCGTCGAGGGTGAACTCCCCGTTCGCGATCCGATTGCCGACTCGACCAACCACCGCACCGAAGTAAGGTTTCTCGGCAGCGTTGATATACTCTTCGAGGCTGTCGTACCCGAGCGCGACGTCCCCCAATTTTCCGTCCTGGTCGGGAACGAGAATGCTCGTGATCATTGCGCCGTAGTTTGTGACTTTGACAGTCATTCCCGACTGATTGCGAAGTGCGTACAGCCGAATGTTATGGAATTCTTCGACGGACACGCCAAAGCACGATGCTGCGAGTAGTGTTGCAGCCAGAAGTGAAAGGTACGCGACGCAAGAAGAATTGAAGTTACCAGCCGGATTCATTGCGAGAGCCTCGATATGGAAGAGTAGTAACACGGCGAATCCATTCTTGAGAGTCGATCGATCGTAATAGACGGCGGGGCCCGATGAAAGAAACCATTTTTGGGAGAGTGATGTCACTCGTGGGATTTCTTTGGCGATTATGGTAGCACATACTACAACGCTGTCGTGGGTCTTCGATTTTGATTTTTGCTTTGCTTTAGAGAAAGTCGGATATGCGAAAGATGAACCTCGGCGGCAAGTGGAGCCTTGTCGCAGTTGCGGCCACATTTGGCGCACTACTTGTTGTAGGTTACGCATGGTCTCAGGATGATTCGCCAGCGAAGACCGTTTCCGGGGCTGACGGGAACATAGCGGAAGAGCCTCTCTTTGCGGATAACTTCGAGGATGGCATCGCGGCGTGGGAGATTCTCGATCCGAAGACCTGGCGACTGAGGACCACTGGCGATAGCAAAAGTAAAAACTCCACTCTGGAAATTACTGCCAGGAAAAGCGAATACAAGCCACCGGTTCGTAGTCCGTTTCATGTTGCGCTCGTGAAGGATGTTCATGTCGGTGACTTCGATTTGACGTTTCGCGTGCGTAGTACGAAAGACACGGGCAATCATCGGGATTGCTGCGTGTTCTTTGGGTATCAGGATGATCAGCACTTTTACTACGTCCATCTTGGTGCAAAACCTGATCCACACAGCGGACAGATTATGATCGTGAAGGAAGCGCCGAGATTGGCACTTACGAAGAATGAAAAGCCCACGCCATGGGACGATGAGTGGCACACCGTCAAGCTCGAGCGTCGTCTTGGCGATGGAACGATTAACGTTTATTTCGATGATATGAAAACGCCGCATATGTCGGTAAAAGATGCGACGTTTGGAAGTGGACGAATTGGTATCGGTTCATTTGACGATCTAAACGAGTTCGATGATATCCGGTTGATTGGCAAGTAATCTTGCCGGTTGCTGGTTCCAGTTTCAGTTTCAGTTTTCAGTTTTAGCGAAGCTCGAGGCAATGATGCGAAGCGGTTCACAAAGCAGTCGAAATGCGTCGGGCGAGACTCGCAACACGCGCAATGTACTCTTCTTTCCGGTGCGTTTCGTGGCGATCGCAGTTTCCATGCTCATCATGGCGAGCATGCCGACCAGCGTTTATGCCGAGGCGCCCAACGTGCTGGTAATCATGGCTGATGACCTGGGGTACGGCGACGTTTCCTGCTACACAGCCACCGAGTTCGCGACTCCGAATATTGACCGGCTCGCGGCGGAAGGAATCCGGTTCACGAGTGGATACTGCTCCGCGTCGACTTGCACACCGACGCGATATTCATTTTTGACTGGCAACTATGCGTTCCGTAAAAAAGGAACAGGCATCGCGGCGCCGAACAAGCCGGCGATTATTCAGCCCGGCACCGAAACGATCGCATCGCTGCTGAAAGGTGCGGGCTACAAAACGGCTGTAATCGGCAAGTGGCATCTTGGCCTTGGAGCCAAAGGAGTCGGTCCCGACTGGAATGGAGTACTGAATCCCGGACCGCTTGAGATCGGATTCGATCACTGTTTCCTGCTGCCGACGACGAATGATCGTGTTCCGCAAGTCTACGTAAATGACCATCGCGTTCTGAATCTTGACCCGAAGGATCCGCTCTGGGTCGGCAGGAAAAAGCCGAGTGATGATCATCCGACTGGTGAAACGCATCGCGACACACTCAAAATGGACTGGTCGCACGGTCACAACTCGACCATTCATAACGGCATCAGCCGGATTGGTTTTTACACCGGGGGACATGCGGCGCGATTTCGTGATGAAGACCTCGCAGACAAATGGCTTGAAAAATCCGTGGAGTGGATCGAGGCGAATAAAGACTCGCCATTCTTTCTGTTCTTTTCGTCTCATGATCTCCACGTGCCGCGCATGCCGCATGAGCGGTTTCAGGGCAAGACAAAGCTTGGCTATCGAGCCGACGCGATTGTTCAGTTGGATTGGTGCGTCGGCGAGTTGACCGCCACGCTTGATCGACTTGGGCTGGCTGAGAATACGCTGGTAGTTTTCTGTAGCGACAATGGGCCTGTCGGCGATGATGGCTATGTGGATGGTGCAATCGAAAAGATGGGATCCCACCGACCCGCGGGTCCGTACAGCGGTGGCAAGTACAGTGTGTACGAAGGCGGAACGCGGACACCGTTTATTACGCGATGGAAGGGACGAATCGCTCCGGGTGTTTCCGATGAGCTGGTTTGTACGATTGATCTCGCGGCGAGCGTTGCGGGAATGGTCGACGCTGAACTGGCCAATTCTGCATGCGTTGACAGTTTCGATGTTCACGAGGCGCTTCTGGATGCATCGGCCGCGTCATCAAGAGATCATCTTGTGCAGCAGGATAATGGAACCGTCGGAAATTTTGGATTGCGAGTCGGTGAATGGAAGTTTCTGAAACATGCCCGATCCAAAGCAAACAACCTGCAGGTCAATAAAAAGTTGGCACGCACGAAAGTCCCGAAGTATCAGCTTTTCAATCTGAATTCCGATCCCGGTGAGAAAACAAACCTCATCGAACAAAACTCCGATATAGCGTCAGAGATGAAGTCGCGTCTGGAAGAGTTGATTGCTCAAGGCCGTAGCCGCCCGGTCCCGTCAGCTGCGAAGTAGGCAGCTCAATCGTTTCTGGCGAGCCGGCTGCGTGAGCTGCCGGGTGGGAGCTGTTCACATAACTTGGCGAGCCGGCTGCGTAAGCTGCCGGGTGGGAACTGTTCACATAACTTGGCGAACCGGCTACGTAAGCTGCCGGGTGGGAATTGCTCACATAACTTGGCGAGCCGGCTGCGTAAGCTGCCGGGTGGGAGCTGTTCGCGGATTCTGGCAGCTGCGAGATGCGTTGAGACTGCAAAATGTACGAACGATGCAGGCCTCTTCATGACGCACACCCAGCAGCTTACGCAGCCGGTTCGCCCGCGCGCTTTGCTCTTTGTACAGCTTGGACCTGGCTGATCGTTGGTGTAAAACTTGGGCTAAGTTTGATCAACGTCAACGACCTCATCTGTGAAGCCCAATTCGCATGGCGAACCCAAAAACGAGTTACTGGCGGAGCAATATACGCGCTGTCATCCTTTTGTTGGCAATCTGGTTCCTCGTCGGATACTGCGGCAGCATCTTTTTCATTGAGCAGCTCAACGCTATCAGGATTGGCAATGTCGGGTTGGGATTCTGGCTGGCTCAGCAGGGCTCGATCTTTGTATTCGTCCTGCTCGTACTCATCTATGCGGTGTGGATGGATCGGCTGGATCGCAAACACAACGTGGAGGAGTAATCATGGATTCGATTACGCTTTTTGCCGCGAGTGCCGACCCGGCTCGTCCGTGGACGTGGTTATTCGTTGGTTTGACCTTCGCGTTGTACCTGGTGATTGGCTGGCGCAGCCGAGTCCGTGAGACTGCGGGATTCTACGTGGCAGGGCAGGGCGTGCCTGCGATCGCGAACGGAGCCGCAACCGCCGCCGACTGGATGAGCGCCGCGTCGTTTATTGGTATGGCTGGGCTGATCAGTTTTAAGGGAAGCGATGGAGCCGTCTATCTGATGGGCTGGACCGGCGGCTATGTCTTACTGGCATTGTTGCTTGCACCCTACCTTCGCAAGTTCGGACATTACACCGTCCCCGACTTTATCGGCGCTCGCTACTACAGCGAAACGGCTCGAATCGTCGCTGCCATTTGCGCGATCTTCGTTTCGCTAACTTATGTGGCCGGACAGATGAAAGGCGTCGGTGTCGTCTTTTCGCGATTCCTCGAGGTCGACCTGACGGTCGGAGTCATCATTGGCATGCTGATCGTTGGCTTCTTTGCCGTACTCGGTGGGATGAAAGGCATCACGTGGACGCAAGTCGCCCAGTATTTCGTGCTGATCCTCGCGTTCATTATTCCGAGCGTTGCCATTTCCGCGAAGCTGACGGGGAGTTCAATCCCGCAGTATTCGTTTGCGTTCAGCGATATTTCCCAGCGGCTGAATGAAGTGTTACTGGAACTTGGCGAGCAGGAATATACGCAACCGTTCTCAAGCTTTTCAAAGCTGAACGTTTTTTGCATCACCGCGGCATTGATGTTTGGTACCGCCGGTTTGCCGCATGTGATCGTCCGCTTCTATACGGTAAAAAATGTTCGTGCTGCCCGCTATTCGGCAGCTTGGGCGATTTTGTTCATTGCGATTCTGTACACAACGGCGCCTGCACTTGGGATGTTCGCCCGCTACAACCTGATCAACAGCTTGCACGAGTCGAAAATTCAGAGCGTCACCGTGCAGGAGAAAGGTAGCGATCCAACGACCATCGACTTTGCCACGAGCGGAGATGCAGCTCGCAACGCGATCATGTCGGCGGTGGAACAGAACAAGGCGGCGAAGACTGACCCAGAGCTGAAACCCGTTTCCGTCACTTACGATTTGGTATCCGCATCGGGTGAGTCGCTGGATTGGGCGACTCGATGGCAAAAAACGGGCCTGCTCGCTGTCGAAGATCTGAACACGGACGGAATGATCGACCTCAAGATGGTCGATACAACGATTGGCGAAACGACCATACGACGTTCTGAACTTGCCAAAATCGACAAGGACATCATTGTCTTGTCGACTCCAGAAGTCGCCGGTTTGCCGCCGTGGGTCATCGCACTCGTCGCCGCCGGAGGCCTGGCGGCCGCGCTTTCGACCGCGGCTGGGCTACTCCTGGTGATCAGCTCTTCGCTGGCTCATGATCTGTATTGCCGGTTCTGTGCTCCGAATGCGACGGAGGCCGAGCGAGTCCGCATTGGCCGCATCGCGATCATCTTTGGGATCATTGTTGCCGGCTATTTCGGCGTGAATCCGCCGGGCTTCGTCGGAGAAGTCGTCGCGTTTGCATTCGGGCTGGCCGCGGCGAGTTTCTTCCCGGCGATTTTTCTCGGCATCTTCGCAAAGCGGGTCAATCGAGTCGGAGCAGTTTCCGGCATGATCACGGGACTCGCATTCACGATGATCTACATCGTGATGTGTACCGCCGACAAAGTGTTGCCGATGTTCTTTTCGGCTCCGCTTCTCACAAGCGATCAGTGGCTGTTCGGGATTTCGCCTCAGGGGATTGGAACGCTGGGCATGGTATTGAACTTTGTTGTGACATTGGCCATCTCTTCGGTAACGGCTCCACCGCCTCAGGAAGTGCTGGATCTTGTCGAGAGTATTCGCGTACCGCGCGGAAGCGGCGAAGCATCGTCGCACTAGGGCTCTGTGGATCAAATGGAGAACTGCACAGTATCCGTGAGCGGCCCAACAGCACTCACCTATATATAGAACCGGACGCTAACGCGTGGCGGC
>CALHZT010000046.1 GCA_938040995.1 uncultured Pirellulaceae bacterium | reverse complement strand
TTGTTGTCGGATCTTGGACAAGCTTCATCGTCTGAAGCTGGAGTTGTATTCCGCGAATATCTTCGTGGTTGTGTGCGTCAGATGCTCAGTGAGGTGATGGCAGCGGAAGTGACGGAACTTTGTGGGTCGAAGCATGCTCCGAATGGAGGTGATTGTTTTCGTGCGGGGAGTAGTCCTGGCCGAATCCTTCACGAAGGCCAACGAGAAGAGGTGGTTCGTCCTCGGGTGCGTCGCAATCGGCGAGATGGATCGACTGAAGAAGTTGTGTTGGCGACTTATGAGTCGGCGAATAACCCGGACGCGCTTCGCGCATCGATCGTCAATGCATTGATTTCCGGTGTCAGCACGCGAGAAGTCAGGCAGACGCACCCCAAGTCGCCGGGGGTCGGGCGTTCGAACGTTTCCCGCCTTTGGCAGAGCGTTGGCCACAAGTTCGTTGACGCACTTCGCGAGAAAGATCTCACGACACAGGACTGGGTTGTGATGATGATTGACGGGATTCGCCTGAGCTCTGAGCAGACGGCAGTGGTTGCGATTGCCATCACGGCTACCGGCGAGAAGCACGTCCTGGATTTTGAGCTTGGCAGTAGCGAAAACACAGAAGTTTGCCGTGGTTTGTTGCGTCGTTTGGCCCAAAGAGGCTTTCGCTGCGCCCGCCGATTGCTTGCTGTGCTGGACGGTAGTCAGGCGTTGCGAACAGCGTTGGTCGAGTTTTATCCCGATGCGATCGTACAGCGTTGTCTGGTTCATAAGGAACGCAACATTCGAGGCAGGCTCTCGAAGAAACATTGGGGCGAACTTGCACGGCTGTTCAAGCGCCTGCGTGGCGTACAGGGTCGCTCCGCTGCAGAAGAGGTTGTGGCCGAGCTAATCGCGTTCTTGAAGCCCAAGAACGCTGAAGCCTTGAAGAGCCTGCATGAAGCTGGCGACGATTTGATCGCATTACAATCATTGAACGTGCCGAGCACGCTGCATCGAAACTTGTTGAGCACGAATGCGATTGAGAATTCATTCCGTAACACGCGTCGAAAGATTGGACGCGTCACACGGTTTCGAGCTGAGACGGATCAAGCCACACGTTGGTTGGCGTTTGCATTAGTGGAGGCAGAGAAAGGCTTCCGCAGAATCAGTGGCCATCGAGACATGCCTCAGTTAGCCTCTGCGTTGGAGCGACCGACAGCAGTCAGGATGGAGTCGCCAGAACGGGGGCCTTTGCCCTCGCCTGCGGCTCAGGCAAAGGCGGCAAAGGCCCCCGCCGCGACCGGCATTGAGGGAGAGGTCGTGCCAGAGTAACCTTGCGTTTGTTGAAGACTCACCCGTGAGACCATCAGAGTTTCAACAACAGATGGGACATCCCGAAACTGAAGCGAGCAATTCCTAGCGAGATAGAAGATCAGCAGACGAAATAATACTAGTTTCATCGAACGGTCATTTTGTGGCTACGAATTTATGATTTCTCAGCGCAACTCACATTTATTTGACGACAGCCCTGTATCCAATTAGACTGAGGACTCAAGGTAGACAATATTTCTTTATGGGTTGTGGCGTGCAAAGCTTGAAGCATACATCACTGTTCGCGATTCTTGCGATTTGTTGCCTTTTTACTTCCACGGCGACTGCAGACAATGCGACATACACGATTTTTGGTATCGGAACAGGAAGCTTGGGTGGCAACAGCTTTAGCTCAACACCCTTTTCGATAGTGGCGGAAGCGGATACAGACAATATTGGCACCTTGCCCGGCCTATTCTCAGTTCCTAATACGCGAACCGAAGTGTTTGTCGATGGATTTAGCAGTGCTGAATTCACCAGTGCGATCAGGACCACTAGTAATCAGAGCTTATCTCGTGGCGGTTTTGGGGACTTCCCCCCCCAAGGCAGTTTTCCGATCTTGTTTGTCGATAATAGTTTGTTTGACACGTACGACCTTGAATCTTCATTTGGCCCTGTCACTGGTCCGACACAACTTACAAATGGAGTTTCTCGACCCACTCCCACGACCGCCGGCGACTTCTACCTGACAAGTGTGCAAAACCACATTTACGGCCGCGGTCGTGCCGGAGCCTAACGGCATCTTGTTTGTCATGGTGTCCCTTGGGTGCGTCAGCATTGTTTCGCGACACAAGAAAATGTGAGCGAATGGAGATGGTTCACATCCAGCGGATAACAATGGGTTGCACACGGAGCCGCGGGTCGCGCGGGTTTCAATGTTCAGTTTGGTCGCCGCGGCTTGGTGAACCCTGCCGTTATCACGCTTAAAATGAATGAAGTCCTGAAAAAAACTACATGATGTTCCGCTGACGCCAAAGGCAGCGTGCCATACTCTCGCTTTTTAGCCAAACTCAGATTAGCTTGTTGCGTCAACGTGGAATAAGTTTGTCCATTGTTGGGACGTTTCAGCTGGCGAACGCATGTGGCGAGAAAAGGCTCACTCTGGCCCCGTTTATGCGGCACGATTCTCCCCCCGATGGACGTTTTGTAGTCAGTTGTGATGCAGGAAAAAATACTCGGAATGCATAGTCTGGAGTGCATCGAATGGGGAGATTTTCAATCGGTTTGAAATTGATGCGGCAGCAAAATCGTTCGACGTCGCCATTAGCCCAGATGTCAAGGGATATCAGCCATGAAAATAATATCGTCGCTGTTCGTTACATGCTTGTTAGCGTCGCCACTGATGGCCGTTTTGATTGACGATTTCACTATTGCCCCAATCGTAGTGGAGCGCACGGGCGAAGCACCAGGGATGGCCTCGCAATCCAATCTGGATTCCAGTCGGGTTGTCGGCGGGGCGCGCCTGATACTGGTTGGTACGACTGGCATTCCAGGTCAGCGAATTGAAATTGGCAACGGACGGCTTTCGGCCATTGTCCCTGAGGATCTATTTGATGCAGAAATCACCTATGGAACTGCTGAATCACCTATCGGGGCTAGGCTGATTTCAGATGGCAGCAACTCCTTTCGGTTTGAACTCCCGTCTAGTGGCTTCATAAACGGTAGCATTACCGTCGTGTCAGGTGAGGCTTCAGGGGCCGGGCATTTTCAGCAAACTGGTGGGGATGCAGTCACGGTTCCGTTTTCGTCGTTCCCCGATGAAATCGACTTTGCGGACGTTACCAGCCTAACACTCGACGTAAATCGCTCTCAGGGTTTTGCAATGTCAAACTTTCGAACGGTCCCAGAGCCCTGCGATTCATTGATGTTGTTTTTGATTTCATCAACTACATTGATTCGGTTCGGTTTGCGGACAAGAAACAGGGACAGGTCGGACAGGTCCAGTCGTTGAGTTCAGCAATTCCCTGAGCTTGTTAATCATCCTGATTGGACACCGCCGCCACTTCATTGTGCCGTCCTCTGGAACCAACCGAAGATTGCGGAGCTGTTGCTCGATCATGGTGCTGAGAACGCCAGAATGACGCCAGTGACCGACGGGTTAGCGTACTACCAGCCTGAATTCGGGCCGCAGCACGTTGGCAAATAGCTGGCGAGTGGCGAGTGGCGAGTGGCGAGTGATGCGTTACTTCGTCCAGTCGCGTCGTTGGCGCGAGCTGGGGATGCCCATCTTCTTGCGGTACTTGGTGACGGTACGGCGGGCAACCTTCAGGCCGTTCTCGTCGAGTGCCTTTACTAATGAGTCGTCACTTAGTGGTTTGGCCTTGTCTTCGTTGTCAACGATTTCCTGGAGCTTGATCCGGATTGCGTCCCATGCGATGTCGTCACCGTCGGCACTCTTGGTGCCGCCCACAAAGAATTCCCGAAGAGGCAGAATACCGCGAGGCGTTTGAATGTACTTGTCGTCAACGGCTCGACTGACCGTCGTTACGTGCACGCCAACCTTGTCAGCGATCTGTTGC
>CALHZT010000045.1 GCA_938040995.1 uncultured Pirellulaceae bacterium | reverse complement strand
GCAAGGTGGTCGGAAGCCGGCAGTCGTCTTTCCCGCGAATGCGGGAATCCAGTGAGTCGGCTTGGCGGTTTGAGCAAAAGGCAAGCTTGATGACGGTTCAGCTGGGTCCCCGCCTGCGCGGGGAAGACGGCAAGGTGGCTGGAAGACGGCAAGGTGGCCGGAAGCCGACCGTCCTTCCCGCGAATGCGGGAATCCAGTGAGTCGGATTGGCGGTTTGAGCAAAAGGCAAGCTTGATGACGGTTCAGCTGGGTCCCCGCCTGCACGGGGAAGACGGCAAGGTGAGGCCCGCGCTACTTACGAGCTAACCGTCGCTTGCCATATCAAGTCGAACAACTGGCCGGGCGACCACGACAGGGCGGTCCGAATCTTCTCCGGATCGTCGCCCCGGGTCAGCACGGTCATGATCGGGCTGCCCGGGCAAATCGTCTCACCGTTGACTGGTAAGTCAGCGAGCGTGGCGTCGTTTGCTGTGGCAATTTCGATCAGACGTTGACGCAAATTGTCGTTCCACTCGATCGACCCAACCAACTCTGAACTGGCTGGCGCGTAGAGTATCCCTTTGCCAACGAATGGTCGACCTGGCCTGCCCTGCTCTGTCTCTGGAAAACGAGCCGCAAGACAACTCTGCTGATCGGGTAGAACACCCGTACGACAAGTCGCGAGATGCCACTCAACGACCGTTCGATCTTCAATCAGCGGCAGCAGTTCCATCGAAGCCGTAAATCGCGGATTCACTTCCAGCGGCACAATTTCGTAATCGGCTGTCACGATCGCATCGACACCGAACAGCCCCCGCATCCCAAACTGCTTTGACAACGCTTGCCCAAGTCGCAACCAACGCAACCATGTGTCACCATTTCCATTCTGGTCGGCAGCGTTGCGTTCGTCGATCCGAAGTGGACCGAGACTTCCTTCGTATCGAAACGGATCACCGCCGCTGGCGTTCACCCAACTGCGAGTGACACCGAGCAACCGGCAGTCATCATCGCTCGCGAGAAAAAGCCCGGCCTGTGGAACACCCTCGACAAATTGTTGGTAGTAGAGTGTTGGCTCTTCCAGAAATTTTGCTTCATCATCCACTTCAACGACTGCTTCATCATCATCCACTTCAGCTCCTGCTTCCACTTTTTGAATACCAAGACCGCCACACGACTTCAGCGGTTTGCGAAGCACTCGAATGGATTGCCGCGAAGCTTGCGGCAAATTGAACAGTGTCTCGGGATCCCACGAAATGACTGGCGATCGCACGCCATCGATTCGTGCGTCCGCAACGAACTGTGCCAATCGAAACGGATCCCGAACAGCCGCGAGCACCTCGCCACTGCATCCCGCCAGCTGATGATGGTCTGAGATGGCGTCCACGAGACCGGGGTGATTTTCGAGGCCACCGGTGTACATCCAGCTGGATGCTGATCTGACTGGATCATGACCGCATGCACCGGCGACTCCCTTTGAAACCGCCCAACGAAGGAATTCATGCGGAAAGCTGGTGCCCGGGATCTTGTCAGCATTCGCGACTTGGCAAAGATCATGATCCGCAAACAAATCGCAAGTGTGAAGATCTGCAACGCCTGACAGCGTGGCAGCGGCGCGGGCACTGGCGCCGACAATATGCAATCGGCTGGGCAGATTCGTCATGTTGGTACCATCGAGATATACCGATTTTGCCACGTAGTCCAATGCGTTTCAGCAGTTTCTTTCCGTAAAACCTGTTGGGTAGTAGGCAAGAAAATTCTGGTTTGATACGCTGCCAGTCCTGGTCGCCCACCGGTTATGCCCTGAATTCTCGTCGAGAATCTTCTGGCTGACCGGCGGCTGATGTTACCACATGTGGTGCGGCCTTAAAATTTTCAATTCATAACACAAACACAAGTAACAAGTCCTGGAGGACAGAACGCAATGTCCATGTTTATTGGAGAAGCCCTTTCGGGTGACGGAAACGAAGTCGCACATATTGATCTTCTGATCGGAAGCAAGGACGGACCCGTCGGAACCGCATTCGCGAACGCGTTGGCTCGTCAAAGCGAAGGGCATAGTAACCTGCTCGCCGTGATCACCCCAAACCTCGCGGTCAAGCCAGCGACGGTCATGGTCACCAAGGTCACCATCAAAGGTGCGAAGCAAGCCGTTCAAATGTTCGGCCCTGCCCAGGCAGCCGTTGCCAAGGCTGTTGCTGACGCCGTTGAGCAAGGCGTGATTCCGAAAGATCAATGCGAAGATCTTGTCATCGTTTGCGGCGTCTTTATCCACTGGCTGGCCGAAGACAACGACGCGATCTACAAGAACAATTACGATTCGACGCTTGAGGCCATCAAGAACGCGATGGGCAACAAACCATCCGCCGACGAGATGCTGGCTGGGAAAGATCAGGAGCACCCGTTCCGCAACGCGTAAGCAGCGTCGCAAGTCAGGCTGTGCCTGACGAACACGTAGTAAGCGGCATCGAAGATCACTCCTGACAAAGACGTACACTGGTAGGCACCGCCTGACCGAAAGCTACGTCACGATGTCGCTTGGAAACAATGACGGCTGGTGCGGAACGATTTCGGTCGAACTCCGCATCCAGCCGTTTTTTCATTTTGCGGTTTCATCAGTTTCATTATTATGACCCATCCAAAAATTCTGATTCAACTCGATCCTGACAAACACGCGAGCAGCTTTGATGCCGTCGTCGCCGTCGACTCGGACGTCGACCAGCTCGTTCAGTATTCACAAGTCGAACCATCCAGTGTTCGCGACCTGGTGCACGGCGCCATTTTTACTCGCGGAGTCGAAGATCTCAAAAACACCGCGATCTTCATTGGCGGCTCGGACGTTTCCAACGCCGAGAAGCTTCTCCATCAAGTCGTCAATTCGTTTTTCGGACCGATGCGAGTTTCTGTACTTCTCGATGCAAACGGAGCCAACACGACCGCGGCTGCAGCGGTCGTTGCGGCCAGCCGTCATATGGAGCTCGCCGGTGCAAAGGCGACAGTCCTGGCCGGCACCGGCCCGGTTGGCCAGCGAGTCGCGAGGATGCTGATGGGAAGCGGCTGCAACGTGACGCTGGTGTCGCGGCGCATGGAACGAGCCGAGAAAGTATGCGAAGCGGTGCACGACGCGCTCAAGGCGGACGAGATAGCGACCGAAGCCACGGCGACGCCGTTCTGTGTGGATACCGCGGACGATACTGCCGGCGCGATCAGCGGCAGCCAGCTGGTGATCGCAGCGGGAGCCGCGGGGATCCAGTTGTTGGACGAAAAGACCCGCAAGGGGAGCAAGGATCTTTCGGTGGTGATTGACCTGAACGCCGTTCCTCCGCTTGGCGTCGAAGGAACGGAAGTGTTCGACAAAGCGGTCGAGCGAGATGGAGTCATTTGCTACGGCGCGGCCGGAGTCGGCGGGACCAAGATGAAGATTCATCGCGAAGCGATCCGGCGACTGTTTACGTCGAACGATCTGGTGCTTGAAGCGCAGCAGGTTTACGAAATCGGCAAAGAGATTGGGTAGGCTCTGCACCAACAAATGCCAGCGAGTTCGCAGAGTAAAACAGATCGCATGAACGCAGAACTGCAACAATTCGTCCTTGGAACGCACAACAGGAAGAAACGCGGCGAACTGGATGCACTCCTTCGCCCGCACGGATTCGCGGTTCGATCCCTGGAAGATTTTTCAAATGCGATCGAAGTCGTCGAAGATGGAAATTCTTTCGCCGAGAACGCTGCCAAGAAAGCGACGGAACAAGCCGTCCATCTCGGTGCGTGGGTCCTTGGCGAAGACAGCGGCATCTCCATCGATGCGCTCGGCGGAGAACCCGGGATCTACTCGGCAAGGTACGGAGGCCCAGATGCGACCGATGAAAGTAACAATCGACTGGTTCTCGAAAAGCTAAAGGGTGTACCGCGAGAAAAGCGAACCGCGTTTTACACTTGCCACATGACGCTCTCTGATCCACAGGGCAACGTGCAGATTGATTGCGAAGCCACCTGTCACGGCATCCTGCGAACCGAACCCTCAGGCACCGGCGGTTTTGGTTACGATCCACTCTTCGAAATTGCCGAGTATCACCAGACGTTTGGAGAACTGGGGCCGTCCATCAAGTCGGTTCTCAGCCATCGGGCGAGAGCGACCAGGCTATTCCTGCCCAAGCTCTTGCGACTCGCTCGCGCGTGAGATTCCCTCAGCATGGTTTACCCCAACCCAATCCGACGCGACGCAACGCAACCCAACCCGACGAGGCTATGAGTTTTTGTTTGTAGTACCGCCTTTAGAGTCCGTCCGGCTTTAGGCGCAAGCAAGACAGCTTTGCATTCGCAAGAAATAAAGATGCCTTTCCGATGAAATAGTTTTTGTACAACTAGGGAATCACCAGAAAGGCAGCGTGAGTTTAGCAATGAGCCGCGAA
>CALHZT010000044.1 GCA_938040995.1 uncultured Pirellulaceae bacterium | reverse complement strand
GAGATTGTTGCTTGGGGGCATCTCATCACTTAATGAGCCACTGGTTGCCGGCACTGCGCGGCATTGGCCGTTGCCTGATGGAGGGCCGCTCGGCCGCTGGTGCCAGCCTACGATTGACCGTTACCCATTAGCGGGTTTCGGTTGGTCACGTCACGCAAAAAGGCGACTATCGACTGGCCAGCAGCTTCTTTATCATTTCGATAGTGTTGGTATCCCACAATCCTCCGTTATCCAAGAGCCCAAGAAAAAGATGTCTGATCAAGTTCGCGCTCTCGAACCCACTCCACTCTGGAATCACTTCGCTGATTTGAACGAAGTCCCGCGCCCTTCCAAGCAGGAAGAGCGAGTCATCGAGTTTGCCAAAAAATTCGGTGAAAGCCTCGGGCTGGAAACGATCGTTGACCACATCGGCAACGTGATCATTCGCAAACCGGCCACCGCCGGAATGGAAGATCGCACGCCGATCGTGATGCAGTCGCATCTGGACATGGTCCACCAGAAGAATGCCGACACGAATTTTGATTTCAACACCGAAGGAATCAAAATGCTTGTCGAAGAGGACTGGGTTCGGGCCGAAGGCACCACCCTTGGCGCGGACAACGGGATTGGCGTCGCGAGCATCATGGCCATCCTTTCCTCGGATGATATTCCTCATCCGCCGCTTGAAGCGCTCTTTACGATCGACGAAGAAACGGGCATGACCGGTGCCCAGGAACTCAAAGGCGGCCTGCTCCAGGGCAAGATCCTGCTGAACCTCGATACCGAGGACGATGATGAGCTAACGATCGGATGCGCTGGCGGAATCGATGTAACAGCGACGCACAAGTATGCCGGCGAAGCCACGCCGGGCGGCCACGCTGGCTACAAAATTCACGTTCGCGGATTGACCGGTGGTCATTCGGGAATGGATATTTACAAAGGACGCGGCAATGCCAACAAGTTGATGAACCGGATTCTGTGGGCGGCGAGCCGCGAGTTTGGGCTGCTGGTTGGCGAGATTGATGGAGGCGGACTTCGTAACGCCATTCCTCGCGAGTCGTTTTCCGTCGTTGCCGTGCCCGATGCAAAGACCGGCGACTTTGAAAAGTGGCTTCAGTCGGAAGCCGCCACGATTTCAACCGAGTATGCTACGACAGACCCGGACGCGGATATCGGATGCGAATCGACGGCTCCACCCGCGACCGTGATTCCAGCGGAATTGCAGCGCTCGCTTTTAGGTGCGGTCTATGCGACTCCGAACGGGATTCATCGCATGAGCCCGGATATCAAGGATCTCGTGCAAACGTCGAACAATCTGGCTCGCGTGCTCGTCAAGGATGGCGAACTGACGGTCATGTGCCTGACTCGAAGCTCGGTGAACTCGGAGCGGGATGACCTGGCGGCTGCGATCTGCGCGGGGCTCGAATTGACAGGAGCCACGCTTGAGCGAAAAGGTGGTTACACCGGATGGACGCCCAAACCCGAGGCCGCCATCGTCAAGCTGATGTCTTCGTTGTACAAGGAGCTGTTCAAGGAAGACGCCCACGTGGCGGCTTGTCATGCCGGCCTGGAGTGCGGCATTCTTGGCCAGAATTATCCCGAGATCGAAATGATTTCATTCGGCCCCAATATTCGCGGCGCCCATTCGCCTGATGAGCGTGTGCAGATCAGTTCGGTGCAGAAGTACTGGCGGTTTCTGCTGGAAACGCTCAAGCGAATTCCAGCGACTGCGTGACTTGCCAAACTTCGGATTACTCGAGACTGACTGGCGTCCGGTCATCGCGGCATGACAACAGGCGGAGCGTGACCGGGTCAATTTCATCGGACAACGCGTGGACCGAAGCATCGCCGAGCGTAAAGTGCGTGATGCCGGTGTGGCGACTGCCGAAACTGACATCGTTGTGAGCGACTCCCTGGATCTGCGGATCATGGTTGAGAGCCGTTCGTCGCTTTAGTCCGTGAGCCACGTTTCGCCCGGAGTGAATGGTGCGTGTATTCCGCGACCCTGATCCCTGACCGCCTTGGTCGCCCAGGATGACTTCTCTTGTTTCCACGACTCCGGCATACCATGGCAACAAGGGGCCCGCGTCCCAAGAGGCTTCGCCTATCAACAGCGTCTTGCTGGAACCGTCCCGAATTCGCCGGAAGCTGCTTTCCTTCACTGGATTCATGATCCCGTTGGTTGCGAGGCCACCTGTGGTGCAGTTTCCAATGACGGTAAACGGCTTTCGTCCGGGACAATTTTCTTTGGCACCCAGTACTGCAAGGTAGTGATTTCGCTGCTCGCCTTCCGCCTGTCGAACTGATGTGCGGTTGCCGTCGAAGAGTACTGTATCCATTTGCTCGAGCGCAGGTGCCGAGGGACATTTGAGATCGGCAACAATCGTCTCGCTGATAACCTGCTGGTTATCAACATCATCCCACGCCTTGGTCAGGTCGAGTCGTTGGGAAATCGAACCCAGTTCAAGGAAGGGAGCGATTCTCGCGACGTAGCTGAATGTCGAATCATCGACGGCTCGCGGGAACTCCCGGTTTGAGCTTTCGTAGTTGTGACACGCCAGGCCAAGTTGTCGCATCTGGTTCAGGCACTGTGTCCTGCGAGCTGCTTCGCGAGCCTGTTGTACCGCCGGCAGGAGCAAAGCAACAAGAATGCCAATAATGGCAATGACAACCAGCAATTCAACCAACGTAAATCCGCGACTTGATAGCTTTCTCATCGGCCCTTTGCTCCTTGTGAGTGTTGATGCCGATTTGTCGTGCAATGAAGGGGTTCTGTTACGGAGAAAACAGGAATTTTTTCTGGAGCGCGGATGGCGACTGCAGATTTCAACCGGTAGGGGCAGCCTATTGGCTACCCAGTCACCCAAATCGCAGACCGTAGGCCTGCCTTGGTAATGAACCGTACATTCACGGCGCGGTATGAAGAATGGCCCGATCAGATCAGGGCTCAGGCGGATTGCCCAACCATTTTCGCCACGTTCTCGGTCGTGACAGGAGAAATGACACCACGTTCGGTAATGATGCCTGCGATGAGTTCCGCAGGCGTGACATCAAACGCAGGATTATAAACGTCGACATTATCCGGAGCCGTCTGTCGGCCGAAACCATGTGTAATCTCTTCGGCAGATCGTTGCTCGATGGGAATGTTGACTCCATCGGCAAGTGACAGGTCGAACGTGCTGACTGGAGCCGCGATATAGAACGGGATCTCGTGGGCGCGAGCCAGAACTGCGATCGAGTAAGTGCCGATCTTGTTCGCGCTGTCGCCGTTGGCGGCGACCCGATCGGCTCCCGTGATGACCGCGCTCACCCGGCCTTCTTTCATGACTTGAGCCGCCATCGAATCACAAATGAGCGTCGCCTGAATGCCACGCTGCCCAAGTTCCCACGCGGTTAACCGCGCACCCTGTAGCAACGGCCTCGTCTCATCGACGAAAATATGGAGATTCTTGCCAACATCCTGAGCCGTAAAGAAGACCGAAAGCGCCGTTCCATATTCCGCCGTCGCCAGGCCACCCGCATTGCAATGAGTCAGCACGCCCTGCCCGTCCGCAAGAAGTTCGGCGCCGTAGCGACCGATCGCGTGGCAGACTTCACGATCTTCTTCATGAATGACACTGGCTTCGGCGAGTAACGCCGCCATTTTTGCATTGCGATCCATGCCATCATCGAAAGACGCCGCATGTTTCCTGATGCGATCGAGGGCCCAGAATAAATTGACGGCAGTAGGACGGCTGGTGGCCAGGTGATCGGTGACTTCTGCCAGTCGTGAATCAAACTCGCTCTTGTCGTCGGAAGCGACGGTTTGCATTCCAATGACGACACCGTAAGCAGCCGCGATGCCGATTGCCGGCGCACCGCGGACTCGCAGCATTTTGATGGCTTCCCAGACTGTTTCGAGATCGCGGCAGTCTTTTTCGACCAGTTGGACAGGAAGTTGTGTCTGATCAATCAGCACGAGATGACCGGAATTCGCGTCACCTTGCCATCGCATTGTTTCGGTTGTGGAAGTCGTCATCGCTTTATTTGGTCCTATGCAACATTCCACAGGTCATGGAACTTCATGTCAAAAGCTCCGGCCACGGCGGCGTTGGTTACCTTCTTGTCGTGTACGTTGATCGCCGTTGCAATTTCACGACTGGATTCGGCCACGGCGACTCCTTCTTTTGCCAGTCGAAGGACCCAGGGTAGCGTGACGTTGCAAAGAGCAAAAGTACTTGTGCGGCCAACCGCGCCCGGCATGTTGGCCACGCAGTAATGGACGACTCCATCCACAATGTATGTCGGGTCACTATGAGTCGTCGGTTTGGCGGTTTCGACGCAGCCTCCCTGATCGACGGCGACATCAATAATCACACTTCCTGGCTTCATGAGTTTGAGGTGTTCACGCTCAATCAGGCGAGGCGCTTTGGCTCCCGGGATCAGGACCGCACCGATCACGAGATCCGCCAGAACCAGCTCGTCGCGAATGTTGTGGCGGTCACTGAAAAGTACATTGACGTTGGCCGGCATGATATCGTCAAGGTATCGCAGTCGGTCGAGATTGATATCGAGGATCGCGACATCTGCCTGAAAGCCGGCTGCGATCTTGGCTGCGTTTGCCCCGACGACACCGCCGCCAAGAATGGTGATATGCGCGGGCGGAACACCGGGGACACCGCCCAGTAGAATGCCGCGGCCCTTCTTTGGTTTCTCGAGAAACTTCGCGCCCTCCTGAATGCTCATTCGACCGGCGACTTCGCTCATCGGCGTCAGCAAAGGCAGACGCCCCTTGCTATCGGTCAGCGTCTCGTAAGCAATGCAGGTGGCGCCGGAATCGACCATGGCGTTTGTTAGCCCTTGGTCGGCTGCGAAATGGAAATAGGTAAACAGCAATTGACCGGGCCGGATCTTTGGCCATTCCTCCGCCTGCGGCTCTTTGACTTTTACGATAAGATCGGCTCGCGCAAAAATGTCATCCGGGCCGTCCGCGATTTCCGCACCCGCAGCGACATACTCGTCGTCCGGCAAGCCGGAACCGAGTCCAGCTTCTTTCTGGATGATGACTTGATGGCCCGCCCTGACCAGTTCTTCGACACCGACGGGCAACATGGCGACTCGATATTCATCGAGCTTCACTTCTTTGGGGACACCAACAATCATGGGAATTGCCTTTGAGAGCGATCTCTTCTAGAGTGTTCTGCTACGAAATCGGACTGCATTTCAACAAACGCCCCAAATTCACGCAAGGACCGATATCACCCAGTTGCCTTGGCTATGACCCACCAATGGAATGGTGTTTCAGTCAAAGCGCGATGCAATCTATGATTTTCGGGTGCAACTGACCGGATCATGATCGGTTTACCCCAAAGGCTGCATAGTGGTGGCGGAAGGGTCTGTGATAGAGTCACAGCACTGGTTACGTAAGAGTTTGCGAAAGGTATTAAATTGAATAAGTACATCGTTGAGTTTATTGGCACGTTCTTCCTGGTGTTTGTAATCGGAAACGTGGTGCTCGGTGGCGAAGCCATTGGACCGCTCGGAGCGGCTGCGATTGGGGCGACACTAATCGTGATGATCTTCGCAGGTGGTCACATTTCTGGTGCGCACTACAACCCTGCCGTCACGCTTGCTGTGACTCTACGCGGCAAGTGCGATATGATTGATGTGGTGCCCTATATCATCTCCCAGTGCCTGGCAGGGGTCGCCGGGGCGTTCGTCGCCATGCAGGTTCGAGGCGGAGCGGCGGCAGAGATGCTCGACTTGTCGTCGGCTCAGACCAGTGTGCTGATTGTCGAGTGTCTGATGACGTTCGCTCTCTGTTATGTGATTTTGAACGTCGCGACAGCCGAAGGCACGGCTGGTAATTCGTTCTACGGACTTGCGATTGGCCTGACCGTGTTTGCTGGTGCCGTTGGCGTGGGTGGTATTTCCGGCGGAGCGTTCAATCCGGCTGTTGCGCTTGCCCTTTGCGTGATGAAGAAAGCCGCATGGCCTGACATCTGGATGTACCTGGTACCGCAACTGGTTGCCGGTGCATTGGCGGCCGTCGTCTTTCGAATCACCAACGGTGAAGACGAAGAAGATTAGTCGTCTTGTTGGTTGCCCAACCGTGGATTGCGTGTTCCTTCTGTGGAGCTGCCTGGCAATCCACGGCGCTTTCGTCCATCGCGAATCCGCCCATCACAAATCCGCCTCCGGACAACTATTGTGAAATGGCCGAACTCACGGAAGCCGCCGGTCTGACAGCGTTTCCGACTTTGGCAGCATTCGCGCCAGACGATTTTCGAAAGCGGCAGAATACGGGATTGTGATCAGAACCCGATTCTGACTCTTCTGACAGGCGAACCTTGGCTGTTCCTTTCACGTACCGTTTCGCCATCGCTGGCGAGCACAGCAAAAAGTCGATCATACTGCGATGCGGTTCGCGGTTGTACGTGATGCGATCACCTTCCGGTATATCCTTGATAAGCGGTATCAGTGATGTGCTACTTCCCTTTGAGCCGAGGATCGTTTGAATCGTTTTCGTTTCGAACGTGTCGTTGAAATCGCCGCAAAGCACGAAAGCCGAATCAGGATCTTCAGAAAGCTCTGATTCAATAATTCGGCGAATCTCATTGCATTCACCCAGTCGAATGGGCTCATTTTGCGGCTTGCCACCACTGTTGCTCTTGAGATGAACGACCCACATCTCGAACGGATCGCCGTTTTCGGGTTCGAGTTCTACCATCAGTAGATCGCGATTGAATCGTTGCTGGCCGCCGTCAACGGCCGGGAAAACACGATGGCGATTGGAAACGACTTCGCCCACAGGAACCCGGGAAATCACGCAAACATCAATCCCGCGACCGTCATTTCCTTCGTAGAGAACGATATGTCGGTATCCCATTTCAGGCAGCATCGAATTGATAAACCGCTCCAGATATCCGCGGTTTTCGACTTCCTGTAGCGCCAGCACATCGCAATCCATGTCACGGATTACATTCGCCGCCCGTTTCATGTCGTCGCGAGGTTTGGTTTCAGTCGTTTCGTCGTTGTGGTACGGGTCGTCTTCGTTATCGAAGAGGTTCTTGATGTTGAACGTCCCGACCACCAGTTCGTTGCCGGGCCGAACGGTTTTGATATCCGGGATTGTCATCTCCGGGAACTTGTCGACCACGACGATCTGGTCCGGATGCGAGACAACAATCTGCGGCTCGCCCTTGAACTCGGAAACGACGCCGCGAATCTTGATCCGCTTATTGAGGTAGGCGTCCTCGAGCTTTCCCTCGAAGCTTTTCTTTAGGGCCTTGTCGAAAACGACCGCCGTGAACTTGCCCCGCTCCCGCGAAAAGTTGATGAAATGGATCGTCTTGGCATGCCCGATATGGAAGACCTGACCATAGACGATTGCCATTCGGCCCTTCACGCGGCCTGCCTGATCCCACGGTACGACGGGCAGGCCTTCTTCGCTGCCAAGTCCAGCCAGTCCGTCTTCCGCGTCCTTGGTCGCAGTTGCCTGAGCTACCAAATTTTGCGGTGCGACGGTAGCAAGAAGGATCAACAGCAGCCCGGCGAACAGGGACTTGTCGCGGGTAGATTTTTCACGAAAACAGCAGGGCATTGATGGCTCTTTCTCTCGATCCGGAATGGCCGGTGCGTCCGGCAGAAGCTTCAGCCTAGCCATGGTGTAGATCAGGCGTCAAGCGAAAACAACAGGTTCTCAGTTCGCGAGAGTGTCGAGTATCATTCTTCGTGAGAACAATACTCCAATTCCCGGGATGACCATGCGACTTCTTCCATTCTTCATGACTTTTGTCATTGTCATTTTTGCATCAGGTTGTGGGACGGCGGTCCAGGAACTTGCAAAAGCCAAACAGCAACAGGCAAACGCAGAGCAGGCGCTGGCGAAGGCCGAGAAGGCAGCTGAAGGTTTGCGGCAAGTTGTAGAGAGGGTTAAGAACGAGCAAGCCACCGGGAAGGATGAATCGAATCATTCCACCGGCGAAGACCAGGACGCCGGACAGCCAGTCGGTGAGTCCGTCGATGAGGCTACTCCGCTCGTGCACGAAGATCTCGACGCGACGGCCTGGGTGCAGACTTCCGCCGAGTATCCTTCGATTACGTTGCAAACGTATCGCGCCGCCAAATCCCGGCTTGATGCCGCGCTGGCCGATTCAACCTGGACCGCATTTGCCGCGCAGCAAGACAAGCTAACAGACGAGGACGGAAAGCCGCTTCCGCCCGCAGTCATTCTCGATGTCGATGAAACGGTGCTGGACAATTCCGGGTTCCAGGCCGAACTGATTATCAACGGCGGAGAATACACTCCGGATATTTGGCATGCGTGGGTGGAGAAGCGAAAAGCCCGGCCGGTTCCCGGTGCGAAAGCGTTTCTTGATGCGTGTCGATCGGCAGGTGTTACGACTTATCTCGTAACCAATCGTGAGTTCAAGGCGGAAGAAGCGACTCGAAAGAACCTCGAAGAACTTCATCTGATTCCAGCGGGCGGCGCCGACGTGATCCTGTCCAAGCGCGAACAGGAAGATTGGACTTCGGACAAAACATCCCGCCGCGAATTCGTCGCGGCGACTCACCGAATCCTGCTAATGGTCGGTGATGACTTGAACGACTTTGCATATGCCGGCAAGAACCACACTGCTGCCAGCCGCCGAAAAATCGCTGCCGAAAACAATTCGCTCTTTGGCGACAAATGGTTTCTGCTACCCAATCCGAATTACGGTGGTTGGGAACGATCGCTTTATGAGTTCAATGACCGCCTTCCGCGCGAGAAAAAGCTGCAGGCCAAGCATGCCGGATTGTGGACGAGCGAGACCGTGGATTCAGATTGAAGGTCCGTTGTCGTCGGCAGCCGAATGATCCGTTGGCACTGCGCTTGGTTTAAATCACATTCAACTTTGATGTAGCGTCATTTCGTTTCTCTCGGTCGGAATTCACTCCGCGCGAGACGCTACGCGTCCGTCGGACACCGACTAGAAGGTGTTTGGAATTGGCGGTCGACGGGAGGGCGAGGCTCCGTCGGAGCCGCCAACAATAGGAGGGTGAGAAGGGTGAGTTCACGTCTTTCCGTCCAGCGCCGAAAACAGTCCGTCTTCCACTCAAAATCGAATAAGCTAAGAGTCGTCTGTTGGTGCCACGGCGTGATACGTTGAACCCACTGCTTGCCAAAACTTGTCAACTCGCAGCGTCCGTCGTGCAATTGGTAGCGATACGATTTTCCTTCAATCGCTTCTACCGCGTGGTGGGAAGCCCACAGATACGCAGCCGCTTTGTCAGCGCTAATCATGCGTGGTGCTGAAGAGATCACGAGAGGCGTGACGGCATCGTCGATCAAGAGACCGTCGCTGACAGTAGTTTGCTTCGGCCCACCGGTGGCTCGCCCGCAGCCGTAGGTGAGTTCTCACGGAATCGAAGTTTTGCGCGATCGCGCAGAAAATCAAATCCGAACTGGGAAACGGTTCCAAAGAGTGACGTCGCAGCGATAAGCTTCCCGACGTTGCCGATCCTCGGATTGGTCCGTGACACAACCGACGGTCATACCCAATCGCTCGAAAAAAGCCCGCGCGGCAAGGTAGTCGTTGGCCGTCGCCAGTAGCACGCCTTCGCCTGGCAATGCACGCAAGAATAATGGCAGCAAGGCCGCGATGGTCTTGCCCTCCCCCGTGACCATCTCCACCAGATTTCGACCGCAGAGCCAGATTGCGCCTCGCAACTGGACCTCGTAAACATGGATGCCGTATGCCAGATAGAGTACTTGCGCGGCCAAGCCAAACGCTTGGGGAAGAAGCGGATCGAGTTTTTTTCCAGCTTGGACCTGGTACCTCAGATTCGTGGCCGCCGCCCTCAGTGCGTCATCGGGTTGGCAGTCGAATGTGGCCATAAACTTGTGACTGCAGCGATTTTTCGGTCCATTTCAGCGGTATCAGGCCGACTGAAAACGGTGGAAAAACGCACTTGGGAACCCTTAGAAATGGGGGGGGGTTCTCGAGAAGCGGGTGGCCAACTGAAAATAACCCTGAGATTTTTTTGAGAATAGCTACATCTTTAATTGCTCTCGTTGTAATCTAACCATTCTTCCCAGGTGTCCTAAGTTCCCAGATTGTTCAGGAATCCCGATGAGCCATCGTAGAAATCTGCTCGGAAAAATTTCCGCACTAGAGAGTCGTGTACTTTTATCTTCTTCAGTTCCGGGGATGTGCGAGCCGCCGCCACCTCCAATGTGTCCACCGGGAGAGTTTGAAGGCAGCTCCGACGAAGCCGTTCCAATCGACGCGACTGAATTCTCGGACGCTGCTGGTAACGTTGAGTCCATTGAAGGCTCGAACGTGAACGACGCGGGTGGCGCGGCATTGGCCCCATTCAATTCGAATGTCGCTGACGATTTCGTGAGCGCCGCACAAAGCGGAGCTTTCAACGCAGTCGATTCGAATAACGTTCAGATCGCGAACGCTGTCGCCGGGCTTGAAGAAGCGACGACTGGTGCCGAAGGCACGGGCGTTGAAGGAGTGATGGCATTGAATGAAGCCATCGTAGCTGATGCTTTTGGTGGAGCCGATACCGGTGCCAACATTGCGCTCGGTTCTGCGGACACGGGCGTTGAAGAAGTGATGGCATTGAATGAAGCCACCGTAGCTGATGCTTTTGGTGGAGCCGATACCGGTGCCAACATTGAGCTCGGTTCTGCGGACATGGGCGTTGAAGAAGTGATGGCCGCCGTTGCCGGTAATGTTGACGCAGCTGACGTCGACTCGGACATGATGCTTGCCGCCGCCGACATGAACGTTGAAGGCGCGATGGCCGCCGATGAAGCCGTCATTGCCGATAATGTTGACGCAGACGCAGTCGATACCGCCGCCGACATGATGCTCGCTTCTGCGGACATGAATTTTGAAGAAATGATGGCAGCTGATGAAGCCGCCGTTGCTGGAGACGCGGACGTAGCCGATACCGCCGCCGGCATGATGCTCGCTTCTGCCGACATGGACGCTGAAGGTGCGATGACGGCTGACGAAGCCGCCGTTGCCGATGACACGGATGTAGCCGATGCCGACTCGGACATGATGCTCGCCGCTGCCGACATGAATGTTGAAGACGCGATGGCAGCTGATGCAGCCGCTGTTGCCGATGACGCAGACGTAGCCGATGCTGACTCGGATATGATGCTCGCCCAGGCCGATATCGACGTCGAAGGTGATCTGGCAGATTCCAGCGTTCCAACGACAAACGGTCAGGTCCTTGGTGGCACGACCGAAGCGGGTGCCGTCATTGACCCGGTACTTGGTGACTTCACACGCAACGACGGGACCGCCCCGATTGCCAACATTGACATCGAAGATTTGGGGCAAAACGCGGACGGCACGCGTGACGTACGGGTTTCGGTTCGCAATACCGCTCCCGAAGGAGGCACATTCCTGACTCCCGTCTGGGTTGCCGTTCAGGACGCTCAATTCGATCTCTACGATCGAGGCGCACCGTCGGCTGAGTTTCTCGAGCGGATTGCAGAAGATGGCACAACCACCAATGTCGCTGAAGCCTTCGCGGCAAGCGACGCCATTGGTCAGGACGGCGTGATCACAGGGCCGGGCGGATTGGCGGCTGGCCCACTCGATACAGGTGAGTCGGGATCAATCGTTCTGACGGTCGATCCGAACGTATCGCAGTACTTCAGTTACGCCTCCATGGTGATTCCTTCGAATGACGCTTTCATTTCTTCGCCTGGCGATCCGATGGGCATTCGCATTTTCGACGATCACGGAGCCTTTATAGGTGAATCCATCGAGGTGACGGGTGCTGACATCCTCGACGCCGGAACGGAAGTCAACACCGAACAGGACGCCGCCTTCCTCAACCAGATGATGCCCAATACTGGAACCGATGAAAACGGAGTTGTGGCAGTTCATCCGGGCTTCATCGGATCTGAAGGCTTGCCAGCGACGGACGGCGAGGCAGCGACAAACGGCGGGGCAGCGACAGACGGCGGGGCAGCGACGGACGGCTTGCCAGCGACAGACGGCGAGGCAGCGACAGGCGGCGGGCCAGCGACAGACGGCGGGCCAGCCGACTACGACGGAGGAATGAGCGCCTAAAAGACCTCCGACTTGACGGCGAAAACGTTGTTAACGTTAACACTGGCGATAACACGCCGGCAAAATCAAACGCGACTCACCTGCAATAACGGGTGAGTCGCTTTTTTTGGCGTTGGCTCGAAAAGTCGAATCAAAATGGAGTAAGCGGCTTTCGGTCGCCGCAGCGGCTCAAGAACGCAAGTTGGTAAATTTTTATCCGCCGCTCGCCTAATGGCCGAGAGTAACTGGCAACGGTCGCTGCAGGAAAGTCGGTTTGCGTCACTCACTCCAGCCAGCATCCGATTCCGTACTGGCGTTGCCTACCACCATGTCACGTTGGCTTCAGGCGCCGGAGAGATCCCGCAATCGCACTCCGGCTTGCCGCAGGCACAGGTGTTGATGCTGCGTCGCGAAGCCGACTTTACGCGGTGCTGTGCCTGCCTTGCCGTCCGCCCAAAGTCTCTCTTGCCTTCTTCGTACTGATGGAACACGCACAGCAGCTGATGTCGGGCCGGCCCTGAGTCGAGTGGAATGACATGTGGTTGAACAAGTATGCCGGTAGCGCGATTGAGAGCGACGAGGGCTTGCTGGCGAGTCGTAATTGCGCGAGCGACTCCAGCCTTGGAGGTGAATAAACGGTCCTGCGCAGCAAGCAGTTGGGTCAAATCGAAGCTGGGATTCGAATTCTCCCTGGGCGCTCTCCGTTTCCTGATCTGCAGGAAGCGATACTCATTGAACGAGTTGCGAAGCACGTCAAGCTGCCCTTCAAATTCCTGTTGTCCGCCGTTGAAATCCTGCGCCGACGTGAGCACATCTGATTTGACCGTTTCCAGAACACTTTGCCAGCGAGCCGTCAATCGAGCCACCCGCAATTCGGTTTGTCGCTTTGTAAAACGCGCGACCCGATTGTGAATCGGCACTTCCAGGTTCAGTCCGAGTTCATAGGTCGGATCGGAACTGAATTGGTCCCGAATCGACTCACGCACCCCGCGATCCCCCGCGAGGCCATTCAGGCTTGATTCGACCGAGAGCGTCAGTCTTGGCATCAACTGATTCAGTGAAAAATGGTTCTGGGCTTTTGCTGCATGAATTTCCTGGACAACATCTTCGACTTCAGGGCGACGATGAAGTGCGGTGCTGACTCGTGTTGGAACGTCCACGTTTGTCGGTTGCAGGTTTGCGTCGAATTGCGGCAGAATTTCGATCTGTAGCGTGTTGTTCAGCAGCTCTGGAGCATTGACGAGGCTGATGAGTTCGAACTGGGACCGATGGAGTCGGTTGCGAGCCTGATTGACGAGTATTTGGCGTTGCTGGATGGCTGCTTTGGTCTGGTAAATCAGATTCTGGGAAGCATCGAGATTGGCTCGGGCTTCCAGCTCCTGCAGGACTTTTTCTCCCTGACTGCGACTTTCCAGAGCCACCAGTAGCTCACCGCGTGTCGCGTAGATTTCCCAAAAGAGAACAGCCACCTGTTCCACAAGACCTGCGATTTCACCCACAGACCTGGCGTGCTGTGAGTGCGCGTTGTGGGTCGCCACGATCACCTCGTTCATCGCGATAGAGCGTCCGGACCCGCGTAACAGTTCCTGGGTGGCTCGCAGATTCAGGCTACTGTTCGCCTGATTCGGCGGATTCAGGATCCCGGAATCGTTGTCAAGCAGCTGGTGATTCTGGCTTAGCTCAATCGTTCCACCATGAACCGTCTGTTTCCGAATGCCGTACAGGAAATTGTCATCTCGCTCCTGAATTCGAATATTGGTGCCAGCCACATCGAACGTGGTTCCGACAGGACGGCTGGCGTTGAGAAATCTGGTTTCCACAAATGCAGCAGCGTCAAACTGACCGACTTCGACGCCGATATCCTGTAGTGATTCGAGGGGTTCGATCATCAGGGCTTGCGCCTGATGCGAATAGACGAGGACGGCCATGATGACATCATCGAGAGACCATCGCAGCTCTTCGGTAGATTCGATCAGCCGTTGATTCGAAATCGACCACAGCAGGCTCTGGATTTCCACGTCGGCAGTCGTCGTCTCGATCTCACTCCCGGCATCAGGCGAAGGGAAGAGCAATGGTCCCGAAGAGTTACCGCTCGCCGGCGCCAGTTGAAATCTCATGGGATCATCCCTTTCTGGATCGACCCCTTGTGGGAACGCCGGCAGGCGAGCTGGCGAACTTCGTCCGACCGGAGCCGGTAGTTCACCACGACTTGAATTGCCGTTTTCGTTGAACACAGGTTCTTCGATGCTGGCCAGAGCGTAAGTGGCAGGGATACGCCTGATTGTGCGAACTGGGGGGTAGCTCGTTCGTGGGTGGATCTGTGTATTGCCAGGTGCGGCGGCTGACAGCGGCGCCAGCTTGCCCGCATCATCTGGCCATACGCACCTGAGATTTTCCACCGGCCAGATTGTGCGTGTGACGGGAACCTCGCGTGCTGCGTGCGCTGTTGGCGCAAAGGTAGCGCCAGCATTCCTCCGCTGGTTTCCCAGCATCGAGAACTTCGCCAACGAAATGCCGAGCGCGACAATCAGCAGCACCGCGATTTCGAAATTCTTTAGTTTCCGCCTGTCTTCAATCAGAGAACTCCCTGCAATCAGGAAACTTGACATAGTTGGTGTATCTTCGCACTTAGTCGTTTTCGACCTGCACGCAGAAAAACATCAGCGCAAATGCCCGAATCGGCTTAAAGTCGTGAATTTCGACGATTCGGGATCGTAGACCTGCACGAAAGCGAGCTGGCGTGATATCGCGGTTTCAAGGTCTGTCGCCACCAGTGAATGACTCGTATCCTCATGTGAGTCGCTTTTGTTCGCAGCCCGTCTCGAGAGCCATATCCAGGCCATGGAAAAAATGAAGGTAACCGTTCACGCGGGCAAGGGTCTGGCTCAATTTTTCGGCGGCAAACTGACTTATTTCGCTTTGCGGGCAAACGCCGAAAATTTGTGCCTGACCCTCTCGAACCTGAGGAAACATCAATATCCGTGAACGGTTACCAAATGAAGAAGGAAGCATTAATCATTGGCGGCGGAATGAGCGGGTTGGCCGCCGCGTGGCAACTGCGTCGGGCTTCCATCGACGTAATGCTGATCGAAGCGCGGGATCGCATTGGCGGACGTGTTTTGACTGTCGACAATGATCCGTTGGCTGAATCGGCCAATTGTGACTTGGGCCCGTCGTGGTTCTGGTCTGGCCAGCCATTGATTGCCAACATACTCAAACAACTGGCGATTCCGGCTTATGAGCAATATTCGACTGGCAAAGTACTCCACCAGTCATCCGATGGAAATATGCAGGTTATGCCTGGACCATCGCCGATGGCCGGAGCACTGCGTATCGAAGGCGGGATTGGGAATGTGGCGACCTCCATTGCCCGGCAGATTGAGCCGGAGGGCATCCTGCTTTCACACGTGGCCAGATCGGTTTCACGAGTCGGTGAACTTGTCGAAGTCACCTGTGAGACACCATCGGGTATTCAAAAATTCACGGCGGACAAGTTGGCAATCACCATACCGCCCCGTCTGGCGGCGCACCTGGAATTCACGCCCAAATTGCCAGAATCAGCAAGCTCGCTATTGAAAGCAACGCCCACGTGGATGGCGGGGCACGCCAAATTCTTCGCCGTCTATGATCATCCGTTCTGGCGGGAGAAAGGGTTGTCCGGATCTGCTTTTAGTCGACGTGGCCCGTTGGCAGAAATCCACGACGCTTCACCATCCTCGGAGAAACAGTTTTGTCTCTTTGGGTTTGTCGGATTTGATGCACAAGCTCGCGCTTCGATTGGGCACGTGCAACTGGAGGGACTGGCAATTGCCCAGCTCGCAACGATCTTTGGTAAAGAAGCAGCAAGTCCCGTTGCAACTCAATATCAGGACTGGAGTCAGGAGGAATTCACTGCCGCCGAGTCGGATCGTGTTCCGCAAACCCGTCATCCGCAATACGGATTGGAGCTTGACGTCGGGCCGGAGTGGCGTGACCGGTTGTTCTTCACTGGATCTGAAGCTTCTCACGTCAACGGCGGCCTGATCGAAGGCGCGTTGGAGTCGGCGTATTCTTTTGTGACCCGGTTCGGTAGTCGTGTGAAGGAGCGGGGCACCACGTCGGAGCCACACGCAGCCAGCATGGGGTGGGACTGGATTTGACGTGTTTTCTGCGAAGTGAGAGTTCCTGCTTCGCCATGCAGGCACTGCCGGGAACGGGCGAAAGCACCTGTTCTGTCCGCGTCGAAAACTTCTCTTGTAATTTGTAAGGCATTGGCCGATGCTGCGTCCAACCTACTGAAAGGATGGGAGACGATCGAACCGACAGGCAATACACGAGAAAAGTTGCTGGACGTTGCTCAAGAGCTGATCCAGACGCGAGGTATCAATGCGTTCAGCTTTCAGCATTTGAGTCAGGCAGTAGGGATTCGCAAGGCGAGTGTTCACCACCACTTTGCGACCAAAGCGGACCTGATTGAGTCGCTGATGGCACGTTATCTGGCCGACTTTGAAGGCCTGACCAAGGGGATTCTCGCCAGCAAAGTCAACGGCAAGACCAAACTGAAGCGCTACTGCAACCTGTTTCTTGAAACACTCAAGTCAGGAAAGCACGAGAAAAGCTGCCTGTGCGGAATGTTGATGGCGGAAGTCTCCAGCGTTGAAGAACCCGTTCAAAACCAGATTCGGCAGTTCCTGCGCGACAACCTGGATGTGCTGGAATCAATCTTGCGAGACGGTTCGCGGGACGGTTCGCTAAATGTCACCCTGAATTCGCAGAAAAGTATCAAGTCGACGGCACTGGTTGTGTTGTCGACTCTGGAAGGCGGCCTGTTGATTGCACGTAGTGATCATGGGCCAGAACAGTTTTCCGGGATGGTAACACGACTTGTTGCGTTACTGTCAGCCACTTAATTTTGGCTTAATTGTTTTTACCGTTTTTATTTAACCGCAAGACCTACCAATCGGTAGGTAGCTCAAGGGAATCAAGCATGTCAGTTACAGCAATTATCATCGGCGGCTCAACCGGAATGGGTAAAGAAACCGCTCGTAAACTTTTGGCGCAGGGGACTGATGTCCTGCTGGTCGCCCGCGATGAAGCAAAGCTTCAGGCCGCCAAAACGGAACTCAGCAGTCTTGGCAACGTCGAGACCGCTTCGGTCGATCTTTACGACGAAGCCGCCGTGAACGCTTTTGTTGCAAAGATCGATGGCGATTCGCGACATTTCAAATACCTTGTCAACTCGGCAGGCTACTTCAAGCCAACGCCGTTTCTCGAGCATAGTCGTGGGGATTACGACAAGTACCATGAATTGAACCGAAGCACTTTCTTTCTGACGCAGGCGGTGGCTCGCAACATGCAGAAGAATGGCGGTGGCTCGATCGTCAACATTGGTTCGATGTGGGCCAAGCAGTCAATCAAGGCAACACCTTCTTCGGCCTATTCCATGGCCAAAGCCGGCCTTCACTCACTGACGCAGCATCTGGCGATGGAGCTGGCCGAGCACAAAATTCGGGTTAACGCGGTGTCTCCCGCAGTCGTAGTCACCCCAATCTACGGAGCTTTTATCGAGCCGGACAAGATCGAGGAAACGCTGCAGGGGTTCAATGATTTTCATCCGATTGGCCGAGTCGGTCGTCCTGAGGACGTCGCGTCGGTAATTCACACGTTGCTTTCCGAGCAGGCGGGCTGGGTCACCGGTGCCGTCTGGGACGTCGACGGTGGAGTGATGGCTGGTCGCAATTAGAGTAGCCGACGTGTTCCGTTCGAGGTAACCGTTCGCGCGGGCAAGGGGCTGGCTTAATTTTTCGGCGGCAAACTGACTTATTTCGCTTTGCGGACAAACGCCGAAAATTTGTGCCTGACCCTCTCGAACCTGAGGCAACATCAATATCCGTGAACGGTTACCGTTCGAGTTCAAGAAGATTTTTAGCGAGGATTTCAATATGCAGTCCATGGACAACATCAAGAAGCTTGGCAAGCTTGATCAGGCCGCCAACGATGCGTGGAAACATTTCCAGACGTTTAACAACGCGGTGATGGGTGAGGGCGCGATTTCTGTGAAGAACAAGGAGTTGATCGCCCTCGCAGTCGCGCTGACGACTCAGTGCAACTACTGTCTGGAGCTTCATCGTCAGGGTGCCGAGAAAGCGGGGGCCAGTCAGGAAGAGATTGCCGAAACGGTCATGATCGCGGGAGCATTACGTGCGGGTGCCGCGTTAACACACGGGACCCAGCTTCTTTCCGACTGATCGACTGATTTCGTTTAGTTGCAGGAACCGGATTGCAGGACGAGCCTGTCGGCAGGAGAGGGCAGCTTGATGAAGGCTGCATTCCTGCCGTGGGTTGGTTGCCGTGTCTAGAGCAATGAGAAAGAGCGATTCGCAGCGATTCGCCCAGCCGGCAGCAAAGGCATTGGGTGGCGCGTTGTGAATGAATATGGCGTTCGAGTCAGGATTGAATCAGCTCGGATTTTCAGATCTCGTGAACGCGATTGCGCAATGCAAACGCGCTGAGTTGGACGCCGGAGCATGGTGGGGCAGCGCTCCGCCCGATCGCCTGTTGGATGGCGACCAAACTCCTTGCCAAATGAGCAGGGGGCGTTGAAAAGAATTCGCTTGTCCCACCCTACGCCAGATTTCGAACTGGCGCTTCAGGACGGGATTCGGCCATTTCTCATTTCTGGAAGAAACTAGCACACCCGGTAGGATTCGAACCTACAACCCTCGGTTCCGAAGACCGATGCGCTATCCAGTTGCGCCACGGGTGCGTGCGAGTACGTAAAGATACGTCCTTCGCGACTGTCTTTCAACGCCGGCAATCCGGTTTGGAGCCGCGCGCGAGGCAGAGATTCGATCGCGGCACGAAAATCACCAGAATTGGGGTGTTTTTGCCCAGCTAAAAAGATGTGATTGGCGGCTGGAATTGATTCTGGCAAGAATGGACCTGACCGTTTCCGGCGAGGAACCGGAGGGGGCATGGCCTGCCGTGGAAGATCGGTCGCCAGTCAGGCATACTGTACATTCGCACGACGACGGCAGCCAACTTGAGGACGACGATGGCAGAGGTGACCCTGAGAATGCTTGATGGCGCGGACCGTGGTCGAGTCATGGAGAACCTGGCGACGCCCATCACCATCGGTCGTGAAGAAGGCAACACGATCCAGCTGAACGACGATCGCGTCAGCCGCTTCCACATCAAGATTCAGGAAGATCACGACAAGATCGTGATTACCGATCTGGAGAGCACCAACGGCACCAAGGTTAACGGCGAAGATATCAGTCTTCGGATTCTGAAGTATGGTGACATGATTGCCGTCGGCCGTACCGTAATTCTCTTTGGGTCCCGTGAAGAAATCGCAGAACGGCTGGCTCGCTTGCGCAACGACGAGGCGGATGGCCAGACCGGAGATCTCGAAGCTGGCATTCTCGATGATGCCGTGTCACTCGATTTTGAGCTGGGTTGGAGCGACGACGAAGATCTTCAGTCGGCTTTGCATACGCTCGAACCACCAGAGCTACCGGACCGGCTGGATCCGATCCAGTCGGCTCAGCTTTCAGAACTGGTTGAGTATTTGCACATTCGCGTAAGGCGCCTGTTGGCGTCCGTTCAGGCGCCGGAAGATCAGGACGATGTGCGGCTGGAGTTGCGACAGTGGCAGAATCTGCTCGACCTGCAATCGCGATTGGCCGACTACCTGAGAAGAGTCAGCGATCCGGAGTAGCGGAGCTGGATCGCAATTTGCCGCCGTTTTGGTTGGCTGGCTTGGCCAGCAATGGCTGGCGGTTCTCATCTGGATCGCGAGCCCGGTGGATGACTAGTTGAAGAGCTCTTCGTCATCTCCGAACGCGTCACCTTCGTCGTCTCCGAACGCGTCTTCATCATCACCAAACGCGTCTTCATCATCGCCGAACGCATCTTCATCATCGCCGAACGCATCTTCGTCGTCTCCGAATGCGTCCTCATCATCGCCGAACGCATCCCCTTCGTCATCGCCGAATGCGTCGTCGCCGTCATCATCCATCGCTTCATCTTCGTCGCCAAAGACATCGTCTTCGCTTTCGAATGGATCTTCGTCGCCGCTCTCGGCGGAATCGACATCGGCGACTCCTGCCGAATCGCTTAGCTTTTCTTTCGGTGTGGACTTGTCATCCGCAACCATGGTCTCTTTTGCCATGTTTGTGATCGATGGCCACTTCTGGTTTTGCTGCCTTAGGCAAACAAGTTGTCCCGAATCCGTGACGACATAGATTCGATCAGAAACTGTGTTGGTGATGACTCGTCCGCCAAAATTCGTCGTCGAGACGACCCCTCCGGATTTGCGATCCAGCATTACCAACTGGTCCCGGTCGCCGACGCAATGCAAATAGTCCTCGCTGGCTGAGACGATTTGACGGATGCCGCTGGTTCGCCACCGCTGAATGCCGTTCTGCGAGTTGACGGCGAACAGGCTGCCCCGCGAAGTCATCGCATACACCGAATCGCCACTGGCAAATGGTGCCGAAGCCAGCGACTCACCTGACGAAAACTGCCAGAGCATCCCGCCGGCTTTTTCATTCACGCAAAACAGATACCCTTCGATCGAGCCGACGAAAATCTGGTTCGGAGCCAGGAAGGCCGCGTTGGAAACGAGATTCGAACGGGCTTCCATGCGGAATCGTACTTTGCCTGATTCCTTGTCTGCCGAGTACAGAAAACCTCGATCCGTCGGCCAGGAGATACTGTTCCCGGTCAGAACTGGTGTTGCCTGGGTGCTGCCCAGCGAGCGGGTTCGAAGCGGGATCTTCGAGGCTTCTTCGTCGAGACTGTATCCGTCGAGTATGCCGCCATGGAGCGGAACGAAAACGTGCGAGTCGGTGACGACGGGTGAATTGCTTGGTGCTGTGGGCAGTCGCTTTGTCCACGCGAGTTTCCCATCGGCGAGACTCACAATGTGCAACGTCGATCCGTTGACGACGGCAGCATAGTCATCATTCGCCGCCGGAAGCATACTCGGATAGTCGGCTCGCCCAACGGGAACCTGCCAGCGAATCTCACCCGTCTCGCCATCAATTGTGTACAGCATGCCTTCCGTTGACTGGGCGTAAAGCGTAATACGGGGAGTCGCATGTTCAATGATCTCGGCATTGATGCCTCGCGACTTGAGGACCCGGAATTCGACATCCGCCATGTGGGCCGCACCAGTTTCTCCGAGTGCCCTGCCCTGACGGTCAATGTGTTGCGGTGCGAAAAGTCGGCTGCCACCATCAAAGACGACTTCATAAGCCTTGATGACGTTTTGCTTGCTCAGGTGCACTGATACCTGAGTCTGTCGTTTCCTGGACTGTGGCACGTCCACCTGGGCACGCCAGACGACTTCGAGTCCGCTGGACCCGATGCTTTGGGCCGCGACCACGCTCGGCAAGAGACCGGCAAAGCAGATTGCAATGAGAGATACCATCGCGAACATTCGCGATGTTGAATTTGGGTTCTGTGTCGGGTTCGACTTGATCAACGCAAACGTCCTTTAGGTAGCTTTGGCTGTGGGTAGCTCTTGGCTGTGCGTACCGCCGCCCAGGTTCGGTATCGGCTGGCGCATGATGATTCGGGTCTGTTGATGAACTGGCAGAACCGGATATTTACCATCTCTCCATGGTAATCAATCTGGCTCGAATATCGCTTGAAACGCTGAATTCCAACGAAAAAGCTGCCAGTACTACGGAGCGACAGTTCCCGTTTGTGAAATTGTTGTTTCAGGCTGTTTTTTGATCCGTCACCCAGTGATAGGATGGTGAATTCTGACGCCAACTCAATGGCTCCGATTTGACCACTTGTAGCGGTTGGTATCGCAATGACGGTTACCGTTGGCATCGACCTGGGCACGACGCACTCACTCTGTGCGTGGTTTCACGAAGACAAGCCGCAGCTAATTCCCAATCAGCATGGCAGTTTCCTGACGCCATCCATCGTCGGCATCCTTGAGTCGAACGAAGTCATCGTCGGCGCGGCCGCCAAAGAACTGAGAGTCACCCATCCGGACCGGGCATTGCAGAGCCTGCAGTCGGCGGCGGCCCAGTCTGGCGATGGTGACTGGATGAATGTCATTCTTTCGTTTATTCGCGGCGATGTGGGACTGATGCTCTTCGGCAATGCCCAGATGTTCGTTTCCTGACAGTGGCCCTTCCATGATCACGGGAAATGCCAAACGTTTCCTGCGAAAGCCCGCCGTTCACCGTGCGAATCGCGGATTCTTCCAATGCAGCCTAGACCAGTCGCATTCGCATTTCATACGATGGAGGGATAACCAGTCGCAAAGCGGTGGCCGTGAGATGCGAAAACACAGATGCAACATCGAGACCTGAATTCAGAAACGCTTACCGCCATCGAGCAGGTATTGGGGTATTTGAATTTTTCTTCGGGAGCCACCGATCCCAAATTTCTTGGCAATCTCGATCGCATTTACCGGCAAATCATTGGTCGCTGTGACGACTCGAACGGTGGCGACTCGCGTCTGGATCACGAAAGCGAGTCGAACGGTGAAAAGCCGCGCTGGAAGGTTGTAATCGAGCTGCTTCAGGATCAGCTTTCCCGGCTGGCGAATGATAACGCGACTTTCTCGAACGCCGATCAGGCGACCGCAGTACTAACGATGGTGGCCGACCAGGTCATTCCCGGCTACCGAACGTTTCACCGGGATCTGCTGTTTCACCAGTCGGATAACCAGTTGTTCGGTCCATTCATGCTGGGGCGGATTTTTGAGTCGGTACTCTGCCAACCCAAGCCGTGGGAAAAGCCGGCGCGAGTGGCCGACAAGGCAATCTCTGACCTGAACTGCTTTCTGGGGCATCGACCGTTGCCGACGCTCGAGTCTCAAAATATCGAACCTCGCAATCATGAGTGGGTCCGGCCAGTTCCTCTATATATCGAAGGAGCGGGAGTCGCCGTTGGACCGTATGAAGAACTGCTGGAACAGACGATTGAAGTTCTGAAGAATGTCGACGGCGATCTGGCGGAGGCGGCCTACTTCGATCCGCAGGCGATGGAAGAGTTGGCGGTCGATCCGCGGGCTTACGATTTTGATCATCCGGTGAATCGGCGACCAAGCTACCATTTTGGCGAGTGGGATCCACAGCACATCGACAACAAAGGGCGCTATCGTCGCTTCATTGTTCGTGAAGTGAACCTGCAGGCGTTGCTCGAAAGAGTCAACGAACTTTGCGACTCGCCGGAACTCGACTCGCTCTGCCCTTCGCGCGAGGAGCTGATCTGGGAGGCGGCGGTGGTCCTCGCCGGCACGCTGCTGATGGCGTCTGGAGTCAGTGGTGGTGGCCCCGATTCGCACGATTCCACGACGACGCTTTCGACGATCGTTACGCGTTTTGCGGCTCATCGGGATTCGTTTTATAAACGTGTTCTTGGCAAAGTCGAGGGGCCGCGTGGTGACCGGCTTCGTCGTGAAGCCACGAAACTCCATCAACCGTTTGGCGGCGCACGCCAGAATCTGAATGTAACTCTCTCGCAGCGTCGCGCCCGCCAGTTGGAGCACGTCAAGCTCGCCAAAGTGTTTGCCCGCATGGGCTATGTGGACGCTGCCCAGCGTCAAGTCGACGCCGTCCCGGTCGCTTCGGCCCGAATGATGTGCCGTATCGATTGTGCGCTGACCGCGGGCCGACAGGCGCTCAACGGCAACGATCGGGCGAGTGCGTTGGCGGAGTTGGATCGGGTGGTCGATCTGCTGCACCGCGGAATTGCCTGCGGAGCCATCGTGGATCCATGGAACATCCTGGGATTTGACGGCAACTTCAGTCTGTTTCCGGCGCTGGAGAATAGCGTGCGTGATCATCGCATCGATGATCTGGTGGTGAAGGTGGACAGGATCGGCGACTTGTTTGCCCGGTCGTGGAGTGACGCGGCCGCTGCAGATGATCAGGACATGGCGACAAGAATCGAAAGTCGCTACGAAGAATTTACCGAGTGGTGGCACAAGTTCGCTGCGCACACCGTCGAGAGTACTGGTGCCGGGTCGGCTCGACCGGAATTTGATGCGGCTCGTCAGGTCGCGTCGGCTCTGAATAGTTGGCACCGTGGTGGCGCCGCGACCGGCGACGTCAAGTTTTGGGCGCCTTTCGTCGAAGACTTTGATACGCCAAAAGCGTACGCGCTGGTGATTGAGACGCTGCTGGGAAACAACGACTTTACCTCGTCCATGTCGTTGTTGATTCACTGGGCCAGCCAGCATGCGAAGGTCGGTTTTGGCAAAGGTAACGGCTCGTTTTATCAGGTGGCGAACCGTTGGATCCGGTCGGTTACGGGAGCCGGCTTTCGACACAAGACGGCGAACGAAAGTTTGCAGCGGATTGATACCTGCGAAGCCTGGACGCTGCTCCGCAGGTTCTTTGATTTCCTCGAAGCCAACGCCGAAGAATTCTGGTCGCCGCCAACATTCCAGCTGGCAAGTGAGCAGCGCAAGCCGGAGAAGCGCCCGGCGGCTGGCGAAGTCGAAGAAGACGATGAGGACGAATCAGACAACCTCTTCGGTGCTGCCTATGAAGATGTGGTTTACCGCGACAGCACGGACGACGGGAATGAAGGTGAGGTCTTTGAGAACGGGCCCCGCACGGATCAGGAGTTGCGAGCCGAGGCGGATCGGATTCTTGTTCGACTGCAGTTTCTCAGCTCCGTGGCCGAGATGTGGACGACTGTCAGTATCGCTGCAGGTTCGGTGCAGTTGGATCAGCTTTCCAAAGATGCAGACCGGACGCGGGCGACGATTGGAAACTGGTGGAAGCAGTCGCATCGGAATCGCCTGAAACTTTTGCGGCTGATCGACGATGTGTCGGGTGAATCGATTCCACAGCCTGCCGGACATCAGGAGTCGATGATCGACTACGATCGGTATCGACAGGTGATCGCGTCGCTGGTTGAAAATGCGATTGTGACGACGGTGGAAATGTCGCAAGCCGAACGGTTTCTGCTGGCCGTCGTTCAGATACACAGCGAGTCCGGAGATGCTCTGGATGCGGCGGTTCTCGAATCGGACCTCGAAGGAACGATTGAAGAAGAACTACGCGAATCGGCCCGGATGATCGTGGCGGCGCTGCAGCGTGATCGCGATACGGCGGCCGAAGTCGGCGTGGAGTTGCTGCAACAACTTCCGGACAAACAGATTCTGTATGTACCGCAGTCCCGCGGCGGCGACGGAAAGTCGATTGCCATTGTTCGCATGCGGCAGCGAATTATCGAAAACTCGCTCATCGTTTTGCCTCGCCTGGGTCTGCTGGCGACGACCCAGCAGCTGATCAATACGGCCCGGAAGATGGAGCTCAATGAGCTGGAGGGGCGAGCCGCGGTAACGCAGTTTGACGAGCTCTTCGAAGTCGGCTTTCGGGAGCTCGTCGGATGTTGCGTGCGGGGCACCGAAGCGGTCAATGCGGCGGGTGACGAGCAGGACGCGGATCAGGAGTTGATCAGCTGCATGGAGCAGCTCACCGAAGCCATTTTGCGAACGTGGCTGGAGCATAGCTATACATTGCGACTGTCGGCGCTTGAGTCGGTGATGGAAGAGGGGCGGTGGCAGTCGCTGGTCGATTTCGTTCAGCGGTATGGCGGTGACCTGTTTACCCAGCGTTTTTTGAACATGGGAAATCTCAAGGCGATTTTGCATTGTGGCGTCGGCAACTGGCTCTCGCAGCTCGAAGAGTCCGGGATCGAGTCGCCGTTTCAGTTGCTCGAGGAGCTGGACCAGTCGATACCGCGCAAGGAAGCCGTCAGCAAGCTCACGCTGATCTTTACCGCCATCGTGGAAAACTTCCATGAGTACCAGGACTACAACCTGACGACGACTCAGTCTGATCAGGGCGACAAGCTTTACACCCTGCTCGATTTCCTCCGATTGCGTTCCTCCTATGATCGCATTGCCTGGAACTTCAAGCCGGTGGTAATCGCCCACGAGATTATCGTACGTGCAGGCCGCAATGAGGCGGCACAACTATGGCGACGCGCACTGGCGGATCGAGTCGGCGAAGAGGCTACCGCGTATCTCAACCGGCTTGCCGAAATGCAGGACAAGTATGCGATGCGGATGGCGTCGGTCGCGAACCGGATCGGTGAACGTTTTACCCGGCCCATGACAATTGATCGCATGCGGGCATCGGTGGCTCCAGCGATTCGGCAGCTCCGTGACAACGGTCCTCGCCGGGCGTTCGAATTGCTCGAAGAAGAAACTGCGATGCTGATGCGAGAACCAGCCGGATCAGGTTTCGGATCGCCCTCGTGGTTGCGGGCGCTGGAACAGGAAATTGATCGCATCCGTCCGTGGTCTGCATCCAGCGCGGAGAACGCTGAAGAGGAACAGCTTCTCGAACCATACGAGCTGACACTCGAAGAACTTCAGGAACAGCTCGACGCGCTCATTTAGCGCGTCTTCAGCCCTCTCTCGGCTGACCAGAATCTGAGAACAAATGCGGATTGATCGCGCGCCGGTGGCATGGATTGCGCGTCACACCCCGGCGATAGAGCGTTCATGTGGGCAAGGGTCTGGCTCAATTTTTCGGCGGCGAACTGACTTATTTCGCTTTGTGGACAAACGCCGAAAATTTGTGCCTGACCCTCTCGGACCTGGGGAAACGGAAATATCCGTCCTGATCTTCCTCCGTCTTTCCCGCGCAGGCGGGAATCCATTGAATCGGATTGGCTTTTTGATGCAGGGAAAAATATTGAGCGTTAACACGCTTCGAGTGGGTCCCCGCGTTCGCGGGGAAGACGGCCCTGGAGCGGTTTTCCAATTGGTGTAGCGTCCTGAATTCGAACCCGCTGCGTGAGCGAGGGATATTCTGGTTTTGCGACGCTACACCAAATTGAACAAAGCTCTAGGCCGTCAAGTGAGTCGTCATGAACGGAGATTCGACATTAATTGATCGAACGATCCCAAGTAGTAGAAACCACCACCCGTCCACGGAGGGTTAGCCGAGCTGGTCTGCGCACTATTTTTCGTTGGTTTTACGTGGTTTTACGGACTCTAAAGAACCAGACAAAGAAAATCCAATTTTCATTGTCGGGTTTTCATTCTGGATTCCTATTAACTCATTGAGCTTTATCTTTTCCACATCGTTTCGCTACGGCCCTACTCATCGAAATTCCCATGACAATGCAGCAAGATTCTGGTGCGACTCTATTCTACGGTGGACCTTGTGACGGTTTGGCAACGCCAAACAATTACGGAGGCCGAAAGATGATTTTCTATCGACGAGGACCGGCCTTTTACCTGTACGAAAGAACCGCTCCCAAGTCGTTCGAATTCTGGGGAGCGTTCCCAGATGACGAAGCCGTCCACTTCGAGGACGAGCAATTCCTCGAGTAGTCCTTCTCGTATTCTTCATGTTTGAGCACAGGCACTTCCTGAGACGCAAGGTTCTTACTTCTTACGCCAAAGCACCTGGTCACTAATTCCGAGGCCTGCCTGGACTCGCGAAATCTGCTTCTTGAATCTCTTCGCGTCCAACGGATAGCCTGCCGTCGGTTTCAGGTCGGATTTTCTGTCGCACCAGAACCGGTTGAAGGCTCGCATCGAGATCTCTCTCACGTACTTGGATGTCATCGAGGCGAGTGCCGCAGCGAGCACGTTGTCCGCCTTGGCCTGAAATTCGATTTCTACCTGTTTTTCATCGGCGTCCCACCGGTAGCGGCTGGATTCGCGACTTTCGCGTTCTACCTTTACGAACCCGTCGGCAAAATGATGCTGGAGTAGTCCGGCGTATCTGTTTCTCGCTCCATGTTTGTCGCAGAGGACTCGAATTTTCCCAGGCAGTGACTGGATGAGTTCCGCCACCATCCCAATCGTCTCATGAGACAGGACAGTGCTCTTGTTCTCGAACTCTCGCAGCGACTCGTTGAACGTACGTGGAAAAATGGCTCGGGAGAGAATCTTGACGATGCGAATCCCT
>CALHZT010000043.1 GCA_938040995.1 uncultured Pirellulaceae bacterium | reverse complement strand
AAACAAACGGCTGGGGACAGCCGTTCTACTATCGATCGCTAGCGGTGCATCTCATGCATTCGGCAAACATTACCAAATTGTCTGCCTAACACGGCTCGCGCGAACTCGACTTGAACACGTGGCGTAGAAAGAATACTTATCAAACAGGAACAGTTTTCTCCGCCGCCATTTCAAAATTCTGGCGGCGATTTCGTTCTCGTAGACAAGGAATGTTTGCTTGAATTTCGGACCCACAATCCAGTTCGTCGCATGACGAATTTTTACTGGTGCAGCGAGGGAGCCGTGCTTGCACCCGGATCCGACAACTCGGGAGACCAAGATGCACCGGCTTAACTTATTCACAATCCTCTTCACACTCGCAACCGCCTGGATACTTACCTTTGGTGCTCTGGCAACGGCCCAAAACCGATACCCAGGCGAGAACCAGCTTCCTCACTATGACTTGATGCCGATCAAGCCGTCGGTCGCCAACCCAAACCAGTTTGGCCGACCGTACCAGCCACAATCACAGCCACCAAACTCCGCTGTCGGCAGATGGCAATCAGCAAAGCTCGCTCAATCAAGTCGCCCCAATCTTGCGAACCGTTCGAACTTTGCAAACAAATCCAATTTTGCAAACGATTCCAAACTTGCAAACAAATCAAATTTTATGATTCGCTCGAATCGCAGCGACAACCGGTTCGCTGAAAATACCGGCTACGCGCCCGTCCCGACATTCTCGACTGGAGAAAAATTGCCGGATCGACGTCGCACCAACCGCGTTGCCAATCGCATCCCGACTTTGGAAGAAGAGTTCAGCCCCGAAGAGCTCGTGAACATTAACGTGTACGAGCGTTCCAACCGCAGTGTTGTGAACATCACGACCAGAATTTCACGGGGCGGCGGTTCGACCATGCAGAGGCTTCGCGAGTCGACTCGGGGAAGCGGTTCGGGTTTCGTCATTGACCGGGAAGGGCATGTTCTTACAAACCATCATGTGATCAAAGGTGCCAATTCGGCCATGGTCACTCTGTTCGACGGCGAATCGTACTCGGCCAAACTCGTTGGTTCGGATCCGCCCAACGATATCGCGCTATTGAAGATTGACGCCCCAGGCGACGCCCTGTTTCCGATCGAGATTGGAGAATCTTCGCGTTTACGAGTCGGTCAAAAAGTGTTTGCGATTGGAAACCCGTTTGGACTGGAGCGAACATTTACAATTGGCATTCTTTCCAGCAAGAACCGGACGTTGCCCACCGAATCGGGTCACACGATGAAGTCGATTTTGCAGATCGACGCAGCGCTCAATAGCGGGAATTCCGGCGGCCCACTTCTCAACAGCCGCGGGCAGTTGATCGGCATGAACACCGCGATCGCCAGTCCGAGCGGCCGAGGCGAAAATACGGGCGTCGGCTTCTCAATTCCTGTCAGCACGCTACGTCGAGTCGTTCCCGAGCTGCTGGAGAACGGTCGAGTCGTCAGGCCCGATGCCGGGATCGCTCATGTCTACGAGACGGATCGTGGACTCATGGTGGCTGAGTTGATTCCGGATGGACCAGCGGAAGAGGCGGGGTTGCGATCGTTTCGCATCGTTCGTGAGCGGTCGCAACAAGGTGCCGTGGTGATCGAACGTTATCACGTTGATCGCGAGAATGCCGACACGATCGTCGCGGTCAATGGAAAGTCTACCCGCAAGGCGGACAAGTTCCTCGAGCAAATCGAATCGTACCGACCGGGCGATCGAGTCAACATCACGGTGCTACGAGATGACCGACCAGTTGATGTTGCAGTCACGCTAAGTGAAGACCGGTAAATTGACCGAACCGTCATCAGTTGCGTTCACGAAAAGAACGTAGCGACTGGCGGCTGGCGGCTGGCGACTGGCTGCTGAGTGTGCGTCACTATGAAGGAATACAGCGTTCCGCGACTGGCGAGCCGGCTGCGTAAGCTGCCGGGTGTGTGTCACGAAGAAGGAATGCAGCGTTTCGCGAGTTGGCAAAGTTGCACAGAGCTGGTGGCTCATAACATCAGTGAGCGAGTTTCAAGTTAGCATCTGGCAATATCTGAGATTTGCGATTTGAAATTTGAAATCAACTCCCACCCTCCTCCCGCCAAGCGGTGATCTTGTGAGGCACGAACAAATCGTACCGCTGGCGTTGTGGGGAGGGTCGTCGTCTCAGCGACGGGGAGGGGCCGATTGCGGCCTTGTAGCGTCGCGCGATTCGCACCCGTCAGCGATTGAATATCGATCGACGAACAAGGAACTACGAATGACGAAGTGACGAAGAAATAACCAAACAAACTCGACACTCGCAACTCGCAACTCGACACTCGCGAGGCACGAGCGCAACAAACAGGCCATGCGAAAACGCATGGCCCATTGTTTGAATCAAGCTAAGCGAAAACGCCTAGTTCGAAATATCCGCCGCCGAAATTTGCAGCTTTTGGTAGTGCGCGTTGTCTACCGCACTCGGGGATACCCCTCGTCCATCACTGCTCAGCATTCCAGCGTAAACGTGATAGTCGATATTCGAGGTAACAAAACTGACATGGCTGTCCGCGAAGCCTACGACAAAACCAGCCGAATGGAAGCTGGAAGGAGTCGAATGGACTTCGGCATCAATGGAGCTGCCCGGAGGCGTAAGATCCTGATTGAATGATCCAAAAGGTCTCGCATCGGCATACGCGTTGTTCCAACTACCTTGCAAGCCAGCGCTCCATACCATGGACTGCTCATCGAGAACATTTCTCAACGCCAAGCTACTCTCCGAAGCGAAGGAGCGGGGAATCCAGTTCGACGTCTGGTAACGTACGTTCTCCGAAACCAGCGCCGTCTGTGATGTTCCATCGCGTGAAGAAATGTAGTCCAGAGTGACAGCGTAGTTGGCATGATCTCGTGGGTCGTTACTACCGGTCAGCATTGGGTCCGAAATTTGAGCCGACAAGCCACCGTTAGCTCTCGACAAACCGACAAGTCGATCAATTGTATTAGATGACGGATGGAATCTTGCACCGTTCGCCACGTATCCGATTGGCGAGCCGGCTTGGCTGATACTTGGGTTGCTTGGGCAATTAAGAATCTTAAGCGTCGTTGATCCCCGGAGCCCGCTCAAATTCTCAGCACCACCCGCGATAAGGTCATCAATCTCATCACGAATGACCGACTTTTCAATTTGCGGCAGGATCGAGTAAACCATTCCGGCAACGTGAAGATTGTTGTTGGCGCCGGAACCCAGTTCTTTCGCAAAGGGTGGCAACTGTCCCTGAGACGACTCGTAGTTGAGCATGGCTTGAGCAACGTTTCGCATGTTGTTTACACATTCGGTCTTACGAGCCGCACCGCGAGCCGCATTGACAGCGGGCAACAGTAGTGCGGCGAGCACCCCGATGATGGCGATAACGACGAGCAATTCAACAAGCGTGAATGCATTCCGATTTTTTTTGAGTGACATGGTTATTTCTTTTTGCTCCGATGGTATCCGGTGCGCCCCGAATGGCATTACATTAAAAACTATAAATTAAGCCCGAAAAAATAGCCCGATATGATTATGACAGTTCCGCAACATCCAGTCCAGTTAAGCCACTGAAATGCCGCGAATCGTCGTGGTTTTCACATTTTCCTTTACTACTTCTGAGGGCAGTCACTTCCCTTATTCCCACACAACTCAACACTCACTCCCGAAACCTGCACCCCGCAACCCGACACCTGCGGCGAAGCCGCCTTAGTTTGTAAAATCGCCAACCACACTCACCTGCCTCACTTGGCCGGTACTCACATCCCACATCCGTATCCGCACCTCAATCCCGCGAGCTGGCACTGGGTACGGCGCTGGAGATTCCAGCTCGCTTGCGTCATCAATGCCAAATGCACCGGGGTCGTCAATCGTCCCGGCAATTCCGTCCCCGCCTACTCCGGTTGGAACGTCAAGGCCGTCGCGACCTTCGTCCACCATGTTTAACCGTGGCGTGGCCAAAGCAACTGGCGCCTGTTCAACGGGGTCAGGTTGACCAGGCAAGTCAATGATTCCGTCGTTGTTATCGTCGTCCTGTGAAATTCCATCGTGCTCAAAAAACGTGGTCCAGGTATCGTACGCGAAAATCGGTCGATCTTCGTTGGGATCCCAGTCCCATAGGCTGCCACCCAGTTCACGCTCAGTATCGCCATCATCGATTTGATCAACGATAGATGGCCAGAATCTTGTTTCGCTGCTGTCGTCAACAAACTGAAAGTTTCCTGTACTGACTGAGTCTTTGAACGACGGCAAGCCGGAGAACGAAGACATTCTTCCTTTTAAGGAACCACCTAAGTCGGCAGAGACTAATGGACGCCCAATGGCGGCCGTCTCTGAATCGCTGTTGCTCAAGATGTTAAGTCGATCAACCAGATATCCGAGGTCAACAAAAGCTCCCTGTCCTACCTCGGCGTACTGCGACGAGGTTGAGAATCTGGCGATTCGAATCTGCTCGATTCCGCCAACCTCATCGCCGTAAAAACCAGGGTCGCCTGGAGTCAAAACGGGTGCACTCGGTTCAGCACGAAGTCGCAAAATTGGTGCTCGTGGGTCAAATATTCGTACGTCAAATGCGAGTATGTCATTCAAGACAACGAACTGACCAAACTCTCCCATGTCGCCAGGCGTGGCGTCGTACTGAGAAGCGTCAAAAGAGGTGCCTGCCACGCTCGGTTCGGCTGGCGGTAGATAATCGTCGACGGGAATCACTCGCGGAAAGCCAACAAAACTATTGTTGCTTGTGACCAAGTTGCGGTTACGCAACCGAACCACCCCAGCACTCACTTGGTGCTCAGATCCATAGAAAGCGACACTCCGATTACGAGGGTCAGAAAGATCGGACAGGCTATTTGGTGTTGCAAAGGTCTCATTGATCGCTTTGCGCAGTGAAACACCAGTCGACCACATTGCCGCAGTTGGAACTTCATCACTGCCAAACTGGACCATCGTATGTGGATCATAGATCACACGTTCGACTGGAGTTGCGATCCCCAATTCGTCCTCGTCGAATTCGGTCTTGTTGTCGAATTTGGTTTGAATTGTTGGGTTCACCAGGAAGACCCGTCGAAGCAACATTTGCGGTTCTTCCGGATCTGCATCGCCGTCGCCATTGATATCTTCAGTTGCGACCCACCACACCACTTCAGCGAATTCAGATCGAACGTCAAATTGCTGAGGTGCTCCTCCGTCTGAGGATGCAACCCAGATTTTTCCTTTGAATGGCGAACTTCCAGACTTGATGGTCATTGAGAGAATGTCATCAACATCACCGTAGTGTGTCAGACTTGGGTCATCCCATTCTCCATTCGCATCACTGTCACTAAGCAAGGTTGCGTCGTTAGCTGGTCCCTCTTCATAGTAGAGGAATCCCAGCCCCTGACCATCGTTAATGGGCGGTGCGAGTGGACAAGTCGTCGCGTCGAGATTGCTTTGGATTGCCGATGCCACTGAACGCAGTTCACCAGACATCTCTATTGTTGCGCGGCCAAGCGAAACACTGTCACCAAGTGCCTGGAATATTTGCACGACAGCAAGCACCAACAGCAAGGTTAGCGTAACTGAGACCAGCATTTCAACGAGCGTCAGTCCTCGCCGTATCGCAACTGCTGATTGTCTTTTGTTCTGATTATTCATTTGAATTGGGTCTGTTTCTGGATTGCCTCTCGAGACTTGACAAGATCGCGGTCAATTTACCTGTCGTCGCAATATGATCGCATTCTCGGTGTTGTGATTGCGGCCTACTTCAAACCCGACCGGAACGGAACGATCAATTACATAGAATGATCGACTTCGTTGAATTTCACCGGTATCGATCCCCAACTCCTGCTCAAGGTCAATGCGGTATCCGTCTGGATTTAGAATGTGGCGGGAAATATCGACCACAGAGTCAGAATCTGTATCAATAGCTGAATCGTCAGGCTGTAAATCGTCAGAGATCGCTTGCACTGCGAATCTGCCGACAGTGATTCGCACAGCGAACACATTCGAACGACTTGTTGTCGTCGCACTCAATCGCCCCAATTGTTGGTATCTAAAAAATGGATTTCGCGACTCGTCAGAGTATGACTTGAATGTTGGTGCCGTAGTGAAGTCGTTTAAAATGCTTAGGTTCCCTCCTGCGGTGGTAATGCGACGTTGCTGACCGTCAAGAAGCGGGAGTTCACCGGCGGCGCCAGCGACTCCAGCCGGTTTCCTTCGGAGCAGGCCCGCATCTACCGGGAGCATTTGAAGGTTTGGTCCGCCAGTAGGGTTTGGAGCGAAGCTCGCGCTGCTTGCTGAACGGAAAGGCCTAGGGAACTGGGTAGGCAAACTGACATTGAAACGAGTTAATGGAATTGTTGGGTTGTAGCCATTTACACGTTTCGATCTTTCAAGTTCGCTCCAGTGATTGTCTGCGGCGCCTGCATCTACAATGTCCGATCCGTAGACAGCGTTCCATGTGGAGTGGTCATTGATCGTATTCAAATTCACTTTGCCTGGGTCGCGAAATCGGGACAAAGAACCGCCGGATGTAAAGTATCTGCGAGTTCCAACATATGGGGAGTTAACTTCCACGAAATCGAAAAGCATGGAAATGTTACCGGCATTCGAACTGAAGAAATTCATTAAGTGACGGTATAGAGGTCCTGTTTCCGGAGCCGTTGCGGTGCTGTTGATACCAGGTACTGGTGTGTATAAGTCTTGTTGATTCGTCTCCGCAATGACATTGAAATCATGCAATAGCCGCGCTGACGAGCTTCTTGGAACGAGTAGGAGTTCCATCGCGTTGGCGAACGGTCGATTATTGAAAGTCAACCAGGGGAATGCATGCGGGGCAGTCGGGTCTACGGGCAACATCGTTGTCGGATCGATTGTTGCGTCCGTCGTGTCGGGCTGGCCAACGTTCGTTCCTGCTCCGACTTCATCTCCGTAAGAACGATTGAGTTTCCCGAGGGTATGCTCAAGTATGAAGTTGTACACGTGCGCGTTCGTAGGCATTGCAGCCGGATCAATAATCGCGGGATCGCGTTGCAGTTCTTGTCGCCAAAGATGTCGTCGACTGAGAGTGACTCCTGTCGCTTTAGTGTCTTTCCATCCCCGTTCGAGACTTTTGAACCTTGTGCTCGCTGGTTGCACGGTGGTTTCGACACCGTTGAATGCATTGACGTCGATATGGGATTTGTCGATCGTCAGGTAGGGATTCGTTGCCGCATCGAAATCGCGGGTTGGATCCGCCAGTCGTTGAAGAAAGACGGTTCGATGAGCAGGAACAATGCCAGTTGTGCTCCCAATAACGCCCACGTCAATCGCCGGACCTGGCATCGGAGCTTCACCTTCGTTGCCGGCCAAGGTTATTCTGAAGCCTGGGATGACGTCTCTGTAGTCGTCGACAGGCTCAGAGACACTCAGTCGACGAGGCTCGAACGTGGTAGAGCCCGACTTTCTCGCTTGGTCAATGACGATTGCTGTAGGGTCTTGTGCGAAACTCACTCCTGTTGCGACCACTTGATTGGGACTTGTTGCTACCGCATTTGGGTTCAGGATTATGCGAGCGCTTGCATTGATTCCTGCCGCGTCGCCATCGTCGTATGGCGTCATGGTCGCAAGATCTTCAATAGCTCTTCCAAACTGGGTGATGAAGCTCTTGTCGTTGCCATTGGTGCCAATGTCAAATGGCGAATCGAATGTCAGACGTCTGCCAGTACTGGGGCCAATCACAGCGTAACGGCCCGGTTCAATTGGCGCGATGCGGCCGGCAAGCGGGGTGCTTGGTGCAAACACCAAGTTTGGTGTGTAGCCGTCATTGATGGTTGGTAGTGTGCTGTTGTCAACGAAGTAAATGACGCGGTCTACGTCCGCAGGATTGAATACATTGCCCCCTGACTGGACGGGCTCCTCATTGTCTGCCGCGTAACGGAACGAGTCATCAGGATTGGCATATTTGCTAGTACCCGAAACGATCAGGGTTCTCCACACGGGGAAGTCGCCCGGAGTCCGCGCTTGTAATTGAACACCTGAGAATCCCCCGTAGATTTCGTTAGCAGGTTGCTCCGGATCTCCCGTAGCGGTCCACGGGTTGTATAGCTCGATAAATAACGAGCCCATCGGACTCAGCCGTTGTTCAAGTCCCGTATTCGTCGGATCAAGCTCTTCCGTACGTCGATCGTGCAACGCCAAGGTTTCGGAAATAAGCAGGTCAGGTTTTTCCACACCCCAGACGACAGGGTTCGTAGTTGTGGCCAAATTGCTGTCAACATCCCAACCGTCCAGCGGGGTTATGTCATATATGAACGGTGTCATTTTCGAGTCGCTGTCCCGGAAGTCTGCGGCGTTGATTGCCCACTGGGCAATCTCTTTCGCACGTACTTGAGCGTTATCCGCAGTTCCGTCCGTATCAAGATCGAGATTCGCGGCGAAACCTTCGGTCAGTGCCATCATCATGCAATAAAGATGTTTGGCGTAGTCTTGCCGATCTGTGAGGTACGCTGGAAGTGTTGAGTCATTTTCAAACTGTCGATTGAGATCAAGTTTTTGCCGCCATCGCATTGCAGGTGGGACCACGTCCGTTCTGCTTGTGTCATTCTCGGGGACGGTGTTCGCAAACGTGCTGTTTGATTCGTAGAGGAAAAAAAGTGGATCAAGCGGCGTTCCAGATACCGGAACATCGAAGGAGTGCGTCGTTACAATTGATCGTCGCACCTCGTTTTCGGCGATAGGTGTGTCCATGATTCGGTCGGGCAAGTCGTTAACATCTGAATCATAGAATCGAAGCAGCGGTTCAAGGTCATCGATGGAGTAGGGGGCGTCCTGTCCGTTAACGCTGACAAGATTTAGCTCGTAGGGCGTATCTGTCACACTTTGAGGCGCGGAAGTTGGGTAACTGACGTACACTGGCTGACCAGAAGGGTTCAGTGCGATGCCGCCAACTGCATGGAAATCGGTCGGGCGCACAAACTCGTCAGCAGGTTCACGAAAAGCAATAGACAGGAATTCTGGTTGTCCAGAAATCCCCGGACCGTTGTCGGCACCGTAGCGGCCTTCGAAAAAACGCTGCATCGCACTGTTGCTGCGAAACAGTGCTCTGTTGAGATAGATATCTGCTGGTCCAAAACCTTCGCCTCGGTGAACAGCGGCAACAGAATGAAGTTCGGACCCTTCCCATCCAGCAAGCCGATTGCTCATCTGCGGGAAAGGAAACGCGTCTTGCCCTAAACCGTAATTCTCTGAAGGATTTGCCTGATCGATGCTGCCATGCGCATTCAAATTTAGTCGCCCGTCGAGATCGAGGATCTGAATCGCATAGAGATTCTTGAACAGTTGGCCGTTCGCATCACGCTGCACAGGCGAACCGAGGTCGAGCCAAATGCTGTCCTTAATGCCATCGCCATCGTTATCCACGTCCCACGGCCCGTCTACCGGATCGAATCCCAATAGTTGCACGAGGTTTGACGCTGACAAATTCGGAGAAGCATGGTCAAATCTTAGTGGACGCATGATCGCCGCTCGCAGCAAACTACGGTTCTCGCGTTGCTGGGTGGTCAGGTCGCCTAGTCGCGATCCAACATCGCCAAAGAGTTGAAGAATGTCACCAAATCTGTTGGTTTTCCAACTCGGGTCCGTCAAGTCAATTGGGCCATTGGCCGACTGTTCATCAAGCAAACGGCTTAGCCAGTAAAGTGCGATTGAAGGCCGGTGATATGATGGGATCAACAAGTTCGGGCGATTGTTTCTACGTGCAGGCTGCCAAGCCAGAAACATATTTTGATAGTCAGCGATGTCGTAGCTTTCATCCAGACCGCCAGACCAGGCAATTGAAGGACGAGCGGGAAGGGCACCCAAAGCACCTAAGCCAGTAACCGACGAGGGATAGGCCGAAAAGTTTGGCAGGAATGCAATCGGGTAATCGCTTTGATCGCCTGGACTTGGTTCCCCAAGGATTCTTGCCGTCATGTTCATCGAGGCAGTTGCGATGTCGTACCCGGCACCAACGCCATTAAATGCGGGGCCGTTTACCACAAATCGATCACCGCTGCCCGGCAAAATAGTTTCGCCAAGTCCTTCTAACGTGATGACGGCACCATCGAAGTTACTTCCGTTGTAGGGGCTAGGGTCGTACTGGACGATGCGGGCGCTCTGCCCCACATAATGGCCACTCGTAAACGTAATTAGACCACCGTTGTAGTAACCTTCCGTTTCGAGGTGTCTTCTGCTTGCTACTAGTGACGCATGGTTATCTACTTGCCCTTGATATACCGGGTTAGGTGAAATCACTGAAACATCGTTGGCAACTTCTATCTGGATAAACTCGCCACCAGCTACAAACGACGCGACTGGTCCACCGGATGGAGGTGGGATCTCACCCACGAAGCCATCCTGGCCATAGATGTCATTCAGCAAGCTATGCCCGTAAACCGCAGAGCTGACGTCGGTAGTTCCTCGCAAAATCTGCATGATTGCCATGTCAGACATCTGTTTTGGTGCGTCGCCTGATCTGTCAATTCGGGCAGCGCTCAAAGCGGCATCACGAAAATGACGAGCGCTCACCATAAAGGTGAGGCCAATTAAAACGAAAAGAACAAGAAGACTGAGCACAACCAACAGCAGGATGCCGCGTCTTGGCTTCTTTTTTTGCGATAACATAATTTACTCACTTTTAACCAGAGCCCCTGGCTAATGATTGCTAGCTAGTCTTTTAGCTCGATTGTTTTTGAGTACACCGATTCCACACCTGGTACGACGACTGCGATCGTTCCGTAACCGAGGCTTTGATCGGTACTTGCCCAACTCGGTCCATTGACAGAAATTTGATTTCCATCATTCGACGTGACTTGATACCACTCGTACTGATGAGGGACGGAAGTGAGAAGGTTCCGTACATTTCCACTGGCCCCGTTCATCATCATCAGCCACTGACCAGGGCGTAATCCGGCAAAGATTTCATTTGTCTCGCTGGTCGCTCCCGAAACATCGAGCTCAATAAGGCCACTTCCATCAAAGAACGAAACATCAGAAACGGGGAGCCAAGCCGACTTGAAAGAGTTTCGCGCACGGACAATCGCGATCGATAGTCTGTAGCTTGGCGAAGAAGTCGGGAGTGCTGCTGCTTCTGGTACTAACGTTGCAAACCACGAAAATTCACCAGTTGAATATCGTTCCGTTGCGGCACCACCAGGTTGGCGTAATGGAGTTTGCAACGGATTTTGAGCCGCCGTCTGCGGTAGTTCAAATTCGATGTCATCTTGAAAGTAGAATGACTCATCGGTATTTGAACTGTCGGCCGGGAAATTGCTGGCTATCGAGTTGTTTTGAAATGCTCGAGTACGTAGACGCGGCAGGAATCGCGTAGCTAGTGGATCCAGCGACGGCAGCGAAGGAAAGGAGTACAGCGGCTCTGGCGTGTTCGCATCCAGCGTCACATTATTTTCCTTCTCCCAAAGTGAATATCCGACCGGGTCCAGGCAAAATGCGCGTCTCGGGGTGCTGAGTGGGCCCGTTGTTGAAGAGAATACACCAACTGGGTTTCCGGCATCATCTACCGCCGTTGCTGCCGCATTTATAACCACTTCCCATTGGTTTGGATTGTTGTAGCCACGCACTGTGAACTCTCGAAGAATTCGTCGGCCAGCAATCGCCATGGCATCATTCGTTGCTCCAGTTTTCGCAAGCGATGCTGCTGCAGGGATAAGCGCCATTACGCCGAGTAATCCAACGGACAAAACACCAATCGAGATAAGTACCTCAAGAAGAGATACGCCCAGTCGCCGAGTTTCTTTGTAAGTCTTCAACCTAGTTTCCCCCCGCAACAGGACCAGTGACTGCCGCTGCCCATAACTCGTTCAGCAGAGTTCGTTTTTCCTCGTCGATGAGCGTATTGAATGCATCAACACGAGAAGCAATTTCGCCACGAACAAAATTCTCGGTCGTTTTGGCATTGCCAGTTGATGCATCAACCGTAACCCACAGGCTTCCAGCTTCCTGATTCAGGTTTTCGCTGCCTGTGTTCTTTTGTTTGCCAATCAGAAGGAAAACGGGACTCGCGATTTCGGTCATCATCGATCCGGACGATATTCTTCCGAGCGATCCATCGGGATTGAACGTGATAGTGACTTCGTTAGACGCTGGAAGATTCAGGTCCGGAATTCCCGACACGCTAAGGTCGATATACGTGCCGACAGGAAGTTCCGTCGCTGCAGCAGCCGATCGCTTTGCTGGGCGAGTAATTTGATAGGTGCTAAAGTCAATCGTATCTAATGTTCTCGCATCGCTTGCCGCTACGTAGAAGCCGTTTAGTAAGCTGCCTGACGACACATTGAGGTAGGCACCAGATAGCCAGTTGCCCCTTTCGTTTACACGAATCCGAAAAGGGACAGTGAAGGCACTGGTAAGGTCTCTTCCACGCGTCATCAGCTTTAAAAGGACTGGTGGAAGGATGATGTCATCAGGGTCGTCAAATTCCAGTTTCGTAACGAAGACTTCGGGAAACAGTCTTCTCGGCGAAAACTGTTGTAGATTGACGCACTCCGGATCGACAAAGGTTTGGCACAGCAATAACGGAAGACCGGAAAGATTTCCCGTGAATCGGCGTAAGTCGATCATGTCGGTGCGATTATCGCCATCGTCGTCGCTTGCATCGAAGTCAAATTTCTTTAGAAGCGCGTCGGGGACCTCGCCCGCATAAGGCGGCGGAGTTTTTGCATACTTCAACGCATAGCAGCGATTTGCGTCATTGGCGTCAGCAATCAGCATGACACCGACTGGTTGTCCCAGCGACGCAGCCCTCACCTGGGCTCCAGCGAACATCGCGTTCACTTGCCTTGATGCTTCGCGGATATCGCGACCATTTAGTGCTGGTTGGGCAAGCGGAAGCGCTACGCCTATTAACAGCACAAGGATGACAACGACGACGAGTAGTTCGACGAGTGTCAGGCCGGCGTGTTTGTTATGAGTCTTAACCATTACAAGCTAGTTTCGATTACGTGATTGGTAATGTCGTCGTTGTCATCAATGAAAACTCCATCAGCTCGCTTGCGGCCACCAAAGCCTTCCTTTACTCCATTGTCGTCGTCGACGATGTATGGATCGCAAGGGAAGCCATTGTCTGATGGTGGGTCATACTTGTCGTTGACGCTAAATACGTCTGGTGACAGCGCTGACTGGGTTGGATCTGAGTAGCTAAAATCGGTGCTCGCTACTTGAGGGTCGCCGGCGTGAATGACGCCAACTTCCCGATTGGCCCCTCCGGAAATAATCAAAGGAAACATTTCAAAAGGTTGAATGAAAGTGGGCGATGGTTGGGCGTAATATCTTGGATCGGCAGCGGCGAGGTCGAACGGGTCTTCCGTCACTTGGTCGTTGAGAGAAGATTGTCCGAAAGTTTCGATGTTCTCTATGTTTTCATAGTTCTTGATATCGAAAGCAGGTGCCCAACGAATGAATTCAATTGGTTGACCCCAGGCATCGAGAATCTCCGGCATGCCATCATTATCTACATCGCCAATTTCACTTTCCGAAAAAGAATCAAGCCCATTGCTGTCACCTACTCGAAGACGCGACAATATCATGTAGAGGCATTCGGCCCCCTGGTAAGAGGGCGACCATTCGAGTCCGCTTTCAACATTTGCAGCCGTTGTATTAAGTTCGCCAAACGGCATCTGTTTGTCAGCAATTGAGAAGTAATACGCGTTAAGGGCTGGTTGAGGAATTCCTGAAACTGGTGCCGTGTGAGGGACAAAAGCACTGCCGTCGAGTGTTGCAACATCCGTGATCTGATCTGGTAGTTCCAGTCGCATCAAATCGCGAAGGCCAATCAACCGATCGACCCTGGGTGTTGGCGGGTTCCACGCTGCTTGCGTCCATCCGAAACCAGGCCGTATCGAAATCCGTCGCGTTTCATACGATTCCCACTTCTCCGCAATGAGTTCATGAATGCGCGCAATCTGCGCCTTCGTTCGTTGTTCGCGAGCGTTTGTCTGAACGCCGCTAAGCCCAAATAAGACGGTTGTCGCGAGCAGCGAGATGATGGTTAGGACAACCAACAGTTCGACAAGCGTAAAACCGAGGGCGGCTGATGTGTCTGAATTGCGATTCATTTTGCTGGTCTAATCCTGCACCAAATCTTTCATTGTTTTTCCCTGAGAAAAATTCGTCAGGTCATCCTCTTCATCCAGATTGGCTACACGATCAGTGATCACGCGATTGCCAGGGCCAAACTTTCCGTCGAGGCTCGCGCTGATGATCTGAAACGTCCTTGGTGCGGCTGCTGCATTGGCACCCGATCCCGGCGCTACCCGATCTGCAAAGTACGGGATCGGATAAACATTTGAAAATGCAGTAACAGCTTCAGACCATTGCCCCGAACCGCCATCATGGTTCCGGTCAGTCGTGGAAATAAAGCTGAATGCTCGCTCATAGGCGAGGTCTTCTGAGTTGTTGATTTGGGCGCGGTAATAAACGTAAGGCGCTGTGCTGCCAGCTGGGTAATATTCAAGAAAGCCATCGCCATCCTGATCCATCAATCGTGTCTTATCGAACTCAAAGAATGGTTGACGTCCTCCAGAACCACTAATTGGGGCTTGGGGGTCGTTGGAGAATCCGCCGAGCCAGAAGGGCAACGCTTCTGATGGGTCGAGATTCTCAATGAGATGGGGTTCTGTGACCTGCGCAGTATCGCCGGTTTCCAGATCAACCATGACTGGTGCGTCGGAATTATGTATACGCCGACGAAAGTTTCGTGCCATGTGTGTTTGAAACTCATTGTCCAATTGCACTCGTCGGCTTGGGAAATCACCGCCTTCTGCGTAGGTCGTAAAGTCTGGTGGGAACTCCCCGAACTCCAACTTGTACTTTTCAAGTGCTTGCTCAATTAACGAAATCTCAACACCGATCTTTGCGATCTTCGCTTTGCGAATCACACCGCCGATTGCTGGTAACAGCATGGCGGCGAGGATGGCGATGATCACGATGACAACGGCCAGCTCGACGAGCGTGAAGCCGTTTGCGTTCCGGGAATCCGATTTGGGGATGCGTGTTCTCATGACTTTCTCAAGCGGCAATGACCGCTGTCTCGGGTGTTGAACTGGTTAATTGTTTATTACTGGTGACGGCTTTGGAGGCTACCCTTCTGATGGCAGCTTGATGCTTTGTGTGTAGTCGTTTTGGCTGTTTGTGACACTTGCGGCTAGCGCCGATGTCGCTCTCTTTCTTTGGTGCGCGGTCGCAGGCTAAAGCCTGTACTCCAACCGGCTCGGACGGAGCCTCGCCCTCCCGCGCCGTGTAGTTGCGGCTCGGACGGAGCCTCGCCCTCCCGTGCCGCGAGCTGCGAGTGTTTCGCTCGCGACTTGTTTCTTTCTTGTTTTGTATTTCCCTCGCTTACGCAGCGGGCTGGGATGTTCTCTGCTTTGTGTTTCCCTCGCTTACGCAGCGGGTTGGGATGCTCTCTTTTGCTTCTGAAGTTGGTTCGTTGTTGTGCGTTGAATGGTTCGTCTGCGGCTCGGACGGAGCCTCGCCCTCCCGTGCCGCGAGCTGCGAGTGCTTCTCTCGCGACTTGCTTCTTTCTTGTTTTGTATTTCCCTCGCTTACGCAGCGGGTTGGGGTGCTCTCTTTTGATTCTGTAGTTGGTTCGTGTTGTGCGTTGTATGGTTCGTCTGCGGCTCGGACGGAGCCTCGCCCTCCCGTGCCGCGAGCTGCGAGTGTTTCTCTCGCAACTCGTCACTCGCAACTCGACACTCGCTTTCAACCAGACAGGTTCTGGATCAAGCTGACGAGTGGCATAAACAAGGAAATCACAATGAAGCCGACTGCACCGCCAAGGAAAATAACCAGGAGCGGTTCCAGAAGCTTCGTTAAACTCTCGGTGATCACGGCGACTTCGGAATCAAACGTATCGGCGACTTTGTAGAGCATGGTGTCCAATTCACCAGTCTCTTCGCCCACATCAATCATGTTCACAACAAGGTGATCGACGACTCGCCGTTTCATTCGCATGAAGTAATACGCGCCTCCGATGACTGCCGTCGCTGTGACGACCGAAATACCAAACTGTCGCAGTTCGGAGCCCATGAACAGGATCGGGATGCACGGGCCGGCAAATGTCAAAACCCACAATGCACACGCGATCGGATGGAATCCGGCTGATGCGTTTTCGTGAATCGGTTTCGCAATCGTCTCACCTTCGCGGATCGCGTCGCTGACTTTCTGAAACAGTCGTTCAAACAGGGCGTTTCCGCATGTCTCTTTGGTAATGTTCAGGCCTTCCAGGATCGGTACACCACTCTGAACGAGCGTGCCGAGCGTCCTGGTGGCTCTCGCCAGTGAGTTCTTCTCAACCAGTGCCCCGAAGACCGGAACGTTCAGCATGTAAAGGTCCCAGCCCATGCGGCCTTCCTTGAAACGGCGAACCAGTTTCACGAACAGCCAGAGCCCCAGCGGGATGATCGGGATCATGTACCAGTAACGAGCCGTCACGCCGGAAAGTGTGATCAGCATTTGTGTCGGTGCCGGCAGTGGCAGTTCAAAGTCGGTAAAGATCGTTTCAAAAGTTGGCACGATCTTGATCATGATGAAGGACAGAATACCGACGGCGACCGCGATCACGATGACTGGATAAACCATCGCACCTTTGACCTTACGCTTGAGGTCTTCCGCCTTTTCCATAAAGTCAGCAAGTCGCTGGAGGATAATCTCCAACGCACCACCAGCTTCACCGGCTTTGATCATGTTCACATACAACCGGTCGAAAGCTTTGGGCGATTTCCCCATGGCTTCGGACAGGGTGGATCCGCCTTCGATCTCTTCGCACGTATCCATGAGCGAATTCTTCAGGCGGCCAGGTTTGGCTTGCTCTTCCAGAATCTTGAGACTGCGCACGATCGGCAGACCGGCGTCCTGCAAAATGGAGAGCTGACGAGTAAACATGGTGAGCTGTCTACTGCTGACGCCACCAATTGCAAAGCCGCGTTTCTTGCCGTCGGCTTTTTCTTCTTCGCCTTTGCGGGCCTTTTTGACAGAGATCTTCGTAACGAAGTATCCCATGTCACGAATCGTGGCTTGCGCCTGATCTTCGTTGGGGGCCTCGATGGTGTCACGGATTTCCTGGCCCGTGGCGTCCATGGCTTCAAACATGTACATCGGCATGATGCAGGTCTCTTTTAATAGTTGCGAGTGTCGAGTATCGAGTTGCGAGAACTCAATCCCGGTTTTCGTCTGGTTGTGTTTTTCTTGTTGTTTTGTTTAACCGCAGGTGTTTTTGCTTCACTTCGAAATTCGTCATTCCTTGTTCGTTAATCGATATTCAGCTGCTTAGGCTTCGAGTACCGTTTCTCTGACGACTTCGTCGAACGTCGTGACGCCTTCTTCGGCTTTGGCAAAACCCGCGTCACGAAGTGTGGTCATCCCGTAGTCGCGGGCTTTGTCCCGTAAGTCGTCGGTGGAGCAATTAGACATCACCATGTCTCTCAGGTCGTCATTGAGTAACATCAACTCAAACAGTCCGACTCGCCCCTTGTATCCGGTGTTATTGCAGGTGTCACAGCCGGCGCCCTTGAAGAACGTCTTTTCCGAGATGTCGTCGCGAGTCCAACCGGCTTCGGAAAGCAGTTCGTCGCTGACCACGGTTTCTTCGCGGCACTGGGTGCAGATGCGGCGGACAAGTCGCTGAGCCAAGATGGCTTCGACGGTCGCCGTGATCATGAACGTTGGGATTCCCATATCTTTCAGTCGAGTGACCGTACTCGGCGCGTCGTTGGTGTGTAGCGTGCTAAACACCAGGTGGCCCGTCAGTGAAGCCTGAACCGCAATCTCGGCCGTCTCCAGGTCACGAATCTCGCCGACGAGAATGCGATCGGGGTCCTGCCGAAGGATGGCGCGTAGGCAGGCCGCAAAGGTATTGCCCATGTCGGCATCGATCGGAATCTGGATGATGCCGTCGATGTCATACTCGACTGGATCCTCAGTCGTAATAACCTTTTCGGTAATCTCATTCAGCTCGCTCAAGGCCGAATACAGCGTCGTCGTTTTGCCGGAACCGGTTGGGCCCGTCACGAGCACGATCCCGTTTGGCTTGTGCATGCATTTACGAAAGCCGCCCATGATGCCTTCGTCCATGCCGACCTTGGCAAGGTCCAGCGAAACCACCGAGCGATCGAGGATTCGCATGACCACGCTCTCGCCGAACATGGTCGGCATCACGCTGACTCGAAGATCTACCGGGTGACCACCGACCGTCAATTCGATTCGACCGTCCTGCGGGACGCGACGTTCCGCGATATCAAGATCCGCCATCACCTTGATGCGAGTCGTAATTGCGAACGCGAGATGTCGAGGCGGTGGGACGAGCTCGTAAAGAACGCCGTCCGCCTTGATGCGAATCCGGAATTCATCTTCGAATGGCTCGAAGTGAATGTCGCTGGCGTGTTCCTTGATCGCTGTGAGCAAAACGATGTTTAGCAGTTTGCGGACCGGAGCACTATCGACGACTTGTTCGACCGCGAGTTCGATCGGACCGTTGCTGTTCAATGCGGCGGCGGCTTCGGCGAGCTCGTCATCCGCGTTGAGCATGTCCACCACGCTCTCGAGGCTCTCGAGATCGTCGGAGTAATACTTGTCGAGCGCTTTTTGAATTTCCTTTTCCGTCGCGATGACGACCCGGATTTCATATCCGAGGAACGTTCGCATCTCGTCAGGAATCGAAATATTCTGCGGGTCGCAAGTCGCAACCGTGAGAACCTCTTTCTTGAACTGAACGGGGATGACGCGATAGAGCTGAGCCATGGTTTCAGGAACCAGCTCAATCAACTCGGCGCGAAGCTTGGTCTGTCCCAACTCGACGACTTGCATGTTCAACTGCTCAGCAAGTGCCTGGGCGACTTGCTCTTCTTCGAGCAGCCCCATTTCCACGCCGACTTTGCCCAGCAGTTGCGGGTTGCGCTCCTGTTCGGATAGCAACATCTCCAGCTGGTCCTCGTCGAGGAATCCAAGGTCGATCAGGATTTGTCCAATTTTTCGGAGAGCCATTTTTTTAAGTCGTCAGTCTTCAGTTGGCAGTATTCAGTCGTCGGTAATCAGTTTTTACTTGTGTCATCAGCTGACGACTGTCAACTGACGACTGCCTACTCGTTTAACTCGCATCCTCTACATCGTCGTCATCATCAAACATGCCGCGTTCGGCCTGGGCCATTCGCGCCGACAAGTCATTGGGGCGGTGCGATTTGGATAACGCGTCATCCTTGGCAACCTTTTGTTGCTTCCACAAATCGTAGAGGGCATCGTCCATCAACTGCATGCCTTCCTTCTTTCCGGTCTGAATCATCGACGTGATTCGGAACGTCTTGTTTTCGCGAATCAGGTTGGAGATCGCCGGCGTGACCACGAGGAACTCATGAGCCGCGACTCGACCACCGCCGATTTTTGGCACCAGTGCCTGCGAGATGATTCCAATGACAGCTTCCGCGAGCTGCGTCCGGATTTGCGCCTGTTGTGTTGTCGGGAAGACGTCAATGATCCGGTTGATCGTTCCCTGGGCACTGTTCGTGTGAAGCGTACCGAAAACAACGTGGCCGGTTTCCGCCGCGGTAATCGCGGTCTCAATCGTCTCGAGGTCACGCATCTCACCAACGAGGATGACATCCGGATCCTGTCGCAACGCACGCTTGACGGCTTCGGCGAATGACGGAACGTCCACACCGACTTCACGCTGATTCACGGTTGACCGCTTGTGGTCGTGATAAAACTCGATCGGGTCTTCGATCGTGATGATGTGATGATCGACCGTCATGTTGATATAGTCGATCATACTCGCGAGCGTCGTACTCTTTCCCGAACCCGTTGGGCCAGTCACGAGAAACAGACCACGTGGTCTCATGCAAAGCTCGGCGACTCGTTCAGGAAGTCCGAGGACTTCCATGGACAGCTTTTCGTTCGGGATCTGTCGCAGCACCATCGCGGTAAAACCGCGTTGCTTGAAAACGGAAACGCGAAAACGGGCCAGTTCGCCAAACGCGAAACCAAAGTCAGTACTCCCGATCTCCTGCAGTTCGCGCTGGCACCGTTCCGGCGTGATACTCTTCATCAGAGCGACGGTGTCTTCGGCTTCGAGAACTTTCGTCTCGAGCTTGCGCATGCGGCCGCTCAGTCGAAAGACTGGCGGTTGCCCGACGGTTATATGGATATCGCTCGCACCCTGCTTAACGCAGGCTTGAAGCAATTTGTCGATGAGGATCGTACCCATTACTTTACGCCCATTTCCCTGGTTCCAAGTTGATCAACTGTTCTAGCGCAGCGTACTACACGCCGGGCATATTTACAGTTTCGCTCTGTTATTGTCGCGATTCGGTATCGCTGATTTGTCTGTTTGCTACGAACCGGTTTGAGATTCGCACGAGACCAACAGGCTACCGGGATCAATTGTAATTGAGGTATGGGAGGGACTCCCTTTCTCGCGGCATGTGTTCTGTTGGCTATCCGCTTCCCAAATTCTGGGGTGGCTCTGATAGTTGGCCCCGACTGAACAATTCCGACTCGTCAGGTGATGCCCCTCAGCAATCCCCGACTGCTTCGATTATTGGCGTGTGCGATGCACCGGTTCAAGTTTTCGACCGTTTAACGATTGATGTGGTGTGTTTTGTACTGTTGGTTGGTTTGGTGTTGGATTGGCTTGGGGCGGTTCGAGGTAGTGGACGAGGCTACGAGTCCTTGTTGATCGGGGTAGCGGGAAGGACTCGTTGCCTCGTCCACTACAATTGCTGCCTGCTAGTCCTCAACCTTCTTGGCGACGCGATATACCTCTTTTAGGGTGGTGATGCCTCGGCAGAACTTGTCGATCCCGTCTCCGTAAAGCGTGACCATGCCTCCTTTAATAGCGGCACGTCGAATCTGCTGAGTCGGTGCTCCATCGAACGCCAGCTCGCGGATTGGAGCCGTCATAAACATCAATTCATAGATCCCAATCCGACCCCGGTGACCGCTGCCTTGGCAATGTGGGCAACCTGCGCCCATTTTGAAGGTTGCATTGGCTGCCATCTCTGGGGTGACTCCAGCTTCGTCCAAGTCGCTCTGTCGCGGCTCAAAATCCTCCGCGCACCGAGGGCAGATCTTGCGGACCAGTCGCTGGGCCAGCACCGCAATAACACTGCTAGCAACAAGGTATGCAGGCACTCCCATGTCGATCATGCGTGTCACAGCACTGGGCGCATCGTTCGTATGTAGTGTACTGAATACCAAGTGTCCAGTCAAAGAAGCCTGAATTCCCATGCCTGCCGTCTCTGAATCACGCATCTCACCCACGAGGATGACATTCGGGGCTTGCCGCAACATTGCCTTGATAATCTTGGCGAAATCGAGCCCGATGCTGTGCCGGACTTCGACTTGATTGATCCCGGATACGAAGTATTCCACCGGGTCTTCCGCCGTAATAATCTTCCGATCCGGTCGATTCAGCTCGGAGAGGGCGGCATAGAGAGTCGTCGTTTTTCCAGATCCCGTAGGACCTGTCACCAAAATGATACCATTCGGCCGCCTCATCAGGCTTTGGAAGGATTTGTAGTTGGCTGGGGAAAGGCCCAGCTGCTCGACACCAACACTGATGTTGTCCTTGTCGAGCAGTCGCATGACCACGGATTGGCCATGGTTGGTCGGGATAATGCTGACTCGAAGGTCCAGCGTCTTCCCCCCCGCTGTGATCTTGATCCGGCCGTCCTGGCATCGGCGGCGCTCGGCGATGTCCATACTCGCCAGAATCTTGATTCTGGAGATCAGGGCACCCAGCAGTCGGCGAGGCGGGCTATCTCTCTCGACCAGTACGCCGTCAATTCGATAACGGATTCGGACGCGTTTCTCGAAGGGCTCGACGTGAATATCAGAGGCCCGAAGCTGCACTGCTTCGCCAATCATCAGTTGGACCAGCCGCACGATCGGGGCACTACTGTCATCTACCGCCTCGTCATCCGAAATCGTTTCGTCTTCGGTCTCGGTAAAGTCGATGGCCGTATCGGTGAATTCCTGCAGCATCGAGTCGGTCGATTCACCCTCGAGCTGGCCGTAGTATTTGTTGATGGCTCCCTGAATGTCCTCTTTGGGAGCGAGGCAGATGTCGATGCGGCGATTCAGGATAAACCGCAGTTTGTCGAGTGTTCCGAGGTCGAGCGGGTCGTGCACGGCGACGAGGAGCGAGCTGTCTTCACGCTCTTTTACCGGCAAAATCAGGTTTTCTCGAGCCACCGATTGGGGCACGAGCTCGACAACCTCGGGAGGAATTTCTACAGAGTTGAGATCGACGTATTTGAGCGAATGCTCCTTGGCCATCGCCTTCATGACTTGTTCGCCCGTGGCGTACGCGAGTTCAAGCACGAGGGCGTCGGCGACGCTGACATTCTTCCGCTTCGAGATGGCGAGCGCTTCCTTGAGCTGATCGGCACTGATAATGCCGGCCTTAACGAGGATGTCCGTCCACTTCTTTTTCGCCATTTGGTAACTCTTCCTCAGATAGTTGCCCGTCTTTTTTGACAGGCTGGGGACGCTTCTGCGGGGTGCAAGTCGATGGTACAAACCACCCCGCATGTTTTTCGGGGGTGAATTTCCAGCCGGTGGGAATCACGTTGACCGCGACATTGTTTTTGCGGTGGCCTGCCGCAGACTCCGTCCATTTTGATCGAAATCCCCGGTATGCCAAATTCGAGCTGTATTTTAGCGAGAATTACCGCGTTTGGATGCGGGGTTTTGCCGCAACGCTGCCGTAACGTCGGGAGTCGTACACGAAATGGCCGTTGCAGGCAGGGCTGGTTACCGTAGTACCCGCGAATTCACCTGTCAATTCAGCCGAATGGCCGGGAATGAATGGCCGAGAATGGATTCGTTGTTGTCCGCCAAAAAGCCGCGCTGGCTTGGTGGGCCAAGTCGTTAAACGACCAGGCTGCTGCCATCCAGGGAATACATTAGGGCGCTATCAGGGAATGGTCTATCTAGCGTCGATGTTCAAAGCCAGGCAGCGTATCGGCCAGGATTTCGCGAATGACAGTTTTATCGTTCGTCGAGAGGTGGGTGAAGGCTGGTGAATCATCGTCGTCGCTGAGGATTTCATGCAGCCGCTTGTCGATATACTGGCGGACGTTGCCCGGCAGTGCCTTGAACGAGTCGCTATGGATCAGGAAGCTGCAGGGGTGTTTGAACATCCGGGTTTGCAAGTCAAAGTCGCGTAGTGACCGACCGCGTTTGTCGCGTCGACCTTTCGATTCGAATTCGTTCGCAAAGTCCGATGTGCCTTCAATCGGCGCAGTCAGCCGAAACTCGCCTGAGAAAAAGAGGTGTTCCAGGAGCTTTTCACCGGCTGCCGCGATGCGACGTTGAGACGTTTCACTGACATGTTCTGCCGGTCGTTCCAGCGTCTTGTTCCATACCGTGTCGTAATGAGCGGCTCGCCGGCCTTCATAGCTGGCTCGCGTGATCAGGTTATGCATTGTTGCCTGGTGCTGCAGGACCATCAGGGCGACGAGGTCGCTATGCGGCGTCAGGTATTTTGCGGTTGTGATTCGTTTCGACAAGTCGGTGACATTCGCGCCCGCCTCCGTATCAATCGGCGGCTTCGCGTCTCTGTCCGCAATCTCATTGCCGCGATGACGCATCGAGCCATGTTTGCCTGTCACGTACCAACCACCAAACCGTTCGCGAAAGTCGCTGGTCTGGTCCGTCGTCGTTGTCCCAAGGTCGAAGTGTGGATGACCACTCGCGGACGGAAAAACGGAGCGGACAAGATAGCCGGGCACTCTGTCCGTGCGGCCGGATGCGTGGCAAGAGAGGCAGTCGGATGATGTCCGCCGAATGGCTGGTGTTGGACTCCGCTTTGCGTCGAGCGAATAAAACACGGCGCCGAGCGATGGATCGACGGCTGAGAGTTCAATAACGTCGCCGTGTTGAACCGTGCCGACATAGACTTCGTCATTGAAGTAGAGTGCTCGCGGTCGACGCGGTGAGATCTTCCGGATTTGGAGGCTGGTTTTTGAAAACACCAGCGTTTGGGACGTTTCTGAGACCTTGAGGTTTTTCAGTAGCGAAGGTAACCAACCATACTTTTCATCCCACTCCAGTCGGCTTGCGCCTTTTTTGAGTCGCTCGTTCAGCTGGGCGACTTTGTCTCTGGGCTGACTTTTTTCATAATTGATCGGTGGGCCATTGTGATCGCCCTGTGCCAATGCGGTCCCCGCAACCAGAATGGCCAGCGAGATGGTAATCAAGGCGGATCCGAGGAATCGTGGTTCCCGGTGCGCTTCTCGTTGCGATATTCGGGTGATTCGTCGGCTGAACTGCATCGTTTTATTCTTTAATGTCGAAATCGGATGTCAAGGTCCGATTTTAAGGTGCGGGTATCCAGTTTTGTGATCGGGGTGGAAAGAGGGGCTCAATTTTCTCATGCGGAATGTGATGGCACATCCGGGAAAGAGGCTAGAATGGAGGCATGACAAGCGGCATCTTTTCTTTTCATGCTTCTGAGCGATGGCAGTTCTCCCGGCGACTTTGGGGATGCGGGCTGGCGCTTGCGCTGATGGTTGGAAGCGGGAGTGCGATAGCAGGTTCAGCCGGCAAACCGCTGCTGTTGCCGGACCAGCTGGATGGCTATGTCGAGTATGCAGTCACCAATCTGCCAGCTCATTTCGATACCGAGATCGGGCGAGATAACACGCCTGCCGACAATCCGATTACCGATGCCGGTGCGACGCTTGGTCGCGCTTTGTTTTATGACAAACGGCTTTCGCACAACAACTCGATGGCATGCAGTTCATGTCATTTTCAGGAAAACGGTTTTGCAGACCCGCGTCCACAGAGCGTGAATGTCGATGGGTCGCTGTCAGACCGGCACAGTATGGCGCTGGCGAATGGCAGATTTTATTCCAACGGCCGGTTTCTTTCCGATGAAAGTGCGGCGACGCTTGAAGAGCAGGTACTGATTCCGATTCAGACGAATGAGCTGGGGATGGATCTCAACACGCTCAATGCAAAGCTCGCGAATACTGATTTTTATGGCGACTTGTTTGCCAACGCGTTCGGTTCTTCCGACATCACATCGGAACGAGTCTCTCAGGCACTTTCCCAGTTCGTGCGTTCGATGGTGTCGTACGATTCGAAGTTCGATTCCATTTTCGATGAAACGGGCCGAGCCGATCCGTCTCTTTTGACGGCGCAGGAACAACATGGCTTGCAGCTGTTCAATGGTGCGGCCCGGTGCGCTTCTTGTCACGAGTCGGCGTCGCAGATTTCCAGGGAAGTGCGGAACAACGGGCTGGATGCGTTTACGGACGATCCAGGTGCCGGCGACGGAAAATTCAAAGCCGTTTCTTTACGCAATGCAGAAGTGCGTGGTGCCTTCATGCATGATGGCCGATTTGAGTCACTGGAAGAGGTCGTCGAATTCTACAGCGAAGAAATTCAGGACCATCCGGAGCTTGATTTTCGCCTGCGGGAGAACTTTGATCCACAAGCAGCCGCTGTCTCGTTGAACCTGAGTCAGGATGAGTCCGAAGCGCTGGTGGCATTCCTGAAGACACTGACGGACTGGACTTTTCTTTCCGATCCGAAGTTTTCCGATCCGTTTGTGCTGGGTTGCGATCTGGACGGCGATGATTTGTGTGGTGTTAGCGATCTGGATTTGATGCTCGCAGAAGGCCCACTCATCATCGGCGTTGATGTCGACAGTGAGAACGAGGTTTTCGACATGAATGGCGATGGCGTGATCGATGGGAGTGACGTGCAGGTCTGGCTGGCCGATGCGGCAGAAGCCAATGGTTTTGGCGCAACGTACAGTGCCGGCGACGCGAATCTGGACGGTGTCGTTGATGTCAGCGATTTCAACGCGTGGAATTCGAGCAAGTTCACGAATACGACCGCCTGGAGTTCTGGCGATTTTAATCTGGACGGTGTCGTTGATGCGTCCGATTTCAATTTGTGGAATCAGCACAAGTTTACGTCACTGCCTGATTTCGATCCGCTCGAATCTGTGCCCGAACCAGGCGGTTTGCCACTTGCTGCCGTGGCGCTGATTTTATTGATCTGCAGGCAACGTTCTTCGTGGCTGCTTTGGAAACGCTCAAGCCTTCAGCCATAAATCAAACTGCGGCTGGGATTCACAACTGCAATTACACAGCAATTCGAGCGTTCTCTACACGTCGTAGTACAAACAGAATTCGTACGGGTGAGGGCGTAGTCGCAATGCGTCAATCTCGTCGCGCCGCTTGAGCTTGATCCACGTTTCAATCACATCATGTGTGAATACATCACCGCGAAGCAGGAACTCGTGATCGCGCTCGAGCGCGTCCACTGCATGGCTTAGCATCGCCGGCGTTCTGGCAACATCGGCGGCTTCTTCGGGCGGCAAGTCGTAAATATCCTTGTCCATCGGCTCGCCGGGATGAACCTTGTTTTGAATTCCGTCGATCGCTGCCATCAGGATCGCGGAAAAAGCGAAGTATGGATTACAGCTGGGGTCCGGGCAGCGAAACTCAACTCGCTTCGATTTCGGATTGGGGCTGTACATCGGAATGCGGCAAGCCGCCGAGCGATTGCGTTGCGAATAAGCCAGATTGACCGGCGCTTCGTATCCGGGAACCAGTCGCTTGTAGCTGTTCGTCGTGGGATTCGTAAACGCGAGCAGCGCTGGAGCATGCTTGAGGATGCCGCCGATCGCGTACAGCGCCATGTCGCTCAGGCCCGCATACCCGCTGCCAGCGAATAGTGGCTGACCGTCCTTCCAGAGTGACAGGTGCGTATGCATCCCGCTCCCGTTGTCTCCGAAGATTGGTTTCGGCATGAACGTCGCTGTTTGGCCGTTGCGCCGCGCGACATTCTTCACGATGTACTTGTAAGTCATCATGGCGTCCGCCATGTCGAGCAGCTCGCCGTAAGCGAGATCAATTTCGCATTGACCTGCCGTGCCGACTTCGTGGTGTTGGCACTCCACATCCAGACCGCATGCGATCATCGTCGTCATCATCTGGTTGCGCAAGTCCATCAGCTGGTCTTTGGGCGGAACCGGAGCGTAGCCTTCCTTGTGGCGAATTTTCCCGGCGAGGTTTGGGAGCTCACTGCTGCCGCGATTCCATTCGCCTTCACGACTGTCGATATGAAAGAAACCTTCATGGGCGTTCTGATCAAATCGCACGTCGTCGAATACGAAAAACTCCGCCTCGGGGCCGAACGAAGCCGTGTCGGCGATGCGCGTTGACTTGAGATAATTCAGCGCCTTGTTCGCGACGTTCCTTGGATCACGCGAGTAGTCCTCGCCGGTAATCGGATCCTGAATCGTGCCGAGAATGACGAGAGTCGGCAGTTCCGTGAAAGGATCCAGCCAGGCCGTTTCTGGTTGGGGAACGACAAGCATGTCGCTCTCATCGACCGATTGCCAACCGCGAATGCTCGACCCGTCAAAGCCAAGTCCGTGCTCAAACACACTCAGGTCGAACTTGTCGACTGGGATCGTGAAGTGCTGCCATGTGCCTGGAAAATCGGTAAAGCGAATGTCGACGGCTTTTACCTGTTTTTCGCGACAATAGGCAATGGTTTCTTGTGGTGTCATGGTTCGACGGCTCCGCCTGGCGTCGGGTTTCAGTTGAACGGTTGTTTGGTTGCCGATGTCGCGACGTTTTGTA
>CALHZT010000042.1 GCA_938040995.1 uncultured Pirellulaceae bacterium | reverse complement strand
GTTGGGCGAGGCGGAAGGACCTCGATGATGTCGAAGGCGTGATTGCTGTTTCGGGAAAGCAAATTGACTGGGACTACTGCTTTGGGTGGACCGACAAACATGGTACCAGCGACTTGCTGAGAAAGATCGTTGACGAACTTCCCGATTTTTGAACTCGGCGATGCATGCTGGACGATCTGGCCGCCATCGTTGCCATATTGGAAAATTCAAAACCCCGCTGCGATTCAATCGCAGCGGGGTTTCAACATTAACAGTTCGGTGATTGCGACGGGGTGTCGAATCAGTCGTGTGGGATCAACTCTTCGTCGACCATCTGAAGCAGCTTTGAAATGCAAAGCTTGTTCATGCTGGTGCGCTTCTCGTGAGCTTCGGTACGAAGCGATTCGTGGAGGCTCTTCGGCAGGCGAACCGTGATAACCCGTGTTGGCTCGGTTTCGCTCGATGGCGTTGTGCCCCGCTCACGCAACTTGGCAAGCATCTGCTGAATCTCAGCGTACTCTTGCGTCTGCTCAAGCTGAGTCAGCTCAGCCGTGCTTGGAAACAGTTGACGAACAACCCCTTCGACACCGAGTATCTTTCGGAAGAAAGTTACCCAGTCGGCTTGTTGACGGAAAAGTTCCGAAGCAATTCGGTGCAGTTCCTGTGTACGGTTGGCTGGCACTGATGGCCTTGGTTGCATCTGTGGGATGCTGTGCGTGGTTTCCATGATTTCGGTTCCTTCCTACATTTCCTGGATGGTCTCGCGACTCCCCGCGACCCGTTCGATGATTCTTGGAATACTGCAATCCGTTTTGCAGCGTCAAGGCCAGCATGCAAGCGCTGCTATAAAGTCATTAACAGCTTGCAAATGCGAGGCATCCGGGACTTCCGAAATGCTAGCAGCTTTTCGCAAATTGCCCGAACCCCAATCTCAATTCGCTTTACTCCAAATTGCATCTGGTGGGTTTGGGTGGAATGGGGCCTGAGGTTTGGCTTGGGCGAATGGAGACGCCCCCCAACCAGGGTCGTAAAATCCCCGGTGAAAACGCGGATACAAGGTCCTGATGGGAAATTTCCTCATCAATTCGATCGCTGATCCATCCTGCTCGCCTTGCTGACGAATCTGGTTCCGCTGCTCTTTCCAAACGTAGACGCCGGCGTCCAGCGCAAGTTGCAAGAAAATGCGCGGCGGATGATTGGAATAAGATTCCGCGCCGTCGACTCCAGGCCGAGTTGCTGCGACCCGTCATTGACACAACCCGCCGATCCGTAAGGCGAGCCTCGCCTACAACTCGGGCGGATCGTGCAACAGCGCATAGAAAATGCCAGTGTGGAGAGGGGAAGTCCACCCTGGCAATCGGCGTCAAAAAGAAGTGCGAATCCGTTCTACACCCGGCTGTGGGTCAATCGGGCGTGTATAGAACGATCGGGCATCGCGAATGGCGACCGGTGTGAGCGCCCTGCTTCTCAAACCATTCGCGGCAGCCGGCGAATCGTTCTACTTCTGCTTCAGATTCTTTGCCGCATTGACGTCAATATTGGCGGCTTGAGCATTCTCCCGCTGAATGGCTTCATAAACCTCCTGGCGGTGCACTGGAATACTGGTTGGCGCCTCGATTCCCAAACGCACCTTGTCTCCCCGAATATCGACAATCGTAACGACGACATCGTCCCCGATCATGATACTTTCGTCACGGTGTCTCGAAAGTACAAGCATCGTCAGCTCCTTTTTGATTCAGTCAACGTCTTGCGTTGACAGTCCATTCACGCTGACCTCTTAACCCGGCGGGGTCCGAGTCCGTTCTACCCCTTGGTCAGCAATTCCATTTCACGAACACATGGCACGATACGCCCAAAGCCAACGTCGAATTCCATTCGACGCGACTTCATTCCTTAGGCTTTGCCATTTGGTTCTGATTGAGATATCGGCAGCAAGAATTGCCCAGAACCACAGATTGCCCTAACTTCCCAGTTTTACGCCGGTAAAGCTTGCGGGTTACGCAGTCTTTCGCAACGGTGCTGGCTTCTGAGTGAGCACACACTGCACAGGCTGTTCGTCGGCCACAAGAACCTGACGACCAAGGCAGCGGTCTACATTTACCAGCAGCGGAGCTTTGAGGTTTGCTGTGAGCTTGCCATCGTGATCGCTGACAATTGCCAAAGTCAGCGAGCGGTCTTCGGGTGACCATGGCAGCGTCATCAACTGGCTGCGGTGTACTTTGAGAGAATAGTCTTCCACGAAGCGGTGCGGTGTCACCACGAGGAAAGCAAGGTCGCCGTCATTCAGGCTTTGCAGCCAACCAACGGAATCATCTTCGCCTTCGGATAACAGAACCCAATGGCGCTTGTCTTCAAACCCGATGATGCCATCGGGAAAGAGGATAATACGGTCACTGGCAATGTCGAGTTCACCAAAGCGGGATGTCTTGCACTTCATGGCTCTACCTTTTCTCACCGAACGCTGGCTCATCCTTGAGCCTGCTTCTCGAGTTTCCATTCAGGACAGGAAACGTTCAGCACTGACTCGTGTCCTTTTACCGGTACACGTTGTTGATGTCATCGGTTCGGCGCAACATGAATCGCCATCAAAAAACGAACAGTAGGGTTCACATTCTTCCCAGAGGGATAGCGTTGAATGCCGTGCTTGCAACGCTTGCGGTTGTTTGCTGCGGTTTTGGACGTTGCCCCTGTTCAGGTTTCGCTGGTATCCGCAAATTCTATTGTGTTCTATGCAGGTGGTGCCTATCGTTCCTCCTCCATTCATCAAAGATCAGTTCGAGGTTGATCGGAGTAAACTATGGCACAATTTCGAAACGGGCCTTCGACCGTGGTGTTGCTCTGCGCGCTGTTTCAGCTTTCACTGGTTTGCTTCACTACAGAAGTGTCAGCGCAGTCGACGGTAGATGTGAACTATCCGGACGGGTTGCCGCCGATCATTGATATCCTCGATGGTGAAATCACCGTCGGAGAAAACGCTCCAGTGATTGGTACGCGCACGCTGGCTGATCGAAGAACGGAAAATGTCGCGGCTTCGGCGAATTACGCTCCGGTACGATCTTCTTCAAGTGGTGCGCCGACCGAGGAACCCGTTGCGACTCCGACTCCGACTGTCGCACCAATCGTGGGAATTTCAAAAACCGCCAAGCCCAAGGCGCGAAGGACAACACGCGTGATTCCCGCGTCGTCCAGTTTGCCGCCGGTGTTCGAATCCCCGCTCAATGATTCGGCGGTGAAGTTCACGACGGAAACAACACTTCCACCCATACAGTCTTCCATGCAGTCGGTGAATGCCGCGTCGGCCGCGCCAATCTTTGAATTGCCGTCGTACGAAACACCGATAGCCGGCGGCTTTAGTCCTCAGGCAACAAGTGTGATCGAAGTCGGCGAGCCAATGTTTGAGCTTCCGGCATCGCCACCGCCGCCAGCTGAATCGAAAAAGTACCCGAATGCCCGACTGACCGGGTTCTTTCAAATGGACTCGCTTTGGTACTCCGACGCGGAGTTCACTAACGGTAATCAATTTGTTTCTGTGGGTATCGATGACGTTCGGGGCTTTCGCCGAGCCAGACTGGCTGCGGTTGGCTCCGTCGCCGACAACGTTGACTATATGGTGGAGTTCGATTTCGCCTTTCCAGGGCGGCCAAACTTCATGGATCTCTATTTTGATGTCCATGGTTTTCAGTTTGGTAGTCTTCGAGTCGGACAGTGGCGGCAGCCATTTGGGCTGGACGAACTTACAAGCGTCAAGGAGCTGACGTTTCACGAACGATCCACGACGTTTTTCCTCGGGCCGTTTCGCAGGCCCGGAATCGGAATCTACGGCCATGATGGTCGCTCGACGTATGCCATTTCTGCCTACGGAACGACATTTGGGCAAACTCCGGATCTGTTTGGCGGGTCGCGCGGCGATTCCAATTATGGTCTGGCGGCTCGGGGAACGACGCTGCTGATCGATCGACCACAAGATGGCGGCTTGCTGCATGCCGGCTTTGGGTACGCACTGATGAACGATACGGGTTCTCTGCAGCAATTTTTGTTCTTGCCTGAGCTTGCAGGCCCGCCGGGGGAATCGAGCTCCGGAATCCTCAACACCGAGACGTCGATCTTTGGTTCAAGTCGTGTTCATTTCTTTAACGCAGAGTTCGCTGCCGTCCGGGGGCCTGGTCACGCACAGGGAGAGTATCGCGTGGCAAGGTTTGAGAAATCCGGCGACCCCGCCGTGACGACGCCGTCGTACTATGCCCAGGTCGGATACCTGCTGACCGGCGAAACTCGGGAGTACAACCGAACGGGCGGTGTTCTTTCCGCGGTTCGTCCAGACAATCCGTTTGGACCCGGCGGATGGGGAGCGTGGGAGCTGGCAGCAAGATTCTCGCGAACGGAGACGTTCCAGGATGGGGTTTTTGACCCTATCAACGCGACGGGTAACCGGACGACTTATTCTGTCGGGTTGAACTGGTACCTGAACGACTTCACCAAGTTTCAGTTCAACTACCTACGAGGCGACGTCGATCGACAATCCAGTTTCGAACTCTCCGACTACGCGATCTATGCCGTGCGAGCACAAGTCGCGTTTTAAGTTTCGGCGCGGCATTAGGTAGTGGATCTTGTTAAAGATCCCCAGTCATCGGTGAAACGCGTTACTACTGCAAGGATCTTTAACAAGATCCACTACGAAGATCCACTACGCACTATCAAACTTCGGGCCTGATCAGTTTTGCGGCACCTTCACCAAGCAGCGAATCGGCTGAGGCCTGGCCAACCTCCTCGGCAGAAGTCGCCGGCCCCGTGCGTTCATCATCCAGCCGCTGGCTGCCGTCGCGCGAAAGCACGACCGTTCTCAATCTGAGTTCACCAGAGTTCACTGTCGCATGAGCTCCAATTGGCGCGGAGCATCCGCCCCGGAGTCCAGCCAACAATGCCCGCTCGGCCAATACTGCTGCATGAGTATCTGCATGATCAAGTGCGCGAACAATTTCAGTCGTGGAAGGATCATCACTACGAGTCTCAATACCGAGGGCTCCCTGACCGACGGCCGGGATCAGCACGGACGCTTCGAACTCTTCGGTGATTCGGTCCTGCCAGCCCAGTCGATGAAGGCCGGCGGCGGCGAGCACAATCGCGTCGTATTCGCCGTCGTGTAGCTTTCGCAGCCGCGTGTCAACATTGCCGCGGATCCCAGCGACATTCAACTCGGGCCGCGAATTCAAAATTTGCGCCTGTCGCCGAATGCTCCCCGTGCCGATCGTGGATCCGGCTGGAAGGTCTGTGAACGAGACACCATTTCGGGTCACAAGCACGTCCACGGCGACTTCGCGTTTTGGTACGCAGGCGAGATGCAGGCCGGAAGTTGGTTCCGTCGGCAGATCTTTCAGACTGTGAACCGTCAGATCGATTTCGCCGTTGAGTAATGCGACTTGAATTTCTTTCGTGAACACACCCGTCGTGCCCATGGCATCGAGAGGTTGCCCGGAGCTTTGCGACTGGTCACCATCTGTCTTGATCGTGATCAGCTCAACATCGACACCTGTCGCGCGGATTTGGTCGGCGAATTGATTCGATTGCGTTGTGGCGAGTAGGCTGCCGCGAGTTCCCAGGCGGATTTTTGTCGGGCGGCTCATTGCGACTGATGTGACTCGAGGGCCTGTTGAACGTGACTTTCGATCGAACTCGCAAGGTCAATCGCCTTTGACTCCGTCGAGAGATTCGGAATCACGACGCCGCAACTGACAACGAACTGAAACGCCTGATCGACGGAAATGTCGAGCTCAATCGTTTCACTCTTGCGTACGGAAACCGTAAATCCTGTCGCTGGCATGGGCGAAGTCGGCATGAGCACGCTTAATAGTGGCTCGCCGGCGGCCGATCGAATCGTCGGCAGGCTTTCTCCCGTCACAAATCCCAGCGACCACATATCTTTGCGTGGATACTGCACTGCGACGACCCGATTGAATTCGACTTCGCGATCACCGAACACAATGTCGGTGACTTTCTTGAGCGTCGAGTACACGGTGTTGATCAGCGGCACCTGATCAATTAATCGTTCGAAGTACGAAATGACGGCGCGTCCGATTCTCGCCGCAATGATTTTTCCGAGAGCGTACAACGTCAGTAGAAAGACGCAAAACACAATCGGAAAAATAAATGACGGACGGAACCAGCGAGTTTCGACGGCCCGTCGGAAATAGGCTTCTGCGGTTTCTGGAAGAGTTGTGCCGGGATTACGGCGCACACTGTCGAAGACTTCGAACGGGATCCATTCGTGCGTTGGCAGTTTGCAGTAATACTCCGGGCCGTTCTCCCGGTTGATTCGAAAGGCCTCTACGTCCAGAACTTGTCGCGAATCGTTGTGGACTCCGTCGGCGGAAACCCAGATCAGCTTGTCCTTCTGGTTGCGATGCAGTTTGACCAGCCGGGCATTAGGTGGCAATTCGTAGATAATGTCCCGGGTCTGGCTGACTGCAACACTGCGAACCGCATTCTTCATCGGCGTCAGCACGAAAGTCTGGACGGAATTCCAGATCCAGAGAAGAAATACGATCGTCAGCAACAGAGGCATAACAACGCCAAGCCCTCGAAGTACGGCTCGGCGGAACGCGTAGAGGCTGGGTGCAGCCCGGTGCTCGTCAGGTATCTTGCTGTTGCTCATATCGGCTTATTTTCTGCATTTACCCAACTTGTGCAATACAGGCATGGCCGCAGTTGAAATTCGAGCGTTAATTTCGCAAGGAAAAAGTCGCAGTTATTTTTGTTGTAACTGGTCACTTGGTGAACGGAAGAATTCAGTAGCGTCGGATTGGGCAGGCCTGCACGAAAGGGTGAAACCTGAGCCTGGTCCGATTGGGGAAGACCGAATCGCGATGCTTCCAGCTTGGGTTGCACTCAAGGGGCTCTTGGTCTCGCCCACTCCCCCCCAAGAGATTAAGCATTCCAAAGGAAGGGGCGGAGTGCGCGGTCCAGGCTCTGCGGAACAATTGGAAACTGAACGAAATTGTGGCGCGGCGCTAGCCCAATAGCACTCACTTTATACTGAACCGGACGCTAACGCGTGGCGGCTGACGGGAACACGACGATTTTTTACGCCCATCAGCCGCCACGCGTTAGCGTCCGGTTTTGTCGAGGTGCCGGTTCGGAGTTGTCCGTGCGGTTGAGCAGGTTGGCGGCGGCGGTGGTGGCGGTGATGGCTATTCGGAACCGCGGACGAACGCCGTGCCATTGATACCGTGTTGTTTTCCAATTGATCCACATGGCCAGGAAGCTATTTAAAAACCTCAATCCGGAAGTTCGTAGTACCGCCTTCAGGCGGAAATTTCATACTTAATTCCGGCTAAAGCCGGTACTACGAACAGGTTCGAAATAGCTTCTAGCGTAAGACGTCGGCGAAGGCTTGCTCGAGACATTCGAGTGCTCGTTCGCCTTCGTTGCCGTCGACGATAACGTTGACTCGCACTTCACTCGTACTAATGATCGCCACGTTGATACCTGCTTTGGAGAGTGCGCCGAACATGCGTGTGGCGACTCCCGTATGAGAGCGCAGGCCGATTCCGGAAACGGAAAGCTTGGCAATATCTGCGGCTGAGTTGACGGAGCCGCAGGAGAGATCCGCTGCGATCTTTTTTGCCGCGGCTTCGGCTTCAGCAATGCCGTCTTTGGGCACGGTGAAACTCAGCCGAGCCCGCGAGTCGATGCCAAAGCTCTGGACAATCATATCAACGAAAATGCCCTCGGACGCTATTTCGCCGAAGACCTTCGCCGCGATGCCGGGAGTATCGGGAACTCCGTTGATGGTGACGACCGCCTGCTCTTTGTCGAGAGAGATGCCATCAAGAAACAGCTCTTCCATGTCAACGCTGCCGAGTCGGGCAACGATCGCCTCGATATCCTGAGGCCGCTTTGAATCGGTGTAGTTGATTTTCGGCGTCGCTGCGTCAGCCGGAGGTTTGTCGAGTTCGAAAGCCCGGTGCACGATTGAGAGTGCTTCGCTCGCCTGATCGCGACGAACCAGCGCCGAAATCTTGATCTCCGATGTCGTAATCATCTGCATGTTGATACCCGCATCCGCGAGTGCCTGGAACATTTTTGCGGCGATGCCCGTCTCGTTCGCCATGCCAAGTCCAACGACGGATACCTTGGAGACTTCGTCGTCGCTCGTGACCGTCACGGGCCCCATGGCTGACGTCGCTTCGTCGATGGCTTCGAGCGTCACTGTCAACTCATTCGCAGGTACGGTAAAGGAAATGTTGGCTTTGCCTTCCGTACCCACGTTTTGAACAATCATGTCGACGGTGACATTGCGATTGGCGACTTTGGAGAAGATCTCCAGGCTGGTGCCCGGTTTATCGGGAACACCAACGATGCTGATGCGGGCTTCTTCTTTCGTGAGTGCTGCACCGCTTACTGCAGCTGTCGGTGATTCGGGATGAGCCACAATCATTGTGCCCGGCTGGTCAGTGAAACTGCTGCGAACATGAATCGGCACATTGAACTTTTTGGCGAATTCGATGGAACGGCTGTGCATCACGCCAGCGCCCAGGCTGGCCAGTTCCAGCATTTCGTCGTAACTAATCTGATTCACGCGCCGGGCATCGGCCAGTAACCGTGGATCCGTCGTATAGACGCCATCGACGTCGGTATAAATCTCGCAGGCATCGGCGATCAGGACAGCGGCGAGAGCAACCGCAGTCGTATCGCTGCCGCCCCGGCCAAGAGTCGTAATATTCAGTTCGTCGTCCATGCCCTGGAATCCAGCCGCAATGACGATGTTGCCTTCGTCAAGTATCTGCTTCATCCGGTCGGTTTCAATCGACTTGATTCGCGCCTTGGTGTGTGTATTGTCGGTGCGAATCCCGATCTGGGCTCCCGTGAGACTGACACCATGCGAACCGAGGCTGTCGATCGCCATCGCCATCAGGGCCACGCTGACTTGCTCACCCGTCGAGAGTAGCATGTCCATTTCGCGCGGCGCGGGCCGCTCAGTAATGTCGTCCGCGAGTTTGACGAGCAAGTCGGTTGTCTTGCCCATGGCACTAACAACCATGACTACCTGGTGCCCTGCTTTTTGGGCTCGAATGGCTTTGCGGGCGGCGGACTTGATTTTTTCAACGTCGGCAACGCTCGTGCCGCCGAATTTCTGAACGATTGTGGTCACGGGAATCTGGTCTGCAATTGGATGGTTCTGGTTGGTGATGGTGGAAGAGTACGCTTGGCTCAGCTTTTGCTGCCCTTCATTTCAAGCGTACACGTGGCTTATTTTTTGCGACCCTCCCTTTCGAGCCTCAGCGAGAATTCCGGGAGGGTCGGAGCCTAAGCGACGGGGAGGGCGAGGTTTGAATCTTGTTGTCCGCTGCGCGAGCCAATGTGTTGGCTCGATCGCTTCCCCACTCTCCGTCGCTTAGGCTCCGACTCTCCCCAAGGGGAGAGTGGCGTCATTCGGCGTCATTCGGCTACGCTCCCAAAAAGAATGGCATCAGCAGATGCCCCTTCTCGAACGCATGCGATGACGTTTCGCTGGACGGTTCATCATAAGTCGCAGACGCGTCAGATTCGACTCCTGATCCGCAAATCGTCCACGGAACGTAACCATGACTATGCGTCTTGGTTCGCAGGAACGTCGGGTGATCGGGCGAAACGAGAATCCGATAATCGCCTTGCTCCTTCAATGCAGCGTGTAGCGGAGTCACAATGTGCCTGTCGATCTCCTCGAGGGCTTTGACTTTGCCAGCCGCATCGCCTTCGTGAGACGCTTCATCGGATGCTTCGACATGGACGCAGATAATGTCGGTGTCCGCAAGTGCGTCGATGGCATACTTTCCTTTGGCGGCGTAGTCGGTATCGGTATAACCTGTGGCACCGGGGACTTCGATCCGCTCCCAGCCGATCAATGCTGCCAAGCCGCGAAGCAAATCGACTGCCGTTATCATTTTTCCCGTCAAGCCGTGCAGCTCACTGAACGGAGTCAGTGAGGGTTGCTTGCCCAGCCCCCAGAGCCAGATATTTGTCGCCGCCAGATGCCCATCGGCGACTCGCTTCTTGTTCACCGGATGATCCGTAAACGCGTGGACACTGTGTCCCATCAGATCCATCAAGAGATCGCTGCCGGGCCCGCGGGGAAAATCGTTCGCCACCGACTTGTCCGTCAAATCGTGCGGCGGCGTGCCGTACGTTTCGCGAGAGAACGGCGGAGCCTCTTTTTCGCCTCGATAGATCAGCAGATTTCGGTAGCTGACACCGGGTTTGAATTCCAGGTAGTCGGCTTCGATCCCTTTTTGCATCTCGCCGAGGAGTTCGACGGCTTCGTCGTTGCCAATATGATCCGCCGTAAAGTCACGCATGATCTGATCTTCGATCGTGACCAGGTTGCAGCGAATGGCCCAGTCGTCGGGCCCGAGTTCAATGCCCTGGGCGGCGGCTTCGAGCGGAGCGCGGCCAGTGAAGTGCTGATCCACGTCGTACCCGAGGAGATTCATGTTCGCGACGGCTGAGCCCGCGGTCAGATGAGTCGGCGTATTGTTCGAACGCCCGACAATTCCAGCGGCTGCGATCGCGTCCATCGCCGGGATGTTGGCTGCTTGAAGTGGCGTCTTGCCGCCGAGCGATTCCTGCGGTTCGTCGGCACAGCCGTCGGGAATGATAATTGCGTATTTCATTGGTTGGATAGTCGTCGCTTATTGGGTAAAGATGATTCCGACCAGTATGGAGAAGTTGCCGATCGGTGCAAAGTGGCGGCTTTCGCCGTTGCGGTGCTGGCCGCGGCGTTTGGCGTTTCTCCGTAGCCGGACTGGCAACAGTTCGGGCCGTAGCTGGCAGAACTCCCGAGCTGTTGCCAGCCCGGCTACGGCAGGCCGGTGCGTGCTGGCGATTAAGATCAAGGATCGTTCGAGAAATTATTGCCTGATCTTCCTCCGTCTTTCCCGCGCAGGCGGGAATCCATTGAATCGGATTGGTTTTTTGATGCAGGGAAAGACATTGAGCGTTAACACGCTTCGAGTGGGTCCCCGCGTTCGCGGGGAAGACGGCCATAGGCCGTCAATTGAGTCGTCATGAACGGAGATTCGACACTAATTGATCGAACGATCCTAAGCTCTTGCCGTTTCACGTCGTTCGAGGACTCGCATGCGAACTGTTTCGGTCTTCGTCCAGTCGAGAGCGTCAATCTCTTTCGTTGCGGCGTCGGCGGAGCCCTCCGATGCCTCGTGAGTCATAATGACGAGCGGGACGTTCTCTCCCTCCGGCTCGTGCTGAATGACCGACGCGATCGAAATGTTGTGCTTGCCGAGAATGCCCGTGATCTCCGCGAGCACGCCTGGATGATCCTGGACGAGCAAACGCAGGTAATAGCGACTGGGCGTCAACGTCGGATCACGCAATTCGACACGGGCCTCGCGATCGGACCACAGCTGTAACGTCTTGAATGTCAGCTGGGTTCTGCCGACGGCAGTGTCTATCAAATCGGCAACCACTGCCGAAGCCGTCGGCATTTGGCCGGCTCCGAGGCCATGAAAGAACACGCGTCCGACAGCGTCACCGACGACGCTGATCGCATTGTTGGCTCCACGAACTTCTGCCAGCGGCGTGCCCTGACGAACGAGCGTCGGTGATACGTGCAAGTCGAGTCCACTCTGGAGGTTTTCCGGTTCGGCGAGCTTGGCGATTGCAAGCAACTTGACCCGGTATCCCAATTCTCGCGCGTAGGCGATGTCTTCTTTTTTCAGACAGTCGATACCAACCTTGGGGATGTCCTTCCAGGAAACGCGAGCCGCAAAGGCAAGATGAGCCAGAATAGAAAGCTTCTGAACTGCGTCCGTGCCATCCACATCCATCGTTGGATCGGCTTCGGCGTAGCCAAGTTCCTGAGCCGACTTGACCGCATCGTTATACGCCGCGTCCTTGCCCTCCATTTCGGAAACGATAAAGTTGCTTGTGCCGTTGAGAATGCCTCCGAGCGAGACGACCTGATTCGCCGTCAGGCACTGGCCGATCCCGGTAATGATCGGCACGCCGCCGGCGACGGACGCTTCGAACGCGATGGAACGCCCGAGCTTTCTCGCGAGATCAAACAGCTCGGGGCCGTGCTCGGCGAGCAACGCCTTGTTGGCGGTCACGACATCTTTGCCGCTTTCAAGCAGCGTCTTCATGATCGTCCGAGCCGGTTCGATGCCGCCAATCAGTTGGGCGACGACATCAATGTCGGGATTCGAAGTCACGTCCTCGAGTTTGTCGGTGAGGACTCCCGCCGGTAGATCACAATCACGATTCTTCGCAAGGTTGCTTACGACGACTTTCTCAAGCCAGAGGACACGCCCCGCATGTAGCGCGGTGCGATCACCGTGGTCCAACAGGATCTTTGCGACGCCGGTTCCGACGGTTCCCATCCCGACGATGGCGACTTTGGTTTTTTCCATTTGGTAGCTTTGTACTGTTGTACTGGTTAAACATCGCGACTGAACAAGATCGTATCTTAGTTAGCTATCGGCCACGTGGCGCGGGAATTCCACGATATCTGCCAGTACTTGGGTAGCCCTTCATTCGCCACCGACGCAGCGGTTTTCTCAGTCTCCGACAGTCTTCACCGCTCTGTGGATTGTCAGTCGATAGAACGCGGGGCGACGCTCAGACCAGCTTCAGGAACAGTACCAGGAAAAAGGCGAAAATGAGAGGCACGGCTGTCCAGAACGTGAAGAAATTCCATGCCCACAATCGCCATGGTGTTCGCTTCGCATCTTCCCAGTAGCGAATGAAGAAATCGAACGCCAACATGACCGCCCAGCAAATCCAGAGCGAGATTCGATGCTCCTGCATTCGTTCCAGCCATGCGATCGTGGCCAGCGTGCCGCGGGACAGGCTTGTTGAATCACCAGCCAGCTTGTTCAACGCCGCCGGCATATAGTCGAGCGTGACAAACAGGATCAGGCCCCACGCGACGGCTCGACTGAGCGTCCCGACAACGGCGGTAAGAAGGAACCATCGCTGTGTGAACACGTCACGTTTCGCATCGGCGGTGATCGCGTGCAGCGGCACCTCGAATGGATTGACTGGCGGCGCTTCGGTCGATTCGGTGGGTGGATTCTCCCGCGGTTCTTCAGGATCTTGTTCAGTCACATCTTTCTCTATATTCGAACTGATACTTCAGAGACATCAGGTTACCGCGAAACCAGCTCATGCAGCATCCTGATGGCCATTGTTGCGAAGAAATCCTGCGCGGCATTTCTGTCGGCCTTGCCATCAAAATCTACCCGGTTTTCAATCATTGCATTCGACTTGCCTCGTTGGCAAACGCACAGGAATGCGTGCGGCTTGAGGATGCCGTTTTCGGGGTCTGGTTGAGCGTAGCCGGTGGTTGCGATTCCAAACTCGACGCCGAACAGATCGCAGACGCCGGTTGCCATTTCTCTCGCGACTTGGGCAGAAACACAATTGCAGGAAGTCGCATGCGCGCGATCAACGTTCAGGTGCCGGACCTTCTGGTCAATCGTATAAGTCGTCACGCCGCCCTCGAAGAAGTTGGACGCACCGGAAACGGCCGTTATTAGCGACTGGACGCGACCACCCGTCAGGCTTTCGGCGACGGCCAACCGCTGATTATTATTCGACAGGCGGTCTCGAATTTCTGATGCAGGATTCGTCGGAGGCATACCTTCAAGAATGGCGGCTTCCTTGCGGCGATGCAATAGCCCGACGAGGCGAGGCAACAGCAGGGCCGTGCCCGATGGCTGTGGCGGCTCGATCGTCATTGAGAATTCCTTGTCAAACAGCCCTGATCGAGGTTGGCATCGCCATGAATTGGTCGGAACCCATTGCAAACAGCCAGTCGACATTGTCCGGTGCTAATTTTGCTCGCATATCGTCATTGCCAACCCTCGCACGGCGTGGCCATAGTTGACGCGTTACGGTAGGCTTCCACGTGCCGTCGGCATACTCGCGCGTGAAGCGCACTGGCGAGCTTGATGTTTGCCATAGGAACGAATCAAAAGACATCAAACGACGAACCAGACGACGAATTAAAAACCAAGCGCGAATGGACTCACAAACAACGGGAGACAACACGTTCATGGATCAGGCACCACGCGACTTTCTTGAGAGTATTTTGACAACACCGAGCCCGTCGGGTTTTGAACGGCCGGTTCAGGAACTGGTGCGGGCTTACGCCGGTGAGTTTGCTGATGACATTTCAACCGACTTACACGGCAACGTGATTGCCGCTGCGAATCCGACGGCTGCGACGCGAGTCATGATGGCTGGGCACTGCGACCAGATTGGAATGCTGGTTTCGCAGATTAGCGACAAGGGGTTCATCTACGCGAATACGATCGGTGGCTGGGACCCGCAGCAGTTGATCGGGCAGCGGATGACCATCTGGACGGCACAAGGGCCGGTGCCAGCCGTAATTGCTCGCAAGCCGATTCATCTGCTGACTCCAGAAGAGCGGAAACAAGTCGTCAAGCTGACAGATCTGTGGCTGGATATCGGGGCGAAGGACAAGGAGGATGCGTCCGAGCTGGTAAGTATCGGCGATCCGGTAACATTGCAGCTGGGCTATCAGGAAATGCGCAATGGACTTGCCAACTCGCCAGGCATGGACAACAAGACCGGGTTGTGGGTGGTGATCGAGGCGCTGCGTCGGTCGGCCGGTCGTTTGAGTTGTGGGCTGTATTCGGTGTCGACGGTTCAGGAAGAAATTGGCCTGCGTGGTGCCCGCACCAGCGCGCATGGAATCGATCCGACGGTTGGAATTGCCGTCGATGTGACGCATGCGACGGATTGCCCAACGATCGACAAGCGGCAGCACGGTGATATCAAGCTTGGCGGTGGTCCGGTGATTGCTCGTGGGCCAAATATGAATCCAGTCGTTACCGATTTGCTCATTGCAACGGCGAAGAAGCACGAGATTCCCTATCAGCTAAAAGCGATTGGGCGTGCGACTTCGAATGACGCCAATGCGATCCAGACGACTCGTGGTGGTGTCGCAACGGGCCTGGTAGCGATTCCGAATCGCTACATGCACAGCGCGGTCGAGACGATTTCGCTATCGGACATTGATCACGCGGCGAATTTGCTGGCTGAGTTTGCGGCGGGATTAACGGGCGAAGAAGATTTCACGCC
>CALHZT010000041.1 GCA_938040995.1 uncultured Pirellulaceae bacterium | reverse complement strand
TCCCGGCGAGCCGGCTGCGTGAGCTGCCGGGTGTGTGCAAGGGCAGGCGTTGTGGCGGGATGAAGGAGCTACGAGCGATAAATGCCAAGGAATTGGCGATGAGATTCGAACCGCGTTCCCACCCGGCAGCTGACGCAGCCGGCTCGCCGTGTGTGGAAATTATAGATGCAGCCGGTGGGAAATTGCCATTGTGCTCCCGGCGAGCCGGCTGCGTGAGCTGCCGGGTGCGTGTCTGAGTGATCGTTGCTGCAGGACGAAGGTGGCGCGATCTCGCTCGTTGCAATCAGGCACCATCGGCGGAGCCGGTGGTTTGAGTGGGCCACGGAAGTACCACGAAAAAGACCGCCTCCAGATTCTGGAGACAGTCAAATGATTTGGACGTAGGTTGGCGGTTCTCCCGAACTGTTGCCAGTCCACATACCGTCCAGCTACCTCGTACTCGGTTGATTTAGTAGCGGTAGTGCGATGGCTTATAAGGGCCTTCGACGGGAACCGCGATGTAGTCGGCCTGTTCTTGCGTAAGCTCTGTCAGCTTCACACCCAGCTGGTCCAGGTGCAATCGAGCCACCTTCTCGTCGAGAATCTTGGGCAGGAGATAAACCTTGCCTTCGTCGTACTTCTCGCCGGAAAGAGTCGGCTTGCCCTGCGAGTTCAACGCCAGGTCGATCTGGGCGATCGTCTGGTTCGTGAACGAAGCTGACATGACAAAGCTCGGGTGACCGGTCGCACAACCAAGATTCAGCAAGCGGCCTTCCGCAAGAATCAACACGCTATGGCCGTCTTTGAAGGTGTACATGTCGTACTGCGGCTTGATGTTGGTTTTGGTTGCGATCTTTTCCAGTTCCGCCATTTCGATCTCATTGTCGAAGTGACCAATGTTTCCAACGATCGCCTTGTCCTTCATCTTGGACATGTGCTCCGCCGTAATGATCCGGAAGTTACCAGTCGTCGTAATGAAGATGTCAGCGTACGGCAAAGCCTCTTCAAGCGTCGTGACTTCGTAACCTTCCATCGCCGCCTGCAGAGCACAGATCGGATCAATCTCTGTCACGATCACGCGACAACCTTGTCCAACCAGCGACTGAACGCAGCCCTTACCAACATCACCGTAGCCACAGACAACGGCGACTTTACCGGACATCATGACATCAGTCGCACGGTTGAGACCGTCGATCAGCGAGTGGCGACAACCATAGACGTTGTCGAACTTGCTCTTGGTGCACGAGTCGTTGACGTTGATGGCTGGGAAAAGAAGTGTGCCTTCTTTTTCGAACTTGACGAGGTTCTTGACGCCTGTTGTCGTCTCTTCAGAAACGCCGTGGCACTCGGCCGCGACCTTCGTCCAGCGATTTGGATTTTGCTCAAAGCACCACTGCAACGTCTTGAGGACTTCTTTGTACTCTGCATTGTCAGTCGTATCGGGACCAGGAACGGAGCCTGCTTTTTCGAACTCGACTCCCTTGTGGATCAGCAACGTCGCATCGCCACCGTCATCGACGATTTGCGTTGGCCCAAGACCGTCACCGAAATCAAGTGCCTTCTCCGTGCATGCCCAGTACTCTTCCAGGGTCTCACCCTTCCAGGCAAAAACTGGAATGCCTGACGGCGCGTCAACGGTTCCTTCAGGACCGACAACGGTTGCAGCAGCGGCTTGATCCTGAGTCGAGAAGATGTTGCAGGAAACCCAGCGGACTTCGGCACCAAGCTCGACCAGCGTCTCAGCGAGAACGGCGGTTTGAAGAGTCATGTGCAGCGAGCCCATGATGCGCTGTCCCTTGAGTGGGAACTTGCCTTTGTACTCTTCGCGGAGAGCCATGAGGCCAGGCATTTCCTGCTCAGCCAATTTCAATTCCAGACGCCCCGAATCGGCGAGCGTCAAATCGGCGACTTTATAGTCGATGCCATTTTTCGTGTCAGGTACGAAACAGTATTGTTCTGTCTTTTCCGATGCTGGTGCACTCATTGTCTTGGAAGTTTCCTCGTTATTAAATTTGTAAATCGGAAGGGCGACTGCTCCTAAACCGACATCATCGCCATCTAAAAATATCGCCTGGATTGACCGACTCCGTAGAAGGCGACTAATCACTTAAGTATAGAGCACTCGGCGAAAATTGCCGACGGTCCAAACCACGTATTTCAGCAATAGAACGGCTTAAATCCGGTGGTTACCCCTTAAAAAGAATCTGACCCGTCGATCGGGAGATGATCCCTCGCCGTGCTGACAAAACGGACGATCGCGTCCGTGAGTTTGACTCCCGGAGCCGATTCGACGCCGCTCGCCACGTCGACGCCAGCAGCACCAGTCGTTTTGATCGCCACGCCAACGTTTTCGGGGTTCAGGCCACCGGCAAGGATCACTGGAATCTCGCTGGATTCCAGTTGTTTGATCAGGTCAGCTACTCTACCCCAATCGGCGGTCACCCCAGTGCCTCCGAACTGACCGGGAAGTGCCGAGTCGATTAACACGCCGGCGAGCCGCTTTTTCGCTTCTGGCAAGCTACAGAATTCGACGACAGATTCGGCTCCGACCTTTTGAAGCGCAAAAGCCCTGATAATGGGCACGCCCGTTCGATCGGCGACTTGCCACGCAAATGAGTCGCTTTCGTCGCCGTGCAACTGAACCGCATCGAGCTCGCATTCGCGGACCAGTTCAGCGATGTAATCATCGGTCGCGTTGACGAACACACCGACCAGTTTGACTGCGCTCGCCTGCCGCACAGCCTGGGCGATCGACCGAGCCGTCGAGGTATCGATGAAGCGGGAACTCTGCTTGTAGAAATTGAGGCCGAGCGCGTCGGCGCCGGCGTTGACTGCATCCATTGCGTCATTGACCTGGGTGACGCCGCAAATCTTGATTCGGAACAATTATGGCTCGCTAGCAAGTACGAATGGTTGCTTTATAAAAACCTTGTCTTGCTCATCTTACCAGCCTGGGCCATCTTTCGGCTAACCCGCAAAACTTGCCTAACACCATTCAAGCCGATCATCTTCATAAGTCGAAGAGACACTGGGAAAGCACCCGTTGCGCCACTGGTATTTCGTCAAACGACTGAATTATGACTGACTTGCTTAATCGAACATCAGACGCTGCTGAGTCGCCGATTTTGGATCGCGTTTACACTGCGATCATCGTCTCGCTGGCTGCCATTCTGATTGCGCTAGCCCTCTTTCGGCCAAAAGCTGGTGACGTCACCGTTAACGCGGCGCTCAACCTCAAGCAGGAATCAGTTGGTCAAGCCGTACCGTTGTCTGCCGATTCTTTGGAACGCGAAATTAGACGGCCAGAAGTTGTCAGGAAGTTGCTAAGTGGCATCGACCCGAATGTGCTTGGCGAGTCGGGGGATCCGGTCAATTCCTGGTGGGTCGATTCGGTCGCTCAGTCGATTTCGGTCGACGCCGAGCTTCTTCAGCCCAGCGAAGAAGGCATGCGACTGATTCTTACGTCGAAAGGCGAAAGCGAACCATTCCAACTCGCGCTGCTCGGTCAGGTTCAGGAGTATTTGGAATCTACCTATCATCAGCCGTCGGGATCGGAGAATTCACAGACGGAAACAAGGTCGCGTGAGAACGTGGCGATTGCCGTGGAGCAGCTTGACTCTCTCCAGACGGAGTTAAAGGCGTATTCCAGCGAGCGGATTGAGCAGGCGCGGGAGAAGTACCGGTCAGAGCTTCGCGCAGCCGTTCACCGATTTGTGCAGTCTCGCCGCAACGCGGGCAATGGGTTTGCATCCGGAAACTCGAAGAAGCGAAAAATGCCTGTTATCACGGCGGTGAATCCTGACTGGAAAGAGATCGAAGCCGAGCTTGTGCGACTGCGGGAGGGCGAATCGGATAACCAAATTCATTCGATGAATTCACACGGGCAGTTTGACGATGCAGTTGACCAGATTGCGAAACGCATCAAGTCGACTCGGCAAACCGTTGTCGTAGACAACGGGATCATTGAAAACCCGTTCTTCAAGAAGAAGCAGGCAGAGGCAAGGCAACAGCGGATCGAAACCGCGATCGACGAAGATTTGGCGGAACTCGATGATCAGGCGATTGACGAGATCATCGATCTGGCGATGCAAACCGGCGACCAGTCATCAGGTATCGAAAATCCATGGCCCTCGTCGACTCCGCAACCGTCAAACGACGCGCGGTCACAAGCCACCCTTCGCGTGTCGAGCGTCCTTGCGAAAATGCCTCCGTTCGATGAGTTGGCGGTTCGTCGGGAAGTCGAAAAAGAACCGCAATTTCGCGATCTGGTCGCGAAGTTTAATGCGGCTCGCGACGCCCGTGACACGGCGCTGGCTTCGCTTGATCAGCAGGCTCCGTCTGAGAAGTCGGTTGTTTCCGTTGTCAGTAATCTTGAGAGCCCAAAAGTTGTCAAATATACGCGCAACTTCTCCAGGAGTTTTGTTTTGCGAATGCTGGCGCCTTGCCTGCTGCTCGGCTTGCTTTGCGGAGTATTGACAACGGCGCCGCAACCACCGGAGACATTTATCAGTCCAGAAGACGCGGAGAACTGGCTCGACTTTCCGGTCGTCGGAAAGATCTCGACTGGAGACGGTCCCGTCATCGAAGCTGCTGCCGCTCCGGCGACACCAGGATATGTCAAAGTGCTGCGACGGATTTGCGAAGGCATCGTTTGCCTGTCACTGGTCGCTGTTCTGTTCGCCGTGATGTCGGTGAGCGGATTTGGCAGAGAGTTTCTCGGCAATCCACTGTCTGGATTCACCGAAGCTGTTGATCACATTACAAGTTGGGTGTCGTAAACCGCCAAAGGAAAGTTTATGTACGAATCGTGGTTTGGGCTTGGCGAACGGCCGTTCCGCATGGTGCCCCACGCGGAAAGATTCTTCGAATCTGGCGATATTCAAAATGCATACGAGCTGGTCAACAGTTGTGTTCAGAGTGGCGCCGGGCCCGCATTGATTGTTGGTCCAACGGGTGTGGGCAAGACAACGCTGGCGCTTCGTATCAAAGGGCACTTCGACAGGGAAATGACGGCAGCGATGGTTTCCGGACCGACCTGTTATTCCCGCCGAGCCGTCCTGCAAAATACGTTGACGCAGTTTGGGATGCCCTTTAGCAAGTCAGAAGACAACGAATTGCGACTCAATCTGCATGAGTATTTCAATTCGCGATCCAAGGGCTGCGTGCTCATTATTGATGACGCCGGAATGCTCAATGACGAAGCGTTCGAAGAAGTTCGCTTCCTGTCAAACCTGACCTGCAACGGTCGTTGGTGCGTGCATCTTGTCCTGCTGGGCAGCATGCGACTCGAAGACAAAATGTCAACGCCGGCCATTGAATCATTGAATCAGCGAATTGCGACGCGATGTTATCTTGGCCCATGGACTCGCAGCGAAACGACGGAATTTGTCGACTATGAACTGCGAGCCGCCGGGTACCAAGGTCGGCCGTTTTTTGAGGATTCGGCGTTCGCAGAACTTCAGAAGATATCCGGCGGAGTACCGCGGATTGTCAATCAGTTGGCGAATCATGCCATGGTGATGGCGGCGGATCGCCAGGCGAAAACGATCGACGGTATGTTGGTCGAGGACGCGTGGGCTGACCTGCAGAAACTTCCGGCTCCCGTACGCCACAATAAAGTCGCCGATCCCGACGTCATGACGTCAGATATCGTTGAGTTTGGGAGTCTCGACGACGTGGAGTCTCCGGTCTCTGCCGTCTCGAATCAATTGAGTGCCGCTTTTCCAGTCGCCGAAGAGGAGTTTCAACAGGACGTTGAACCAGTCGCCGACGCTCAATCTGACATCGGCGACGCTCCTGAGGTTGGCTACGCTCCCGAGGCTCAGCCTCTTGACGAGTTCGAGCAGGCATTCAAATCGCACAAGATCGACCATGATGTGTTGACTCACCAGCCCGATGTAAACCACATGGACAATTTCCCAAGTCCGGCTGCCGATGCGGACTCGCCGTTTCTGGCACCGTTTGCCGTCGAAGAGCACACGGCACTCGACGCAGTCGACAGCATGGTCAGCACGGCGGCTCAAGCCGAGATCGCTGCCGGGATTGGAACGACGGCTGGATCGCCACATCCCGGCGCGAGCGGAAATCCAGGCCCAGACGATGCCGCGAAGCCGCCAGTTGACTGGGCTGAGAATGCCCGGCTGGACGAACAGATGGACATCAAAGACGCGTCAGCAGTCGCAGTGGCAGCCGTCGCGGGCGGCATCACATCGACTCCGATCGCTTCCAGTTTGATTAATCGTAAGTCGGATGGCTCGCCCGGCGACAGTTTCCAGGATTTTGCGGCTCCGCAAGATCCCGCGATATTTGCCGAGAATTTGGCCGCAGCAAATGCCCAGATTTCGCCAGAGGTTGCGCACGAAGAACCCGCGCCTGAGCCACCCGAGGTTTCGTCAGAGGTTGCGTACGAAGAGCCTGCGCCTGATCCACCGGAGATTTCGCCAGAGGAGGCCAGCTACGAAAGTGATAGTGATATCGCCGAGATCGAACAAACGATTGTCGAACTGCACGATGAAACACGCGGCTTCACCGAACCCGAAGTCAACGAAGACCCGTCATTCGGCGAAGATCTGTCAGGCAGTGATGATCTGTCGGGCAGTGATGATCTGTCAGCTGGTTATGAGTCTGGATTCGATGGTGAGATGGATGACTTTGTCGCCGAGAATCCATTCCTTGAGCAGTTCGATGAAGAAGAGGTCGTATTCGGACGTCCTGAAGGGCTGCAGCAGAACTCCGATGTCATTGGGTGTGAAGTAAACACGGCAAGTGGTCAAGACGTTATCCAACGACTGGACGCTACGAATCAGGATTGTCAATCCGGGTGTCAATCCAGCGAGTCAGATTGTCAATCGAGCCAGTCGGAATGCCCAACCAGCCAGCCTGAATGTCAAACAGAGTATCAGGAAGGATTTGGCGAGGTCGAGTCGACTGCGTTGTGCGAAGTCGATCAACCCGCGACAGCATTTTGCGACGACGCCGGAGAGCATCAGCAAGAGGAATACCAACTTGCTGAACTACCAGATGACGAACTGGCCGAAGATCATTCGACCGAAGTGCTGACGTCTGAAGAACAGACGTGTGCGCAGCAAAATGACGAGCCTTGTTGCGAAGGACAATCGTGCGAGCCCTCGGGTGAACAGGTTTTTTCGCAAAGCAACGAAGCGACATTTGACACGGATCCTTTTCAAGCGGCTTTTATGCCAGACGATGCAAACGCTGCGGACGAATTCGATTCGGCTTGCCCAGCCGGGTCTGAAGAGGAAGCCTCATGCTCAACCAGCCAATGTTCCGCCAGCGACTTCGTTCAAAGCGAAGGTCAGGAATCGCAAGGCTTTGTGATTTGCGGCGGTAATTCTCCAGACACGCCGCAGTATGAACCTGCACCCTACGAATCGGACGAAACGTTTGCTGTTACAAACGGCGGACCCGAGTCATTTCAACTGGCGGATTCTGCTCCTTTCGTAGAGTCGGAAGCAGGTTTGGAAGCAGGTTCGGCAGCGAATGTAGATGCCGCCGATGAGCCGTATGTGAAAGACGACTCCTACGCTGCGGCTACCGAGCCATCTGGCGAACGCAAACGGCAACGGCTCTCCCGACTGTTCTCGGGAATGCGGAAGAAGAATCAGTAACCACGAAAAGCAATATGTCGAACCGATCCAAACTGACCGATGCCCTTCGCCAGGCCGCCGAAACTCAGGAGAAGGTGCGCGAACAGTTCACTGGCAGTGAACAAATCGTGGCGGGGGCTGAAGGCGTTTCGCGAGTGAATCAGCATCCGAACCCGCATCCGAACCCGAACCCTGAAGCGAATCCTGACGCAGAGAACGTTTTCGCGCACTCGGATGCGCAAAAGGTCCTTGACAACTCCAACCCGTTGCAGGCGCCGACCAGTAACGTTCGAGCCCACATTGACGCAATGGCCCCAGAAGGCTCTTTCGGTGCGACGAACCAGGGGCCGCCGCCAATCGTGCCCGATTCGTACGAACCGAATCTTGATGCGCTCGAATCGAAGAACAAGCTGCTGGATACGATGGATCGAGTCGTCAATGAAACGGCGAACGCGGCGAATATGCCCGCCACGTTGGTGACTCCACCACCGCCGGGAAGCTACGATCCGACGCCAAAGGATGTGGCCGATTTGCCAGAGACGCCGCAACACGGGGCGGTTGCGTCTCCGCTACCCGGCGGCGACATGATCCATGGCGTTTACGATGAGATGGCCGAGCAATTCCGTTCCATGCCAACGAAGCCGATCACCAAAACGGAACAGGCTCGTCAATCGTCCGGGATGACGTCGGATTCATTTGACAGGCCGGATTCGTTTGACAGGTCGGGTGCTTTTGATGGGGCGGATTCGTTTGACAGGTCGGGTGCTTTTGACGGGCCGGATTCGTTTGACAGTTTTGAGCAACCATCTGGCCATTCGACGGGCCCAGTGCTCCCCGAGCCACAAGTGCCGCAGGTTGCTGACGACACGGATTATAGAAATCAGCCAGCGCCCGCTTTGAATGTTGGATCGCGTCAGTCGACTGAAAGTACCCGTCGCGCGCCAACAGATTCGCCTCGCGTATTTCTCAATGACATCAAGGATCTGGACGGCGACACCGGTCGTCAATCGACAGGCTTGTCCGGCGGTGAGAGACCACTTCCGCCTCCGGTGATTTCGCCGGCTGCTCCGATCGCTCCACGGTCGAACGCGGAAGAGAGTCCCCGGCTTACTTCAAGCCTCACGACGGATTCGGTGTATGTGGAAGACCCGGTTGCCGCGGCGAACGGTATCACCGGATGGTACGAGCAGCCGAACGAAATTCCGGAAGATTTACCGCTTTACGAGATCGTTCCGAACGCGAACGAAGACCAGGCAGCCGCGCAGATGCAAAGTATCGCGGCGGCGGCTGCGGCTGCGGCGGCAGCGCCACCGAGCGAGGACATGCATCTGGCGTCGTATCCAGTCAGCAGTGAAAAGCTGGCAACCGCTGCTGCGGCTCGAAATTTATCTGACCAAAACACACGGCCAGGGCAGCCAGAGGCAATCGCGTCACCGGTAAATTCGGCGGTAATTCAGTCAACGCAGTCAGCGCAGGCTACGCCGGCGAGAGTGCCGGGAGGTAGGCGGTCGTCGGCTACCTCGGCTGCTTCGCCGAGTGGTTTTGAAATTCAGGTGCTTGGCAATCTGCGCGATCCCAAGGTCCGCGGGCAGTATGAAAAGATGTGGCAGGACATTGGGAAGAACAAGGAAGCGGATCAGATCGCTCCCAGCCTGTTCGCTTTTGTTTCGTGCGAGCCACAGTCGCATGTCACTGATGTCACTGGTCATCTGGCCATGTTTGTGGCCAATAGCACAAAAGAACAGATCCTGATCGTGGATGGTGATCAACGGGGATCGCGACTTTCGAAGAAGTATGGCGTATCCGCAAATCTTGGATTGACCAACGTTCTTCTTCAAGGTGAAGACTGGAAGTCGCTCGTCCAGACGACTGCCAACAGGAATGTCGTGGTTTTGCCCGCAGGAACTTCAGCGCCGCCGCTTGGAGGTTTCGACCAAAATGTCCTGGAGCAACTTGCCCAGGACTGGAAATCAAATTTCGATTATGTATTTGTTGATAGCGGACAGGCGTACTCGCTGTCCGCAAACTCCGCCTATACCGTATGCGATGCGACTTATCTTGTACTCCGGTTGGGGGAAACGAATCGTAACGAAGCCGACCAGGTCGTGCAGCAGTTGCTTGAAGGCCAGGTCCCGCTGAACGGTTGTGTTGTAACGAACCTGCCCTAGTGTTGCGTGACAACTCAGAGCTAGGGTTAGCGTAGTGGACGAGGCCACGAGTCCCGTGGGATATACGCAAAAAACGGACTCGTTGCCTCGTCCACTACCCTGAAATTAAGATGTCGCAATGCACTAGCCGCTATCTTGCCGTAAGATTCGTTAAGGACCCAAAACAGGAAGAACCGTCGAGCCGATTACCGGTACCGGTTTGGCTCCGGTTTGTTTTCAAGACCGCTGGATTCATTGCTGCCTGATTCATCAGCAGCAACTGTGAATACAATACTGAGACTTAAGCCTTCGAAAGGCACGTGATGCGAACATTTTTGGTGACGGGCGGTGCTGGTTTTATTGGGTCGCACATCGCGACGGCGCTGGTGAAGCGTGGTGATCGAGTCCGCATTCTCGATAATTTTTGTACCGGCTTTGAGCATAATCTTGCACACATCGCGGATGACGTCGAAGTCATCAATGGCGATATCACGGATGTTGATGCCGTTTCCATGGCGATGCAGTCGGTCGATTGTGTTTTCCATCAGGCGGCTCTCGCTTCGGTTCCACTGAGCGTTGAGAAGCCGCTCGAAGTCAACAACGCATGTGTCACTGGCACGTTGACCGTCCTCGATCAGGCTCGCCGCGCCGGCGTGCGTCGTGTTGTCTACGCGGCATCGAGTAGCGCCTATGGCGATGAAGCATTCACGATGAAGCGGGAGACGGACCTGCCGGCTCCACTGTCGCCTTATGCGGTGGCGAAGCTCGCAGGCGAATATTACTGCCGTGCGTTTCACAGTACCTACGGCCTCGAAACCGTCGGGCTGCGATACTTCAACGTGTTTGGACCTCGCCAGGACCCGGACAGTCCCTACTCCGCGGTGATTCCGATTTTTATCACGCGACTGTTAAACGGAAATCCACCGGTCATTTATGGCGATGGTCAACAGACTCGCGATTTTGTGTTTGTCGAAAATGTGGCGCAAGCCAACCTTCTGGCCGCCGACGCCGTCAAGGCACCGGGCAAGGTGATCAACATGGCCGAAGGCCGCTCGACATCGCTCCTGCAGCTGATCGAATCTCTCAACCAGCTGTTGGGCACGGATGTGCAACCAAAGTTCGAGCCGCGACGTCCTGGCGATGTTCGCGACAGTCTGGCCGATATCTCGATGGCCCGGCAACTGCTGGAATACGAACCGGCCGTTGACTTCCGAACCGGCCTGGAAAAGTCGATTGAGTACTACAAAACGATGGTTGGCGCTGCATCCTGAGAACGTGGTATCATGATTCCAGTGGCGAATCATGACTGCTACGGCGTGCCATTGGTTGTCTGACAACTTTCGCCGTTGAATCTTTCGTACGGTGACCGTTTGGCGATGGTAAGTAGACATTCTGCGTTCAATCGATTGGCAAGCAGCGTGTTCACCTCGTTGCGCGTGTTCGCCTCGTTGCTCGCGCTCTGTGCCGTTCTCACGCTTGACGCCAGCGTCGAAGCTCAGGTACTCAGCCAGTGGTCCATCGGTGAAAAGGGCTGCGGGCCGTGCGCGGTTATTAACAGCCTGATTGGCACGCGTGACGCAGAACTGCTCGAGGCGCTGGAAGGGCGGCGTGCGGTTGATAAAGCGCGAAGCTTCATTCGAGAGTATGGAGACGCCGAGTCCATCAAATATCGGGAGCACCGAAAGTGCTTCTCGCGGGATCACGGAACCGCTGATCTCGACTTACAGCACATGATCAACACCTTCCTTCGCGAAAACGAAGACGTTCCTGTGCAGGGCATGCATGTGCAACGAGCCGACTGGGAGCGAACTCATCGCTACATCCGCAGGATTCACGCCATCCTTGATGGATCTGTCACCGCGAAATTTCACCCGATCGTCAGTGTGCGGGCGTTGGCCGCCGAAAAGGCGGACGAGCCGGACGAGAACGGCGACGAAAAGTTCGTCTGGAATGGCAAGGGAGCCCACTGGATCACGGTCAACTCCGTCGGCGAAATGTCTCAGGACGGCCTCGGCTTTGTGATGAACTTTTCTGATTCGATTTCCGGCCGGAAACTGAGCGGCTACATTCACGTCGAGCGACATCGCGCGGCAGTCGTACCGATGACATTCACGGTCAACGACGAAGGCAAGGAGGAATGGGATTGGGTGTCCAGCAAACAATGCCTGATGATCAATGCACCCGGCATGCCGCTCGGCACGGCGCAGGCAAAGTGGCAGCAGCGGACGTTTACCGTGCTTCGCTACCTGATCTACCGTGATCCCGAGGCGAAACCGGCGGATCGGGATGCCATCGAGGTAACGCGGAGTGCTCAGCCATCGCAAGGTTAGCGCCTCCACGAGGTTCGCGAGGTTAGCGCCTCCGCCGGCGGGCGAGTTGGTGCGAATCGGTGTTCGCGACGGCGACACATCGGTCGGCTTGCTATGATGTGGTGATGGCCAGCCGACGGAAGAAATCTGAAACGACGAGCCCAACCTCCGGGTTGCTCGCAGCTGCCGAGCAGACGGAAACGCCGCTCCCGGTCATGCAAATAGCCAACTGGCCACTTCGCGATGATCGCGTCGAATCGATCTGGGTTCTTGTCCTGGTGGCGGTGCTGTCATTCATTGCGGCTCGAGTCGGCGATTCGGTTTACCTCGGCGTTGTCGTCGGCGCCTGCCTGATCATTTCTGTATGGCGGATGTTGGCACCGATTCGCTACGAACTGGATGCTCGCGGCGTGCAGCAGATTTGCGCCGGCAGACGACGCTTTACGGCGTGGTCTGACTTTGCCAGTTACCGCTTCGACCCAAATGGCAATGGCGTGATGCTTCTTCATGAGGAAGGGCCGCTTGCGCTGAATGCACTTCGCGGCGTCTTCATTCACGCGGGAGACCGAAGGGAAGAGCTGGAAAGTCTGGTTGCATTCTATTTGCCAATTCCAACAGGCAGTGACGCGCAGGCCAGCGTTGAGATCACGGCGGCGAGTAGCGCCCTGAATCGCACTGCGAGTACCGCCGCGAAAGGAATTGCGAAAGAAACCGAAAAAGGAGCCGTGAATGTCGACTGAGCCATCCGGGTTCGAGCATGAGCGGCACAAGCCGCCGACGGAGTTGCAGCGACAGCGTGAGCTTGTGGTGGCCGTTCCGCAAATGCAAAGTAACGTGAATTTATCGCGGATTGTTCGAGTCGCCGGTTGCTTTGGCATCGAGCGAATCGTGGCGGCCGGCGGCGGCAAAGTCGACAAAAAGATTGCACGCGACGGCATCGAACATGTCACGATCGACACGCACCGCACGTTGGGCCCGGTCCTTCGTAAGCTCCGATCCGCAGGGTACCGTATCGTCGGGCTGGAACAAGCCACCGGATCGCGACTGATTTACGAATACGAATTCGTCCGAAAATCGGTCCTCGTGATTGGCCACGAGCGGCATGGGATCACCCCGGAAGAGCTCGCGGAGCTCGATGACGTCGTCGAAATTCCCGTCCATGGACGGCCATTCAGCCACAATGCAGCAACTTCTGCGGCGATGGCAATCTATGAGTATTGCCGTCAGTTCCCTACCGGCTGAGATGGTGACGATTTATAATTTGCGGGCGACAGGTGATGTCGGGGAGATCGCCCCTGAGAAGCGGCAGTTCGAAAGAACTGACAGCGCAAACTGACAGCGCAAAAAAAAGTGAGAGCCTTGTTCGCCGAAACAAGGCTCTCGATGGCTGACCAGACTGAGTAACACCAAAACGCTGCGTCACTCAGAGACCCACAGCCGTACAGGCGATATCGGCGGTATTGCCGGCACATCTTTAGCTTTCGAATCGTTCTGCAGAATTGAATCCAACAAACCCCACCTTTACCCAAAATTGCGATGAACACGACTGCCGACGCTGAAAAAAAATCCGCTCAACCAGGCTCGAATACCCCTGCGAAACTCGCACTTGAGGATGGAACTGTTTTTTCTGGAACTTCTTTCGGCGCCGTGGGTGAGGTGAACGGTGAGGTTTGCTTTAACACTTCGATGACTGGGTACCAGGAAATTCTCACGGATCCGAGTTACTGCGGACAGATCGTGACGATGACGTATCCCCAAATCGGAAACTACGGAGTCAACGCGGCTGATCACGAAAGTGAACGTCCACACCTTTCCGGGTTCATCGTGAAAGAACCCAGTCGTGTCGCGAGCAACTTTCGATCGGAAGGTGATCTCGGATCGTTCCTGACGAAGCATAACGTTGTCGGCCTATCCGGAATTGATACCCGGGCGCTCGTGCGTCACATTCGCAGTCGCGGTGCCATGAAGGGCGTGCTCTCTTCGACGGACCTGGACGATGCAAGTTTGGTCGCAAAGGCAAAAGCAAGTCCCGGGTTGGTGGGCCGTGACTTGGTGAGCGAAGTCCTCCCGTCAGAGAAGAAAGAATGGAATCAGCCCCTCGACGCTTTTTCCGACTTGTCGGCCGATATCACCAAGTCGCCGGAAAGTCCGACAATCAACAGTAACATCCACATCGTCGCGCTGGACTTTGGCATGAAGTGGAACATTGCCCGGCATCTCCGCTCACTCGGCTGTAGAGTCACCGTCGTCCCGGGGAATACATCAGCGGCAGACGTGCTATCGCTTCATCCTACCGGCGTGTTCCTGTCCAACGGGCCCGGCGACCCGGAACCGCTGACCTACGCGCACGAGATGATCCGCATCGTCATGAAAGAGGTGCCAGTGTTCGGCATCTGCCTCGGCCATCAGCTATTGGCCCTCGCTTGCGGGGCAAAGACGTTCAAACTGAAATTCGGGCATCGCGGGGCGAATCAGCCGGTACTCAATTGTCTGACGAACAAGATCGAGATCACTTCGCAGAATCACGGCTTTGCCGTCGAAGAGGAATCGCTACCTGCCGACCTTGAGATTACGCACCGCAATCTGAATGACGACACGATCGCCGGCTTGCGTCACAAAACGCTTCCGGCATTCAGTGTGCAATATCACCCCGAAGCATCTGCCGGCCCGCACGACAGCCGCTATCTCTTCAACCAGTTCTGGTCCGCGCTCCAATAGTAGCACGGCTGTCCCCAGCCGTCGCCTCGACGCGAAATTAACAGTATGGGTGCAAGCAGTGTGTGCCGCCTCCAGGCCAGTACTACTTCATCGGATTCGGGCCTGCTCCATCGGCTTCAGACCTGCTCCGGTTTCAGGCCTGCTCAACTGGTTTCAGGCGAGCCGGTTGCGTAAGCTACCGGGTAGAAACGCGGTCCGAATCTCATCGCCAGTTCTTTGGCATTGGTTGCCACGCATTCTTGCACCGTCTTCATCCGAAAATACAGGCTGAATTTGAGAGTAGTGTTGGCAAACGTACGCACAACCGAATTCAGGAAATACCGCAGCGATACTTCATAGACAAAAGAATGGCTTCAACGACAAGATATCCAGCTCGAGAGTGAGCCATTAGAGGTCTGATCAAGCAGGCCTTTCCTTATCTTTCGATCGGGAAAGACCTGCGATCACTATTCGCGTAAAGATTTTACGCGATTCTTAAGCGAGTCGCGAAGGCCGTCGAGGTTCTTCGACATCTTTTCGCGCTGTTCGTCGAGCATTTGCTTTTGCTCGGCGACTTTTTCATTCAATCGTGCCGACTCTTCGCGACTGCCACGAAGTTCAGCCGTAAGTTTCTCGATCGCCTTTTGAAGCGTTTCTACGTCAGACGCTTCCGGTCGCGACTTGAGCCCACGAAGCTGGTCTTTGGCATCGGAAAGTTCTTGTCTTGTTTTGGCGAGCTCACGTTCTGTTGACTGGACCAGATCCAGTGCGTCAGCAACGGCGCTCAATTCATCGACGGCGTCGTTCAGGCGGGCTTTCAAGCTGTCCCGCTCTGCACTCAGGCTCTCGTGAGCTTCGTGGGCGTTTTGAAGTTCGCCAGTCAGTCGATCGACTTCGGCTTGTGTCTGTCTGTTGATCTTCGAGGCGGCTGAGGCCTCTTCGAGTGCGTGGTCGAGCCGCTCTTGCCGTTTCGCCAGCTGCCCTTCCGTCTCAGCAATGCCTTCCTCGTGCAGAACCAGCTGACGCCGCATTTCTTCCAGACCGTCCAGCATCTTTGCAATGAACGTCTCGAACTGAGTACGTTCGTGCTGCAATTGTTCGGCGGCATTGCGAATGACACGTATACTGCCGTCGCTAATGCGTTCTGGGAGGTCTTGGGAAGCCATTTGTTTCTCTTTTTTGTCTCAGTTGCCATGCAAGTCAGGAGACCGGGCTGGCAGCTTCGTGCGAGAAACAATAGGTCGAAGATTGACACACTGCAAAAGCAAATGTCGCAATTTGCAATCCTGTACCTGTATAATCTGACTGGCAGTCAATTCGCCAAATGGGGAGCTTTCGCGGTGGCAGCAAATGCGGCTCGAACAGGATAACCGAACCATGAATAAGCGAAAAAAACGGAACAAGTCGAACAAATCGAAAAAGGCGAGCGGACGGAAATCCGGTTCGGCGAAACAGCCATCTCCCAAATTACTCAAGGAAGCCCCCGCCGCCGAAGCCGCGACCGTCGCATGGCTACTTTGCCTCATCGCAACCGTAGCCGCAGTTACACTCGCACTAGTCGGTAGAGGGTTCTATTGGAGCAACCCGACGGACCAGGCAGGAATGGCTTCGGGAGTCCTGACGTTCACTTCCGTCGTGACGGGTGTATTTACGCTGCTACTGACATACGTTGTTACCCGTGTTCGAAAAATTCCGCCTCCGAATCGCCTGTTGCAGATCGCGGCCACGGTCGGACTACTACCGTTCGTTGTGTGGGCCGGCCTGGTCCTTTTTCCGCTTTAAGGGGCCTTCCTCAAACCACTAGCTATGTCAGTGGTCACTGATCGACGTTTGGAAGTTAACCCGTTCCCAAAGTCGAGTTCGGTCCTCAGTTCGACTCACCTTGAGTCACGGCAACGTTTGCATTCTGGTGAATGGGCCATTCCGCTGTACCCGCGATCGTTGTTCTTGCGGATGTAGATCCAGTAATCATGGCCGTCTGGCAGAGTCACCAACTGGAAGTCCACTGCGCGAACTTTGGCGTCGGCAATATCGAACGCGGGAATCTCGTTGGTACCTACGTGAATATGATGATTCGGTTTGGGAGGGATCTTTTCTTCGCAGCCTGAGGCAACAACGAACAGAATTAATCCAAGGGCAAGAAATCCTGCCACGATTCCACCTTGCGTTGACGATTTCATCCGAACCTCCTCAGTGCCTGACCGTATCTTTCAGTTTGCGAGTCAGGAGGTAAGCGACCAACGCAGGCAGATACCGCCATCAGGCAGTGAATACCGGGATTTACGCAATTTTGTCCTGCAGCAGGAGCACCCGCTCCACTTCGAGTTAGGATCGTTCGATCAATTAGTGTCGAATCACGGTTCGTGACGGCACAATTGACGGCCTATGGCCGTCTTCCCCGCGAACGCGGGGATCCACTCGAAGCGTATTAACGCTCAATTTCTTTCCCTGCATCAAAA
>CALHZT010000040.1 GCA_938040995.1 uncultured Pirellulaceae bacterium | reverse complement strand
ATTCGGTGATCGCTTTGTCGTAACCTTCTTCATGGCGTACTCCTTGAGCCCCTGTCGGGCCGCTGATGAAATCTTGCAAATCAACAGCAGGATACGCCGCCTTTTTTCTATCTCATAGAACACAACTTCTGGTTATATCTCCTTGAGGGTTGCTGAAGGCGTTCGGCAAAATGGCATTCAGATCCAAGGTTTGGCACAGCTTGATCCTGTCCGATGTGATGGAACAGAAACATATGCCGAAGATAACGTTCTTAATTGTCGGCTTTCGAATCCACTGAGTCCTGTTTCGTCGATTTTTTCCTCTGGCCCTCAAGTTGTCCCGGGCAATGTTGTTCGAGCAACAAACTACTTTCAAACTGGCGGCGGAATTTCAGGCGAGAGAAACGTCGTTAACGCAACAAACGTGAGCGTGAACACTCTCTACAACGACCCGGGAATCAACCACAGTACAATTGATGATGACCTTCGATTGCGGCGGCGGCTCGTCGATGACGTGTTCGGTCTTCGGGACAGCAACGTGCTTATGTCTGGTTTAGGTGGGGCAAGTGGCTACGGAACTCTTGCAATGACTAGAAACGATGACGGCAGTACGGACCCGATAAACCTACCGTTTTCTATCAATTTGAATGGCAGCGAATACTCAACAATCTACATCAACAACAATGGGAATATTACGTTTGGTGGACCGTACAGTTCTTTCACTCCCGAATCATTTGGCGAGCTAGGCGTAGAAATGATTGCTCCTTTCTGGGGCGATGTAGATACAAGGTGTGCAGACTGTGGCGAAGTGTTCTTGGCAGTCCCTACTTCCGATTCCGCAGTAGTAACGTGGAATGATGTCGGTTTCTACGATTCGAACCCGTCAAAGAAGAACACGTTTCAGCTCGTACTTCGCGATCGCAACGATCTTCAAGGAGCAAATACAGATGTCGAATTTCGATACGGAAGACTTCAGTGGACTACAGGAGACGCGAGCGGAGGTGAAGACGGGCTCGGTGGTCAACCTGCGTTTGCCGGATATACAGGAGGAATGGGAGCTCCTCAGACTCTAAGCGGTTCGGGGTTGTCAAGCGTACTTTCGCTTAACCAAAGATCCAACCTTGGCAAGCCCGGCAAGTGGCACTTTGCTTTTCGTGATGGTTCCGCCCCGGGCGTCACACGCGAAAATCCGCTGCTGCCGGACGTGCAGGAAGATGGATGGCATTTTCAGTATACGACCACACAGATTGAGGAAATCGTTTGGAGTGACCCAGAACTGGTATTCGGCTATGAGTACGAAATGGAGAATAGCGCAAATTTCAGAAGCTTCATTTTGCCTGAACTCGGTGACAACACATATGAATTATGGCTGGGTGATGCAACAGACCCTGAGTACATCGCAGATGTAGCAGGTGGAGTGGAGTACTTTTTTTCTGATTTGGGATTTGAATCGGGCGTAGACTTTTTCCAAATATTGGGTGTCGACTCCGACTTGGCTATCGCCCCGAATGATTTTACGGCGTTTGTCACAGGACTTTCATTTTCTGAAGTTGGTCAAATGAATTGGGTTCAAAGACCGTTGTCGGTACCCGAGCCGAACAGCAGCACGTTATTGATTATTGGTTGCCTGATGCTATTTGACCGAAGAAAGAGAAAGTAGTATGAAACGACGAATGAAAATCAATTTCTCACTTTTGCTCCATGTTTATCGCTGGATCGTACTAGGCTTACTGTGCGGTTGCACCTTTAGCTCGACAAACGCGTTGGCAAGCGACGTGGCTTTCAAAGACCTCCATGTCAAGTGGCTGGAGTCTGTCTTAGCCCACGAACCAACGGCTGACCCTAGGTCCGACACAGATCAGCTGCGGCCATTGAATGTGAATGACGGAGAACTCATTCTTGAACAAGATCTAGACCAAGCGGGCCAAGGCTGGCAGCTAGGCGGAGGACTAATTGATGTCGTCGAAAGAGGCTCAATCAAGTATCTCCTCTACGGACGAACCAGCCAGTTCTTTGACGCTGGAACCCTTAACAACGCTCCAGATTCGTCCCGTACTCTGCGTGAGTTTATTCTTGTTCGAAAGACTCCACAAGAAAAACAAATCCTCGAAGTCAGCGAGCCGAATAAATCAGTTTCGCAGATTCTCTTGGGTCTTCGAGAGACGGATGATGCATTTGAGGTTATCCAGCATTTGCCTTCTGGCGAATGTGCTGTTATTTGGTCGTCAACACTGAAATGACAGACCGTCTGGGTTCAAAACCAGCTTCGTCGATTCAAATTCTGTGTATAAATTCATGCACATCGCCAACGTTCACGTAGCGAAATTTTCTGTCCACGGGTTCCTCTTCTCTATTGGCTAGCCAGCCAAGGCGTACCAGTCTTTGCGACCTTTTCAGGAAGGCTGTCACTCTTGACCGGATGAGCACATCGGTTAGGAAGATTGCAATGAGTGGCTCTCATATGCCATAGTTAAGGCATGAGCGAATTGCAGGTAATTCCGAATTTCACGTGCAAGCAAGTAGGGGAACGCAGTTGGCTAGTTGAGCACCATTCATCCCCGAGGTTTCTTGCAAGCATCGTTGAGCCTGCACCGGGTGCTTTTCTTGATGCACGTCTCTTATGGATCGAAAATGGGGCATCAAGAGATCTCGACTTGGAATCACAAGTTGCATTCTCACTACGAAGATTCCTTGCCACCTATGAGTCTCGGATTTCGACGCTTTCGATTTGAAGTGCTTTCATTAAAGCACGAAGGCGGGAAATGCCATCCGTCGAATCTGCCATTTCTACATCAATGTCGATTTCACCAAAGCCCATACCACTCCCAGTGACCTGTCCTATTCCTGTATTTTCAATTGCGTCAATCACCTTGTACTTGAATTCAATCGCATCAGCACTTGTGCCAGCTACGTCTCTGATTGGGAATTTTAGATAGACTTCCATGAACTCAAGTTCGCACGAATTCAATTCTTAGGCAAATCTCTCCAAAAGTTCTTTGGTCGCGTCATAGAGCGATTGCCTGGTCGTAAGACGATACAGGTCCAGCTGATTGCCACGTTTACCACAGCCAAAGCACTGGAAGGCGTGTTTCGATAGGTTGACTGAGAAACTTCGACTCTTCAAATTGTCCGATTTGTGAATCGGGCACTTTCCCCGAAGCTGATCGCCAGATCTGCCATTTGGCTCGAAGCTGAGCAGTTCCAAGACGAGCGCCATGGAGACTTTTTCCCGAGCCTGCTTGTAGTCAATTCGCGTTGGGGAGCTCACGTCTTCGTAATTAGCATCTATTCCGATCGGAAGTCAACTTGCCCAGTAGAAAAACAATAGCAACGGAAGAACCAACAAAAAAAGAGAATTGTATTCCCAACCAGCGTGGTCCACCAAGTAAGTGGGATATCAAATTCAGTAATGCCAAACTGAAACCAATAGCCTTCCAAGTCATGTCGGTAGAAGTGATTTTCTCCAGTCTGCTTATCGAGAATTTCGAGCATTGTGGCATAACCTTCGGACATCTCGTCGTTAGCCCGGCAAATAACATTCGCGTACTCGATTTCATCGAAGACGCCAGTCGAACTGCAAGTTTTTGGTCCAATGAGAACCGTGTCTGAATTGCTCATAGTGATGGGCCCAACTTTGAGGACGCTATTTGCTGGATGGAAAAATCCTTCCATGTGTGCAACCAATCCGAATTGTTTGGCAAAATCAACGATCCAGGGAGTAGGCACAAGTGCGTTTTCAAAACTACATGCCTCGGAGGGCGGCTGGCCCCACCAGAAATCATTGGCGTAGAAAAAGTCCGTAGAAGGAATGCCGGATTCAGCAGCAGCCCGTACCCTTACCGTTCTTTCCTTGAGTGAGTATTCGACCGTAATTCCTTCAAGGTCGAGCGTCGCATCAGCGGTTAGCTTATCGTCGTTCAAATATACTGTCCCGTTGTTACGCAAGACCAATCTGGATTCGATTCCCACCGGAAAGTCCACGGGAATTTGCGTTGCCTGTTGTAGTGATGATTGCAAAGTTAGACCTCCAATCGGTTGAAAAAGAATCGAGCGAGATTCCGTCTCCTAACGAGGCAGAAGGCTGAATGACGCTAATCGAAAGCGGCGTGTGAAGTAGCCCAGCCACGTGGCAGGCCGAATCTTTCGCCGGTAGCCGACTACGAAATACTGCCTCCACTGGTCATCGAAATCTCTTCGATATAGAAATACTTCTCCGGACCTTTTGTCATAGATTTCGACCATCGGTACCGTCCCTTTGCGTTCAGGCGAAATCGCTCGGGCTCGACAACTGACTTCGTCGCAGTCGATTGCATCAAACGGCGCCAGCGTTGATCGAACTTGATCGCCAGCAATAACGAAGCCATCCGCTCGGAGCGTGACGGAGCCAATGTGCTGGTCCTTTTGCCTTTCGTGAGGGAAGCTTTCGAGAGATAGCTCAAGGTCGAATTGGCTTGCCCAGTCACTTGGCCATGGCGTTTCCTCGACAGGGTTTATAAGAGCGCGTTGGTCGGGGCATTCACCGACCCAGCAATACGAATCGTAGAAGAAGTTGGCAGATGGAATGTTGGACTTGGCTGAAGCGCGTATCATCAAAAGCTTAATGCCATGCCAGTAGTAGTATGTGGCTCGTTCGTGCTCAAATGAAATGTCGTGTCGCAGTTCTCTTCGATGGAGGAGAGCTGTTCCGTCTTCTTTTAAGACGATCTTCCTATTAGGTCCGATCGGGAAATTGGCAGGTATTCGCGTTTGTATGGTCATGGGTTGTTATCTGAGTTAGGTGAAAACCGACTGTTGTTGTTCATCTACAAGACGAGTGCCCGTGACATCATCTAACGAAATGCAAACGCAACCCAAGCAAACAGAATGGAGAGCGAAATGCAAAGCGGTCGTCTGATGCGATACCGCGTTAACGAATGTGCGGAATAGCGCTCAATGACTACTTCGAACCACTTTCCAGATCGAAAGAAGAGAATCTTGTTCTCGCCTGTCTTCATGTCTGCAATCTGGAGAAGTTTTTTTCCCGGTTGAAGAGCGCTCTTGTTTGCAGAGCGACGGACGAGAAAGCCGTCTTTCTGAATCTCATCGAAGGTTTCGCGTTTGCCAAACAGATGAGGACCGACAGTGACACACCCGCTTCGGCTTAGGCGGACGGGACCAAACTCATGGAATGGCGCCACGTTGGGTAGTTGATTGGGGGCCTGCCCAAGCTCAAACGCAGAACCGACCGGGGTCCATCCGAACTGATCCGCTGAGTCGATTAGCCAAGGTGAAGGAACAAACTGGTTAACCGAATCGACAGTTGTCTGGGGTGGGGCGCAGTACCACGAATAGTCTTTGTATGAAAATTCACACGAGGGAATCTTTGATTCAGAGTGTATGGTGAGCGTCTGCTTTGCGGGCGAATAGGCGAACTCAGTGCCAGCCTGCTCAACTTCGACTGGCCCGTTTACATTCATTCCAGCAAACGAAACAGCGCCACTTGGGGAAAGAGTGAATTCTCCAATTTCGATTCTTCCTGGTAGCAATGATGGCTCCTTGTCAGTAGAAAAGAAAACGAAAATCACGGTAAGGACAGCCGCAGTTGCCGGGTTACTTCTGGTAAAAACTCTGTTGTCGGGAAAGGATAAATGCAAGTCAGCACGCGAGTTGCTTTTCATGGTCAGAATCCGGATGTTGAGAAAAATGGCACAAGGTCAATGATCTCAGTTGTTGAGATGCAAGGACCTTGGTGCCGGAGCGTTCTTAGTTGTTCCAAGTCGTTAACAGCCGAATGAGACCGAATAGTACCGCTACAGTGCCTAGTGCAATGAGCTGTGATCGGAACCATCGTTTGAAGCCAACAGTTGGGTGCCAAAAAGGTTGCTCTTGGTGTTCAGTCCTTTGGTTGTTTTTCATAGTCCTCCGTGAATAGAAAATCGGTTCACGCATGTTTGCGAAGCGCACTTGCAAACAAGGCAGACCGCAAAACAGACTAGTCTTCGTTTGGAAGCATCACCGTGATCGCAGGACTGCCATCGTCGTTTGGACCGCAGACTGCCTTTAAGGTGATCATCTTGGGGTTGAACTTGGAATTCTGAACAACAACTGAGAACTCCAATTCAGAAGCGTGACCATGAGTACTGAGAATCTTCGTTCGAAGCATCCAAAGAATATCCCAAAGCCTTCCTTCCTCATCTTGCCAATCCGCATCTTCCGGTACAGCGACAAAAGTGTTCCAGACAGCCGCAGTGACTGCCGTCGGGTACTTGAGCCCTGCTTCAAACGCGGTTTCCGTTACGTCAACTAGAACACCGTCAAGAATCGCTTGCTCCCTCGAATAGGTAACAATCATTTCGGGACTCGCGATCGTTGAAGTGTTAGCGTCATGCTTTTCCATTTTCTTTCTCCATAAAAAATGAACCCGCTCTCATTGGCAGAATTGCCGTGTGATTGCAGACTCAAATGGTTCGTATACTCCTCTGGTTTGTGGAGGCGGCAAAAGATCTCGTGCCATCTACCAAAGCTGATATGCCATGCCTTGCGCTGCATATCCGCGATGTAGCTTTCGTACCTTCGCCGCTGAATAACTGCCACCAAAGTCGATGAATGTTGGTTGATCCAAGTCGATAACTGCGTCGGGGAGCGGCAGACCGTTCTTTCCAAAGCCATTTCCGTAAAGTGTTGATTCGTGGAGCCAGCCGTCTGCGATGTTTCGATTCCGTTCCCGCATGAGCAAATAGATAGCTGAGACGTGGATGTCATGAAGCAGAGCTCTCGAACGCGGTGGATGAACCGCGTTGCCACCGACGAGGCCAGCAGCCTTTCTCGTTGGAACAATCACCGTTGTTCGCTTTGGCGGCTTGGTCCAGCGACTTCGCAAGATCCACGAGAGCCGTTCCGCGTTTGGTGCATCGACGCCGGGTGCCCATGTGAATACTGGGCCCGCAAGTGAGAGTGTGGGATGGATTGTTGCTGTAACGGTCGAGACTAAATCGTGTTCTCGAAACTGCCGGAGCTTATTCGCAGCCGACTGTCTGGGATGCTTGAGCTCTCCGAACCATGTCGACGCGTACTGATCGAGCGTGAGCTTTCCAACCTTTCCTGTCAGTACCGCAAGAGAATCCACGTCTCTCTCGCTAAGTGTCATTCGTTTTGTCATCTGTTTTCCGATATGAAGAATTGATTTAGCTAACGCGCAGCGTGGCGCGGACTTACCTCGTTGAGAAAGCAAGAACACTGCGTGACCTTTGCCTCCCCAAAGAGAAGTCGAATCAGCGTGACGCCAACGGATTGCATTTACTTAGAGAGTCAGACGATTGACCGTTCTTGGTCGGAGTCAATTCGTCTCGTACTTCGGCGTGAGCGTGTAACGCTCGGCGATAAGCTGAGCGAGGCTCATTGCAAGAAACTGCTCGTAAGTCGCATCTAGTTTGGCCGCTTCTTTACGCAAACTTTCTTCGGATTCTCCGAGAGACAATTCGAGAAACTCGAATATGAAGTCTGCCAATTCTGGTGTTTGGTTCATTGTTAGTGGTCCATGGGGGCTGTAGCGGTTCGTTGGAGCGACTAGTTTCGTTGCAACGTGGGCACCGCGAGTTCTGCTCCAGCGAGTACCATTTAGCGTTGCAGTGGTGGCAAACGTGATACCAATTCTCAAGAATCATGGCCGCGCTCGAACGCAAAACTCGTGAAGTAACCTGCAACCAAAACGGGAATTCGTGACACTTTTAGTCGGCCCAGCGTTCTTCCTTCTTGCATTCCTCGATGACGGCGCGTATTTGTGCGTGCCGTGCACGTCGCTCGGGCGAGATATCACCTTTTCCGTTCAAGTCGCTTTGCCGCGGAACTGGTTCGGGAGGTGCTTCGCGTTTTGGCAACGGAATTGAGCTCAGGGCTGCATGAGCCTCGGGAGTGAAGAACTCGTGAAAGTAAATGGGATCGAACTTGATGCGGATGGGTTCACGATGCTTATCGCCTGCCCGGTAAACGAGAAAACCTTCACCGGTGATTGCGGACGTGTGGAGGATTTCGTTCCTTTCGAGCCGGGGTTCATATACCCCGCGAATTTGTGTTGAAGCATTTAGACCTGAATAGCTTTTTCCGCCGTCGCGAAGTCGCTCAATGTCTTCGGAAAAACCGCGAAGCTGGTCTTCATCATCTCGCGTTGTGCTGGTTAGGAGCAACTTTATGGCGGTGTTGTCGGACACAATGGGTCGCATGTCAGCTGAATGGCCACCACCCCGGAGTTGCTCACTGGTCTGATGAACAAGGACCAATCGAACCCCAAATTTGCGGCCCAACGTAAGCGCTTTCTCAAAGCTTGGTGCACGTGCAATCACTGAACACTCTTCAACGACAAGGAACACATCCTTTTTCGGCAACCCAGCCTCAGCTCGATCAATTGCTGCCAAAATCAAGCTCCAAAACATGAGCGCTCCAATTTTGACTGAGGTCGGCTGAAGCAGGCCAGGGAGGTGACCAATGATGACTTCTCCGTTCTCGATTGCACGCTCAAAGCAGATTGCACGGTCCTCGCTACCGGGAGCATTTCGAAGTTGCGGATAATTTGCCAACTGCCGGAAAGCCATGGTAGCCTGCGCTACATCGTTCCTTCGATAGTGTTTTGACGACTTCTCAGCAACTTCTGATACTTGGTTTATGTCAGGGTAAAGGAGGCCCATGTCTATGCAATGGGAAAGCGCATCTTGAATGGTAAGTACAGCTATGTCCGAGAAGTACCCTGTGGAGAAACCTTCACCGAATGAGAGGCTCAAGGAAGTCACGAGGTAATTGGTTGCCCGAATAAGCGTTGCTTCCGACAGTGGCGTACAGCTCTTCATCGGATCAAAACTATCCCAGTCGTCGGTAAAGGCTGTCGAAAGAAACCGAAATTTCTTGCCTCGAGATTGAGCAATTTGTTTGAGCGTATTGAATGTAAAAAGGTCACCACCAAAATCAGCGAACAAGACACACGCATCAGTATTGGAAACGATTTGCGATAACACATATGTAGTAAAAACACTCTTCAAGCTACCAGTCATGCCACGCACCTGACAGTGCTGCTTGAACGTGGCAAGCGGCACAAAGACGGGCTCGCCAGTCGCCACGTCCGTTCCGAAATGAATGGCATCTTCAGCTATTTTGACTTCCTTTCTCGGAGTGCGTTTCTAAGCGTTGCGGACGTTGGGCCCACTCCAAGCAAGATTGAGTAGTCTTTCGCAATCTCTGACTTGGCAAGCGACTTTTCGAGCGATTTTCGGCTCGACTCGGACGGAGCTAGTACCGCAAAGCCGTAGTCGCCCTGAAGTAACCATCGGCGAATTGCCTTATTCTTGGATGCGGCTTCAATCAATTCGCGAATTCGCTTGATTGCTTTTGATGTCTCAATTGCCGGTTGAAATACTCGATATACCCGTGGCAAGCCGTCCTCGTCAGTTGCAATATGCGGTACGTTGTCGGGCGGTGCATCCTCTCCGAAAAGCTCAAGCATCTGCGAGCGCTCCAGCCGGTAACGTCGTGTACCAGTCAGACAGCAGAAAAACGATACACCAATTGCGAGATCCAATGCTGCTCCGCTCGGTGGCTTCGCCCCACGCTGCACCGGGACATTCCCAAGCTTTCGGCATCCATCCCTAGTCACACTCACGAAATTATTTCCGCCTTCGATGGCCCGGTGGTGAATTCTTACCAAGGGCGGATCGCGCTTTTCGAGCTTCGACGCGATCGTACCAATCGGCTTTCCAGCTTCCTCGAAGAGCACCTGTGAAAGCGATTGATAGAGCCCGACTCGATACCGGGCCACGTGCGCGAGGAATGCCGTATCACGGCGGGCGTACAGCGCGGTCGGGCGTTTCTTTGCGGGCATAGGTCAGTCGGTTAATCGGTTGGGCGAGAGGCGCAAGTCGGCGCCGGGGCAAAGTTTGCAACAACACTAGTGGTTCGTCACATCGTGGGTGACGAAACTTGCGACTCGACAAATAAAGAAGCCGGAGCTTGATGGTTACGTGAGTAACGCATCAAGACATCCGGCTGTACAACCTTATTGATTAGCTAGCGAATGACAGGCCATTGCTAACTTCATCAACTTCCGCCTGAGACTCGTCGCGGTTCGTTTGCGCCAACTGATAAAGAAAAGCGGATTGACGTAGAAGTCTTTCTCGCAATCGCTCGTCAATAGCAGATGAATTTGCAAACGCTTCCGAGAGCTTAGCCACAAATTCCGGCATCTGGGTGAGATGCTCGGGTCTCTTCGTGATGTATGTCTTACCATTGTCATCACGTCTGGCGAGGCTCCACCAAAAGAGTGTCTTCCCGTCCCGTTCCTTCTGCCAGATTTTGGCAGTCAACGAGGCCGTTAAGTTCTCAATAGCATTTGGTGGATTGCCACCACGATTTCCGTTTGTTTGCTTTTTGAAAAAGTTCATAAGCGTTTCTCCAATAATGCATGCACTAAAAGAAGACGAATTCTCCTTCGGGGCGTGCAAGCGATTAAATCCCCAGGCAATGGCGCTTAAGCCATTCCCCGGAAACGGAGCAGAAATGCGGCGACATAGGTTGCGCGGTATCGCTGACACAGGTCAACGAAGTTTCTCCTTGTTTGATTCTCTGAAGTGGTTGTACTCTTTCTCGGAAAGCCAGCCTTCATTCTTGCATGTTGGACATCTGCCACCTTGCGGGTGCTTGTCCCTGTCAGGGCAGACGGCAAATGGCCGGGCCTCCTCAAGAGTAAGTCGAAGGGAAGTGACGGACTGGGTTGACAAAGCCTCCAGCAAGCGGCCGGCGTGTGCTTCTTTTGCGGTCTCCAGCCAAGCTTCCATCTTCATGAGTGCGCGAATGTGCCGGTCAATAACCTTCTTTGTCTGAAAAACTGAGATCAGCTGGGCGGGAATCTCTGTTCGGAGGCCGTCCTTGAGCGTCGTCGATTTCTTCGTCGGCTGTTTTGGTTTCTCGGCTGGTGAATCGGTCGACTGGTCAGCCATCACTTTCTCAGCTTTCGCGAGCTGAATTTCCAGAATTCGTTCTTCTTCGCTAAGCGACATCAGCTGAGCTGCTTTCGAAATGGCCAGAGTGCCATCCCATACAAGGCCGACAATTTCCTCGTCGCCAAGAATCTTTACCGCCTGCCTTACCCTGTTCGGAGTAACGCCGACGGCTCGGGCAGCCCTTTCATTAGCTGTTCCACGTTCGTCTTTGGGGACTGCTTTTCCGCTCCGAGAATTTGCCTTGCACAGCGGCTCAAAAACCGCTTTTATCGAACGGGCAGCCACGATCGCTCGCTGCGAGTCATTCAGCTGACGACCAGATTTTGACGCCACGTTCCTCGCTATTGCCCACTCGGCTGGTGATTTTCCTGCCAGTTCTTTCTCTGTGATTACCACGTATCGGCAACGCTTCTTGAGCTGACGGCACGCCATGAAGCGAGTCAATCCGTCAAGTATGAATCGAGCTCCGTCTTTGCGAAGAATTGTGATGGGATCAAACTGTCCGTCCCCTTCGATGGAACGAACCATGTCACCTATGTCTTGTTCCGAAATTGGAAAGAGCTCGACCACGGTAGGGTAGCCTTTGAGATTTTCCTTGCATGGGTCGAGTCGAAGTTCGTGGGCATTCGTGGAACCACTCTGCGATTTCGCAGGGTGGTCTTTCATTGCTACGGCATCGCCGTCTTGCGACTGAGCCATCGCGGCATCAACCTGCTTAGTGAATCGCACCTCGAATGGCGGGTGCGTAGTTCTTGTTTCTGATGATTCGTTCGACATTGCTACTGTTGCGTTTGGGGGCCGCTGACTTTAGGCCAAGCTGGTGTTTAGAGGCGAGGACATCACACTGATGGCCCCTCTTGCAGTGGCTCAACGAAAACCAGTGACAGGATTCGAAAGTCAATATCATTTGCTTTCTACAGCTAACTCTGGCAATCTGTCATCATGCATTATGGAACAAAGAATGATAAGAAGACGGGAAGAACAACACAGCAAGTGTCATGAGCATTTAGAATGGAGTGAAGCGGAATTCCCTACAGGTAATCGATTGCACAAGGCGGCTATAGAGTGGTGCCGTGAAGTTCGACGTCGATTTCCTGAAGTAAGAATTCTTGTCGGCGGACTCGAGTTTACTATCAGAGTGATCAACTATCGCGGCGAGATAGAAGCCGAAGCTGAAGTAGGACGATTTCTCGCCAGTTGTCCATTGTCAAGCATGGACTACGCGACCAAAGCCGTGACAGCCATACGCGAGGTGTACCTTGAATATGGGATTGAAGATATGGCAAAATTTCTCGATGGCCTTCGATACTCGCTAGTGCCGATAAGTACGACCATCGCAATGAGTTACGGAGTTCTTGTCATGATCTGACGTTAACGGGAAAAGAGATATCGTGGGAGCCGAAGCGTGCAGATCAAAATCGAAGGAAATGCAATAACGTTCGATGTCGCCTTCAGGCTCGCATGGGCAGACGTACCCGGATACCTCGTCAGACGCACAAAGTGCGATGCGAGTGAAGCCGAGGACATCGCTCAAGAGGTTCTGTTGAGATTTTTTGAGCGCAAACTCACCATTGAATTTGAATCAGAAGAGCATTTGCGTTCCTACTTCAAACGATCGTATATCAGGACTTTCATAGACCGGAAACGTAAAGAAGCGAAAAATGCCCGAAACATTGGTCTAGAAAGGAAAGGGAATAAACAACGAGGTCGTACCGGGAAATCCATGGAATCATTCTCCAACTCGACGATGTGCGACGATCCACATTTCGAAGAAGTAGCAACGGCCGAAAGGAATAAACTGATAGAGTCGGTTTTGAATGTCGAACAACGGCGTACGTTAGCGCTTTACGCCGAGGAGTTAGACGGAATGATAATCATCAACGCAGCCACGAATCGGAAAGTAGCGAAGAGGATCAAAAGCACTGAGCAAGCAATCAACCGTCGAATGCGCCGGATACGTTGTATAGTGAGTTTGAGTTATCAATTGCTGAATTTGCTAAAGGACAAAATCCGCAGAGGTCAACTAACCAACGACAACGAACTGCGCAAGTTAGCCGTGGGGTTCATTGCGCTGGGAAACCAAAAGTCCACTCACGATCTAGCTGGAGCTTGCCGTACTATTCGGAAGCATATTCCGGCAATTTGTGCCTTGGCGGCATCTTCATCTTCAGGCCAAAATAAGACTGAATAATGTCCGACGATTTCAATAAAATTTGGAAGCTTCTCAAGCCAAGTGGCGGGGGATTTAGTTCTGAGCAAATTTGCGAATTAGAGACTCCATCGGATGAAGAGCTTGAGGAACACACCAAGCTGAGCAACCGGAACCTAAATGCAACAGACATACCTTTGGTAAAATTTGTTGCTGAGATTATTGACCGTAATGGCGCTGAGGAAGCGAAGTCGCTATTGGCAATATCGCAAGCAGCTTTTGATGAACTCGTTAGTTGGTGTTGTTCCGTCGTAATGCGCAACCAAAATGACTTGGAATGCGCTAGAGCATTCGAGTTGATTCTCGATACCCTTGATCATGACGACAGTCGACTCCGTAACGGCCTTTTCGTCCTCGCAACCGTCTACTTAGAGGCAAAGCAGTTCCGGCATTCGAAGGCGATGTTTGAGCGATGCCTTTCGCTACCAACTACCACACTCGAGTGGCGAACTAACTGCCTTCGCCTGTTGGGAGAAGTTCTTGCTTTCTTGGGACAAACAGACGAAGCAGTCAGTAGCTGTGTAGAAGCACTAGATAACTCTCGCCCTGGAAGCGAAGACTATGCACATTCACTGCGTGCTCTTGCAGATGTTCATATCAGTGCGAAGAGAAACAATGAAGCTCTACAACTTCTTACAGAGGCAATCAGGATCTTCGACAACATCGGCCTGAGTCCTGATTTGGTGCATTGTTACAACGTCTCAGGCAGTCTTTTGTGGGGGTTGGGAAGAGTAAGTGAGGCCGAGCGGGACTTTGAGTTGGCAATCAGCGTGTGCAATATGATTGAAATACGTGATTACCGGCTCGCGACAGTTCTAAACAATAGAGCGATAGCGATCGAATGCCAGCGGCGCTTTGAAGAGAGCGAAGAAGACTTAAGGCTTGCAATCAAAATACTCAAGAGAGATCCGATGCGGGAGTCACAACTTGGAGCCTGTCAAAGCAACCTCGGCCGATTACTTGTTTTGATGGGCCAATTTGATGATGCAGAAGAACATTTACGCGTTGCCGTCACCACGTTACTGGCGAGTGGCGCTTTGTCGGAACTGGCGGTAGCCAGGGAGAATCTCCAAAGGCTACATGGAATGATGAGCAGTAGCGCTGATTCAATCGCAAAGATTGCACTGGAGCCGATATTGCTCAATTCGCGATTCGCTGCATAAAGAGATACGCTGAGATGGCGCGGTTTAGACTGATATCCGAATTTACATCAACCGTGGATCGGATGGAACAATCACACCAACTTGAACCAGAGCTAAGTGTGATTAGGGACATTCTGGTGGAACCAACAGATGTCATGATTAGAGAAAACATTGACTGTTTTCTGCATGACAGAGGATTCGAAATTCTTCACCAAGTTATGTATACAGCTGGCAACATGGGTTATGAGCACATGACGATTAAAGCATCGCATTTGTTCGCGAGGCTCAGTGTTCTCCTTCAAGAAAGTGACGTTGGCAAGAAACGAGGGGCATGCCTTAGAACAGTTCAAAATTTAGTGGACTTGTCAGACCGAGAAACAACAGAATACCTGGACCAAGCAATCTTCGAACACGTTAGCGAGTACGACAATCACTTTTTCGCTGCTATTGGGCAGGAATTGCGACAATGCAAAGGTCAATACAGTGGAGTTATCTATCGCAAGGCGCTCGCAGCAGATCGAGGCAAGCAGACAGGGATTATTCCGGTAGCGCCGCACTTAGAAGGAGAGACGAGATTTTCCAAATTCGCTGATATTGAAAAAAGAATAAACGTATTGATTGATCTTGCGAAACGTGTGGCTCGTGCTCGGATTGATAAAGGTCTGCGTTGCGACTTGGCAGTCCTCTACGGCATAGACGCTTCCTCTGACGCCGAGCAAAGTCGCTGCTCCCGTTAAGCGTCGAAAAATGGAGCTTCGCATACCGTATGTCGTCGGCATTCGAGATATACCAACTTACCTTTCGACGAACCGCAATGGAATTGGCATAGACACTTGGGCCAGTGCCACTTTTTTTGAGGCCCCTTGAATGGTGTCGGCATGGGCGAATCAGGAGCTAGAAACGGCAATCGAGGCGCGGCGCGCATTCGGAAAAGATGATTTCCCGAGAAGAGATAAACCGTTATTAAACGAAGGCCTGCAGCCACGGCGAAGGGCATAGCGAATGGTGGACTTTCTTCCACGAACGTGTTCGTATTAAGGGCAGATAAAATGATCATTGATGAAGTCACAAAGCTCAAAGACCACTGGGTACTTCGCGGACCGCTCAATTCCTCGCTGCAACTCCCGGCGATGGATCCAAAGGTAGCTGTCGTCGATATTGGCACGATCGGGACAAGACGAAGAAATGCCTTCAAAGGAAAGGTGACAGAGCAGTTTGCAAAGCGTCTCGCGGAGATGAATCGGCCTGTAACTATCGTAGATGTTCGAAGAACTGGTGCCGGCGGAAGCGGTTCATGGGGCCCGCTTGAGTTCGCCACAAAAATTCCCCGGATGTTATCGTCCAGTGGCAACGAGTACGCCTATTTTCATCTGCCCATCGCTGCGCCGTCCGAAACGTTACTCGCCGATTGGCGTGCTGGCGTTGAGGAAGTTACGCGGTGGGCCGGATTTCGTGACGCCTACATGAGTGAACTATCAGAAGACGCGATCCTTGCGGTAAGGGCTTTCGTCGAGTCGGCGGCTGCGGTGGGTGGAATCGCGATATTGCTTTGCGCTGAACCCTGTTGTCTCGACTTCGATTCACTCGAACATGCTGATCAAGACAAGGTTTATTGCCACAGATTTACGCTGGTGAATCTTGTGGCCCGAGCGCTGCACAACGCAAATGGAAAACTGACGATTAATCGAGTGGATCTATCCATCGAAAAAGAACACACGGTGACACAGCTCTACTGATCGGTACAGACTGTTTGTTTGAAAACTCGTGCCGGCTGGAGATCGGCGTGTAAAACGGACCCACTTCGGGGCCAATAGGGGCTGAGATCTCGCTAATCTGATTTGATTGCTCCAAGTGGTCGAAGGGAGTTCGTCGGTGTTGAGCGAATTTGCTTCACGCAATGTCACTCGGTTACGTCTGTTCTGTGGAACAGAACAACACTCCGGCTCACCGAGGACTATGGCGGATATCAATGAAGAACACCTGCTTACTATTCGACAAGCTCGTTTTGAATTTCCCAATCAGCCTTGCATTGTTAGTGTCTGGCAATGGGCTTCGAAAGGCGTTTGAGGAACTGCTTTGTCATAGCTGTGTTTTTTGAGGATACTATGGACAATCTTGTTGAACTTCTCTCGCAGCTGAACGATCGAATGACCAAGATCGAGGCAGTACTGATCGCTCGATCGCAGAACGATTCCAAGGAATGGTATTCGGTTGCTGAAACTGCAGACGCCCTCGGCAAGGCACGATTCACGGTAAGAGAATGGTGTCGGCATGGGCGAATAAATTGCCAAAAACGGGCGTCCGGGAGAGGCGCTCATTCGGAATGGATGATTTCCCGTGAAGAGATAGAGCGATACCAGAATGAAGGTCTGCTGCGTCGCTGCAGTCCGTAGCCAACTACTCGAACACTCTAGAAAGTGCCGCCTTCTGCCGATTCGGGAATAGGTGCCGGTATCTCCTCACGATTTCATCACTTTGGTGACCAACAAAGCCATTTATCTGTCGCTGATCCAGGCCCGCGGCCGCACAATTGCTACAGAAACTGTGTCGGAAGCAGTGCCAACCTCTCACGACTTCGTATTTTGATCCAGTGAGAGATCGCTTGAAGTAGTCGACAGCCTGATTAGGCGTAAGTTCGCTACGTGATGGTGGATCTAGGCAAAACGTGTATTTCCCACCAGGGTGATTTTCAATCCACTCGTGAAGTACACTTGAGAGAGTTTGTGACATTGGAACGGTGCGAGTTGAATTTTGGCCGCGAACTCGCTTCTTCTCGCGAATCGAAATGGTGCCTGTTTCAAAGCAAATATCATCGACCTCCGACCTCAACAGCTCCGATCGCCTGGCGCCTGTAAATGCTGCCGCGCAGAATGCAGGAAAGATGAATCCGTGTTTTGCAACAGACTTCACGTGCTGCAGCAACTCGTTAATTTGCTCCATACTTAGAAAAAGACACTCCCAGAGCTCATGAATGTCCTGACTGGACAGTCCACCGCGGGCGATACGTCGCTCAATTTGCTCCATCGTCTGAAATGGGCTCCGCTGACGCGTCTTTGCGAACTTAAGCTGGGATGCTGGGAATGAATGCTCGATAAGGTTACCTGCATTCGCCCACCTCCAAATGGACTTGAGCGTTGCGAGTTCTTTTTTGATGGTGACAGTATCGACCGTTCCGTTTCGGCCTCGTTCTTTGGAGCGATCGTTAATGTACTCCTGAATCTTTTTTTGATCGATTGCCTGAACGTGAGTACGCTCGCCGATCAATCTCTCAAGATGACGAATGTGGATTTCGATCATCTTTCGCGTGTTTTCTTCGATTGAATTATCCGGCAGATCGTTCTTGTAGCTATCCAACAACTCCGACAGGGTGACGACACTTAGAGATTTCGGAGATTGATGGAGCGTTCCATCTGAAAGAAGAAATGTGACTAGATCGGCTCCTTGCGGAATTGTGAGAGTCCCGATCTTCAGACGGTGCAAGTTATCCTCAAACCGAGCAAGTGCTGCCTTGGCCGTTCTTTCAGATTTCGTGGCGAGCGAGCGACTGAATTTTCTGCCTGAATGACGGAATACGATGCGGTAGCCGCCATCCTTACGATTTTCCAATGATGCCATGGAGGAATTCTTTCCTGAATTGTGGAAAGAACCAGCGACACAACATCAACACATTTGCAGTTTGCAATACGTCAGCAACATGAAGCCAACGGCGTCCCCGTTTTGTCCCCAGCAGGACCGAAACGGCATTGGACCACCGAAATCATGAAGACTGTTATGATTGCCGAAAGCCCTTGGAATCCAAGGGTAAGAGTAGTGCGGGCGAGAAGATTCGAACTTCCACGGGATTTAACTCCCACTAGGCCCTCAACCTAGCGCGTCTGCCAGTTCCGCCACGCCCGCTCTGGGTGGTAGTCACACGTGAGGAGGCTTCGTCGCTCCACGCGTGTTGGCATAGTTCATCAAGTCTAGATATTCCCGGTCTGCCGTCAACCGACGAATCCGGGATCGGCGCGATTCGCCCCGCCTGATCTCGGTTGCCCTCCGGTTCGTTTGACGCAATCGATACCACCGGACCCGGTGATGTTCTTTGGACTCATCAATTTCTCACGGCTGATGCGAATTCTCACCGCTGAAATACCGGCCGCGAGGCTAGAAGGCATTTCAAAACCTGTGTTCGTAGTACCGGCTTTAGCCGGAAATTCCGCCTAAAGGCGGTACTACAAACTTTCAAAACCGGTTTTGAAATCACTTCTAGTCCTGCTTTACTGATGTGGCTTTTAGTAATTCGAAAATGGCGGACGTTAGTTGGTTGAGACCCTGACCGGTGACTGCCGAGATTAGTAACGGATCTCGATCCAGTTCGGAGCTGAGTTTTTGGTGAAACTCTTCCGCTGCGGGAAGTTCCGCTTTCGTCACGCAGACGATTTCAGGACGACTTCCCAATTCCTCGTCATACTGCATCAGCTCGGCCCGAATAGATCGATAGTTTTCCATTGGATCGGTACCGTCAATCGGTTCGGGTTCCACGAGGTGAACCAGCACGCCGGATCGCTGGATGTGTTTCAGGAACTCGTGTCCAAGTCCGACGCCGGCGTGTGCGCCTTCGATCAGTCCGGGGATATCCGCAATCACGAACGAACGATCGAGATCAATGGTGACTCGACCAAGGTTCGGGTGTTTCGTTGTAAATGGATAAGCCGCGATTTCAGGGCGGGCGCGGGACAGGCGACTAAGCAACGTGCTCTTGCCGGCGTTGGGTTTGCCTACGAGCCCAACATCGGCAATGGATTTGAGTTCCAGGATCAGCCGGCGATGCTCGCCTTCTTCACCCTGGGTTGTTTGCCGCGGCGCCCGGTTGGTTGAAGATTTGAAATGGGTGTTGCCTCGGCCGCCTTTGCCGCCTTTTGCTGCGTTGACGGTCTCGCCGATCTCTGTGAGATCCTTCAACACAAAGTCGTGCTCTTCGTCGATGATGATGGTGCCGGGCGGTACGCGGAGAATCATGTCCTGCGCGCTGCGGCCGTGTTTGTTGGAGCCCTGACCAGGTTTGCCATTGTTGGCTCGCCAGTGTTTTCGGTGGGCGATCGCCGACAGGTTATCCACGTCGGATTCGGCGCTAATGATGATGCTCCCACCGTTGCCGCCGTTGCCGCCATCGGGGCCTCCCCTGGGGATGTACCGCTCGCGACGAAAACTGCAGCAGCCATCACCGCCTCGGCCGGCCTGAACTTCAATGATGACTCGATCGACAAACATGACGGTGGCGAACTGACGGAAGAGGGTTGGTGCGAATTGCAGTGAAGATGATCAATCTTACGATGCCGGGTGCCCAGAGTCGACAGTCAATCCATACCACCCTCTTTCGGCAACGCGGTGTGGTTGGAGAAGGAGCAAGACATTCCGCAGCCGCGAGAGCTGCCATCCCAAGCCGAAGGCTTTGCAGCCTATAGCCGGCGGTAAACGCAGTGCCACCGCCGGTATGCGGCACTCACAACCCCGGTCGAGCGATTCCGCTCTGGAGTTCATTCAAATCAACCGAGACCGGAATCGCGGCGTTTGGATTTCATCCGCGAGCCGTTTCGCTCTCGATAAACGGCGAGTAGAAATTCAGCCGGATTTCTCGACCGACGCATGCTCTGGAGTTAACCCGTGGTGGCGCTGCGCTTACCACGGGCTACCAGCTGATATCCCTGCGGGATGAAGACAAGTCACGAATGCCGGGCTGCCAAAGAACTAGCAATGAAATTCGAACCGTGTTCACGCCGCCGGTTCGCCTGAAACCGATTGAGCAGTATTGACCTTTAGGCGGAAGTCCGTCCTCAATTCCGGCTAAAGCCCAATACTGCTCAGTTTAGAGTTGTGATCAGCGTAAAAACTCACGGGATGACGCCGAATCGTTCGTAGTGGATCTTGTTAAAGATCCTTGTAGCAATTGCGCTTTTCGTGGACGACTGAGGGATCTTTAACAAGATCCACTACCTGCGTATTCAAACCGATTGAGCAGGATTGGGCCAAAGCGGCTAAAGCCGGTACTACGAACAGTTTTGAATTAACGTCTACTCTTCCCGCACCAGCCGCTTGAGCCGTCGGAGCTCCTGCTGAAGCTGCTCCCGTTCTGATTTCCACTGCCGCTCGGAGTGCCGGAGATTGGCGGACTGCTTGTCCAGTTCCTGCTCGCGATTTCGAAGCTGGCCGGCCTGTTGTTCGATTTCTTCCTGCCGGCGAGAAACCCAGCCGCGAACTTCATTCCTCCTGTTGGACAGGTTGGTTTCGTGCTCGGAAAGCTGTTGAACCAGTTGCTGGATTTCGCCCTTTTCGTCCGCAAGTTGTTGGCGAGCCAACTGGTACTGGTCGTTCAGATTTCGCCGCAGTGCTCCCAGTCGCTCGGTCATCTCGGTCGACGAAACGTCTCCGATCTGAGCCCAAATTTCTTCCGTGCAGATGCGTACCTCAATCGCCTCGCGATACATTCGCGTGACATCCTGGTGCATTTTCTCGACGGCCATGCGTCGGTGTTCCAGACGCTCGGCTCGTTCCTGCAGCCGACTGAGGCGTTCGTCAAACTCGCGTTGCGCTGCAACCTTTTCCTGTTCTCGTTGCTCAACAAACCGGCGACTTTCGGTCTGCAGCCTGGCAAGTTCTTCGTCCAGTCGCTGTTGTTTCTGGTCCGCATCGGCCATTTTCGCCTTGAGCAGACGTTCATCGCGATCAATTTCTTTCAGTCGCCGTTGCCAAAGTTCGGCTGATTGAATCGTGTCCTTCGCCCGTGATCGCATTACTGTCGACTGCTTTTGCCCTTCGGCTTCGAGAGCCGTCGTCGCGGCCACAAGGTCTGCGTTTTGCGCCTGAAGCCGCTGGATGCTTGCGTCAAACTCGACTCGACGCTGAAGCAATTCTGATTCGCGTTCCCGAATGACCAGCCTGGCCGTGCGAAGTTCATTCTCCACCATGGCGGCTCGCGTACTAAACTCCTCTTCGCGCATCGCAAGTCGTCGGTGCTTCTTTCGCAGCCGGACTTCGAGTTCAGTCGCGTGTCGGACCAGCAGTGATTGCTGTTGCTCCACGTCGGTAGAGTGCCCTGCGATCGTTCGCAGCATCTCGTGGCCTGGTTCATCACACAGCGGTATGCCGGCCTGCGCAGTTGCTGGGTCGAAACGGATGAACGAGTCGGCTTGGTTGTCAGGTTGTGGCATCTTGCAGACTGAATCGATCGTGGCATTTCACCACCAGGAGGGCGGCGTATCGATGAATTTATCGGCAAGCTGGAGCGGGTTGGTTTAGATAGAGTGCGTAAGGATTGCCAGTCGTAGGTGATTTACTACGACAGCGTTGCTGGCAGGGGTGGGAAGTTGGCAGTCGTCAGTCGTCAGTTGGCAGCATGGTGACGCACTCAAAGCATCGAAGCTCCGCCAGTATCTCTGGATCCCCGCATTCGCGGGGAAGACGGAATTGGCCCTGTCGGCTGACGACTGCCAACTACCAACTGACGACTGACGACTGCCAACTGACGACTGCCAACTAAAACTTTCTTCTGCCGGCGACTTGTGCGAGGCCGCTTAGAAACCTTTTCGACGTTTGACGCTGTAACGTTCGAGCGCTTCCTGGATAACCGGGAACGAAGTTTCTGCCGGTTGGAAATCGTCGACTTCTACCGACTTGCCTTCGAGCGTTTTGTAATCCTGGAAAAAGCGACGCAACATCATCAACCGATGAGGCGGCAGTTCGCTTGCATCTTTGAAGCCGTTGTACTCCGGGTCGTCGACTGCGACAGCGAGGACTTTATGATCCTTCTTGCCGGAATCGAGCATGACCATCAAACCGATGGCTCGGGCGTTCACGATCGTCATCGGTACGAGTGGTTCCTGGCAAAGTACAAGCACGTCTAGCGGATCGTCGTCCTCTGCGTACGTTTGCGGAATGAATCCATAGTTGGCCGGGTAGTGGACCGCCGAGTAAAGGATCCGGTCCATCTTGAGCAGACCAGTCGACTTGTCGAGTTCGTACTTTACTTTCGAACCGCTGGAGATCTCCACGACTGCCCGAAACTGGGAGGGGAGTTTGTCGCCGGGAGTGATTTCGTGCCAGGGGTGAGTCATCTTGGTTCCTTTTGAATTGCTGCCGCAAGTCTAAAGATTTGTTGTGTTTTTCGACAGTTTCCCGCCAACAAAATCCAGCGTGCTTTCTGGGGCCTGCGTTTGTTTTGCGTGGTTGGGGTGGTTTTACGGATGACGCAGGTAAACATGTGGTGAATGCAAGGCTTTGCCGGTAGTTTGCGGCAAAAGGCGCTGCGGATGATAATGGATACCTCACAGAACGCGTGTTCGTCTGATTCATTTTTCGTCTCGACGGTATCCCCTATGGTTCAGCCCAGCAATTCATTTCGGCAAGTCGAAGGCCGACTGAAAGAGGGGGATACCAAAGCTGCGGCTCGCGTGTATCACCGCTACGTGAATCGCCTCTTGCGATTGGCGCGAGCCAGGGTGTCGAATCAGTTCAATTCGAAGTTCGATCCGGATGATATTGTCCAGTCGGCTTTTCGTAGCTTCTTCCGGCGACACGCGGACGGCCACTTTGAGATTGATGGCTGGAACAATCTTTGGTCCCTGTTGGCAACAATTACAGTGCGAAAGTGCCTCGCCCGAACGGATTCGCTGACAACCCAGAAGCGAGACATCAAGCGCGAGTATCGAGCCGGTAGTGACGAGCTGGCTGCCCATCGGGAGATTCTTACCAAAGAGCCGACGTCGGAGCAGCTTGCGATTCTCGAAGAAACGCTCCATGGTTTGACTGATTCGCTAACCGAAAAGCAACGCAAGGTTGTCTTTCTGAAGCTCGAGCGATATTCGAATGAAGAGATCAGTCAGATGATCGGTCGCACCGAACGTACAGTCGGCCGCATTCTTGCAGCCGCTCGCAAGCGGCTGGAGTCGATGGTGGAGGAAATCGAATGAGTTCGTCCAGGCCAGCAAGTGGCAACCACAAGATGTTCAGTGATGATCAGCTGGAGCTCGAAACGATTGTGGACGAGTTCGAGGAATCGTGGCTGGCCGGGGAAGCACCGGAGATCGCCGGATTTTTGCCACTCGAAGATCCGATGCGCAACCGTGTACTTTGGGAGCTGGTGCAGTCCGAACTGGAACTGCGTATCAAAGCGGAATCCGCAGAAGATCACCCGCGCGTCGAAGACTACTTCGATTCGTTTCCTGAACTTCAGGAAGATCGGGAACGGCTGCTTGAGCTGATTTATAGCGAGCACCGGCAAAAATCCCGGCTGGATCCGTCGGTAAGGGCGGCGGAATACGTCGAGCGGTTTCCTGCGTTTGAGGAAGTGCTTCGCGACCTGGACCATGTTTCACTGCCAGAGCGGTTTCGCCTGAATGACAGTCAGCCCGGGATCTACCATATCGATGGCCATCAGGTGCTCGTGCCGAACGTCGCGAACGGCCAGTTTCGACTGTTGGCCTCGTTGGCTGAAGGAGGACTCGGCAAAGTCTGGCATGCGATTGACGAAGAGCTCGGGCGGCCCGTGGCCCTTAAAGAGATCAAGGGCGATCACGCCGATGATCCCGAAAGCCGCCAGAGATTCGTCCTCGAAACGCTCATCACCAGCGGGCTGCAGCACCCGGGTATTATTCCGGTCTATCGAATTGGTCACCACAAAGACGGTCGGCCGTTCTACACAATGCGACTGGTCGAAGGCAAAACGCTGGGCGACGCCATCACGGAATTTCACGATACCGACTGGAGCGCCGAGGACCCGGGCGCCCGCAATGTCGAGCTTCGAAGATTGCTCGGGAGTATTCTCGACGCGAGCGCTGCACTGCACTACGCACATCGCCGCGGAGTCGTTCATCGCGATGTCAAACCGGCGAATATTTTGATCGGCGACTTTGGGGAAACGCTCATTGTTGATTGGGGTTTGGCCCGGATGATTGGCGACGACTACACGCCGGTTGGATCGATAGAGGATGCCGGAGCCATCGATCCATTGCGACTGGACGAAGCCACGCAGGCGATGCTAATTAGCGGCACCAGTGGCTCGCCGGCCTTCATGAGCCCGGAACAGGCAAGAAGCGACAAGGATCAGCTGAATCCAACGACTGATGTGTATAGTCTTGGCGCGACGCTTTATGCGCTGCTTACCAATCGCTGCCCGGCCATCGGCGTGGATGCTGCCGAAGTCATCGAGAACGTGAAGCAGGGGAAGTGGACACGGCCTCGCGAAGTCGATCGGTCGATCCCTGCGGCGCTCGAGTCGATTGTGATCAAGTCAATGCAGCTCGATCCTGCAAACCGCTATGCCAGCCCGAGGAAGCTTGCGAATGACCTTGAACATTTTCTCGCGAATGAGCGAGTCGCTTCCCATCAGGAATCGCTATCGGAACGAATGGCTCGCTTCGCGAAACGACATCAGGCGTCCGTGCGAGCGGCAGTCGCCGGTCTGGTTTGTTTGACGATCGTGGCGACTGGTTCTGCGTTCTTGATCAACAAGCAGCGGGCTCGTGCCAAAGCCAGGGCCGAATCGAATGAGCGCGTCCTCCAGTTCTTTGATGATTTTTTGCGTAGCCCTGATCCGGAGCGAGATGGCAGGGGTGTGCTGTTCGCCGAGGTTCTCAAAAAAGCTTCGGAGACACTGGACGAAGGTTCGACCGTCAAGTCACCGGCTGACGAAGCCCGCATCCGTATGACGCTTGCCCGTACTCAGGACAGTCTCGGTTTGTACGAATCCGCCGCTGGCAACGCCAAATCGGCGGTGAATCTCTTCCAGCAAACCGGTGGACCGCATGCACGAATCGTCGAAGCGAAGAATTCACTGATTCATTCGAACGTTGAGCTTGGCAAAGTCGACGAATCCATCGTTCTGGCTGCGGAAAATCTTTCCATGGCCGAAAGGATTTTGCCCGCCGGCCACGAAGCGACCGACGAAGCGCGAATGATGTTGGCTCATGCCTACACGCACAAGGCGAAGTACGAAGATGCACTCTCGTTGATTCAGAAAGTCGAATCTGCAAGAAAATTGTCGCTCGGAAAAGACGACTTGCTGACGATCGATTCGAGTGTCAAGAAAATCGTCGCATTGATTCTTGCAGAACGTCCAGACGAGGCAATTTCCGAAGGTCAAGTCGCACTGGATCGATGTCGTGAGCACCTTGGCACGACGCACCCATTATGCCTCGAAGCTACCAACAACCTCGCCTGGGCGTACAAGAGCGCTGGAGATTTCGAGAAAGCGATTCCGCTTTATGAACAGTCATTGGACGGACGGCGAGACGTGTTGGGAGATCAACATGGTCAAACGCTTTCTTCAATCAACAATCTTGCGATTGCCTATCGAAAGACAGATCGGCTTGAAGAAGCCAGAGTGTTGCTGGAAGAAGGTTTGAAGACCTCAGCAGAGCGATTCAACAAGCAGCATGATTCCCATTTGAAAATGTTGAATACGTTGGTGCTGGTGAAAATGTCGTCCGGTGATTTTGCCGGAGCGATTCCTGATTTCGAAGAGCTGATACCGAGGATGCGCGACAAGTTTGGAGATTGCCATCCCTACGTTCTGGGCGTCATGGACAGCCTCGCATCGGCTCACGCCGAATCCGGTGACCAGGCGACTGCCGAAAGGATTCTCAAAGACATCGAAGTCCTAAAAGCAGAGTCGGAATCTACGTCGGATTGATAAAAGCGCTGGCGGAGTTTTCTCCAGCCAGTGCTTCAGGTTTTGGTTGGACGCCGGGTTACTGGCAACAGCCTTGCGAACCGACGTGCTTGCTGCATTTCGGGCATGTCTTGCAATCGTCCGAGCAACATCGTGGACCATCTTCAACGTGTCCACAAAGATCGCAAAGAACGGCCGGGCCAGTGACGGCTGCAGCAGGCTGTGTTGCACTTCCGCAGCCCATGGAGAGTAGTGAGCAGAGCGTAACGATTGCCAGCAGGCAAAGGGGGGACTTCATGATTTACCTCTTTTTTATTTGTACAAATGTGAATGGGGGAAGTTGTCGAAAAGGTTACGTCGGCAAGGTGCGAGAGTCGTGTGGCATTTCGTCGTGTAAGCAACTGTGTCGGAAATATCACGAGAGAATCGCAATAACCGGAATAACAGGCATGCCGACAAGAGTGGGCGCTTGGTCAAAATGCCTGGTCGAAGCGAATTGACCAGGGACTTAACCCGAGCTTGGGCCGCTGCTCGCTTCGAGCCGCCTCGGCGACGCGGAACTTGAGAAAGTCGTTGCAGCTAGAACGACTCAGCCATGTCACGTGCGTGATAGCTGCTACGGACGAACGGTCCACTGGCGACTTTGCGGAAGCCCATATCTTTGGCCAGTCGGCCGAGTTCGGCAAACTCTTCGGGCGGAATATAGCGTTCGACCGGTAGGTATCGATCCGTCGCCGGTTGGAGGTACTGGCCGAGCGTCAGGAAGTCGCAACCAACGTCCAGCAAATCGGCGAGTACTTCGAGCAACTCTTCACGCGTCTCGCCCAAACCCAGCATCAAGCCGCTCTTGGTTTTGATAGCGGGATTCAGATCTTTGACTCGCTGGAGGAGTTGCAGAGTCCAGCGGTAGTCGCTGCGGGGACCGCGGACTTGGCGATACAGTCGCGGGACAGTTTCTGTATTGTGATTGAATACTTCCGGTGCTGCCTCGATCACGCGATCGAGTGCCGGCTTACAAGTCACGAAATCCGGAGTCAGGACTTCGACGGCCGCGCCCGTTGCTTCGCGAACCGCAATCACACACTGGTAGTAGTGTTCGGCACCACCGTCCGGCAAGTCATCACGCGTGACTGAAGTAATCACGACGTGTTCGAGCCCCAGTCGTTTGACGGCTTCGGCCAGTCGCGCTGGTTCGTCAATCGCGACTGCTTCCGGCTTGCCGCGATTCACCGAGCAAAAACCGCACGGTCGGGTGCAGACATCGCCGAGTACCATGAACGATGCCGTTTTTTGCGAATAGCACTCCATTCGATTGGGACACTTCCCGCTGTCGCAGATCGTCTCGAGACCCAGTTCCTCGATGACATTGGCAGTGAAGTGATTCGCGTTGCCCTTGGGGACTTGCCGTCGTAGCCACGGTGGCAGCCTGCGCCGCGGATTCGTGGGCGTTGCAGTATCAGCACTCGTCGGCACGCTCGACGAGCCGATGATGGGTAGTTCCGGGAATGCTGGAGTATTGTCCAAACTGATGCCTTTCGACCTGAAATAAGGTGGAGCGACGACATTCGTCCCACGGAGAGTATTCTAGTCGCAATGTCCAATCAGGACATCGGTCGCGAATCCGCCCGAGCGGACTTGGGATCGTTCGATCTTAGTGTCGAATCTCCGTTCATCACGACTCAATCGACGGCCTATTGCGCCTATGGCCGTCTTCCCCGCGAACGCGGGGACCCACTCGAAGCGTATTAACGCTCAATGTCTTTGCCTGCATCAAAAAGCCAATCCGATTCAATGGATTCCCGCCTGCGCGGGAGAGACGATGAAGATCAGGCAGTAATTTCTCGAACGATCCTTAAAGCTGTTGTCGCCGGAACAGAGTCGTTGTCCCCAGCATTGCAAGGATCCAGAATGCCGACGGCTCAGGGACAGTCTGGGCTCTGGCCGCTGCAGCAGATGTGAATTTGTTCTGATTCCAGACGTTGAAGTCAGAACCATCGACGGCTCCGTCCGCGTTAAAGTCGCCGGAGCAGTATGCAGCGGTGTTCGTAAATTTGTTCTCATTCCAGATATTGAAGTCGGACCCGTCGACCGCACCGTCGAAATTTGCGTCGCCGAGAATGTATCCGCTGCCGATATTCTGGTTTCCCGCCTCCAGCAGCCACGAATCAATATCACCGCCGTCGAGTTGACCGTCGTTATTCAGGTCGAAGGCGAGATTGTTCGATTCGGTGGAGATCGCAACAACCAACGCATCGATGTCGCTACAGTCAAAACTTCCGTCTTCGTCAAAGTCGCCGTTGATGATGATCTGCGCGAGCGTAAAGTTTGCGGGGTTGAAGGAAAGGTCGGTGATGTACTCCTCCCCAAAGTCAACATCGACGAATCGGTTGGTGGCGGGATTGATTCCTCCGAAGTTGTTCGAATTTTGAATTCTTCCCGTTCCGTCACTGTTGAGTTCCACGAGCGGGGGATGGTAGCGCCCTGTATTTACTTCGCGGGCATTGAATACGAACACCGGATCTGGTCCGGCAAGATCGGCAACCTGCAATCCGTCGTGGAGATTGGCACCCGGTGCAATACGAAAACTGAGTGAACTCCCCTGACTGTAAAAATTCGGAGAAGGAATAGTCCGCTCCAGACGGAAGCTGGAGAATCCGGACGGTGTGCCGTCGGACAAACTTCCAGAAACGTTGTATTCAATGGTGTTGAGCTGCGGATTCTCAAAGTTCATTTCGGCAATCGGTGCGTCCACAGGAATAAAGAATCCGAAACGCATAACTTGACTGAACACCGGTGACTCGATGGTGTCAGTATTGTTAAAAACAAGTTCAAATGCCTCGCCTTGTCCACCCAGGGTCGCGAGGAACAGACCAACCACCAAAAAAGCTCTTTTACGCATTTTGAGTATCCTTGTTATCCTTTGGCGACATGCAAATCTGAACTAGTAGCCGTTCACGCATATTTACGTTTCCCCAGGTTCGAAAGGGGCAGGCACGAATTTTCGGCGTTTGTCCGCAAAGCAAAATAAGTTAGTTTGCCGCCGAAAAATTGAGCCAGACCCTTGCCCGCGTGGCCCGCGTGAACGGTTACCTGAAATTTATGGTACCAGACAGCATCGCTGTTTTTCATCGTTTTTGGACGGCATCTTCGCCGGTTGCGATTTGCCGAATTGCTCTAAGTCGCGATTTAGCAAGTGTTTATCAGTGTAGACGTTGGATCTCAGTCGCGAAGTCGTTCGATTTGAATGGCCTGCGTTTTCTGATGGTGCGCGGGCCGCGCCCTGACCACGCGTTTTCTGTTGGACCAGAATGCTGCGTCTTTCGTAGAACATGGGGAGTGCCTACGATGTCATTCCGCTTTGAGTAACAGAAAGCCCGTCGATTCGATGAGCCGTACAAAAAAGAAACCGAAAGCCACCGCTGATCCGAATCACAAAATGATTTCGGAAAACCGAAAAGCCCGGCACAAGTATGCTGTGCTCGAGACGCTGGAGTGTGGCATCGTGCTCGTCGGGAGCGAAGTGAAAAGTTTGCGGGACGGCCAGTTGAGCCTCGACGAATCGTACGGTCGAATTCGCGGCGATGAAGTCTGGTTGGTAGGTGCGGACATCGCGGTGTACGCCCAGGCCAGTCACATGAACCACGAAACCAGGCGGCCGCGAAAATTGCTCCTTCATCGATCGGAGATCACAAAATTCGCGTGGCGGGCTCACGAGAAGGGCTTGTCCCTGATTCCGTTGAAGATGTATTTCAAGAGTGGTCGAGTCAAAGTACTCCTGGGGCTTTGCAAGGGTAAGAAACTGCACGACAAACGCGAGGCGTTGAAAAAGGCAGATTCGAAACGTGACATCGATCGCGCGATGCGACGTCGATAATTTTGCGGCCGGGTATTCTGCGGCTGAGTATTCTGCGGCTGAGTAAAGAAAGTACACTCGCAATGTTGCATCTTGAAAATGTAAAAAAGTCGTTTGATCAGCAAGGTGGATCGCGCCTGACGATTCTGGACATCCCGGAATTTCGACTGGAAAAAGGCGAGCAAGTCGTTTTGATGGGGCGTAGCGGCTGTGGCAAGACCACCATGCTGCATGTCATTGCCGGCATCAGTACTCCCGATTCTGGCATCGTGAAAATTGACGGGCTGGATATCACGCGACTGCCAGAGGCAGGCCGCGACCGGTTCCGGGCCGAAAAGATCGGGTACGTTTTTCAGACGTTCAATCTTCTGTCCGGATTTACAGCTTTGGAAAACGTCGTCCTGGGAATGTCCTTCGCTCGCAATCGTTTTGATCGGGAACGTGCCCTTTCGTTACTGGATCGAGTCGGACTTGCCGATCGGGCAAGCCATCGACCCGGCCAGCTCTCTGTTGGTCAGCAGCAACGAGTCGCCGTAGCACGGGCGCTAGCGAATCGGCCCAGGTTGCTGCTCGCGGATGAGCCAACGGCGAATGTGGATCCGGCCAGTCAGGAAGTCGTGGTGGATCTGATTCGTCAGACTTGCAAGGAAGAAGAGATTTCTCTGCTGTTGGTGACTCATGCACCTGAGGTGATGGAACAGTTCGACAAGAAGGTCAAACTCGAAGACGTCAATCAGATTTTTGAGAGCGCGTGATTCTGGCTCGTTTTCGCTACTGCCCAACTGCCCTGTCGATTCAAGACCCTACCGATTCAATAACGTCGCAACGGCAAGAGCGACGCCGCCCAGAACCAGCAGGATAACAATCGCGATTGCCCGATTGAGCCATTTTCTGTCCAGGTTTGCCAGCTCTGATTCTTCGATCATCTTTTTTCGGCGTTGAAACTCTTCGCTGTCTTTTTCGCGAAGATCAAACTCGGCGTCGCACGTCGGGCACTTTGCATATTCGCCAATCATTTCGGCTGGCGTTTCGAGTAGATGACCATTGGGGCATGGAATATGAAAAAAAGCCGGAGCCGAATTCAACGCCGGAATGACTCCATTCCCCGCATTCAGATCGCCCGGTGATGATGTGGACTCTTCCGTCTGGATCTGCGGCGCGAGCGAGGCATCAGGATCGCCGGCAATGGCGGACGAGACCGCGCCCGGAATGACCATTGCTATTCCGCATGTCGGGCAGCTCGATGTTTGACCGGCGTGGGACTCGTCGGCTTGAACGAGATGTCCTGCGGGGCATTTGAACTGAAACATCGCGGATACTTCGGCTGGCTGGTGATTCGAATTTCTCGTCAGGACAACATTGGGATCAGGTCGTCGCCTGTTCGTAACAGTAGTCAAACAGCGACCACCATTCCAGGTTACTGAGCATCTCGCAGAAATGTCGCAAGTCGTTGTTCGGGTTTTCTTCGCCACCGGGAGAGGTTGATTCGGTTTCCGATCGAATGACCGTTCGGCAATGATCAACCAGTTCGAACGGGTCGTATCCGCTACTGGAAAGATCCGCGAGTGCCGGTGATTTGTAGAACGCTTCGCTCGCCCCCATGCGTTCATCAATCATTTCAAATGCTGGATGCTCGCCGACCTGTCGGAACCAGTATTTTGAATTGGGAAAATCGCCTTCGCGACGGTGCATGATCCCGTGCCAGTAACTGCCCGTCGGACCGTCGGCGTCCTGACTGATCGAGTGGGATTCTTCGAGGTAGTTATTGAACAGCCAGACACCGGAAAGGCAAAGCGAGGCCATCTTTTCATCGTGGACAGTCGAATGAGCAAACGCCGACTCGACGGAAAGTGATTGCAGTTTGTCGAAGAGGTCCGAGTTGGCCGTACCTGCATCGAGAGCAAACTTGAGGTCCGAACGGAGCACTTCGCTGAACGTTGGGCCATATTTTTCAGGATTCATCTGGGTTCCATTCTGGTTTGGGATTTTTCAAGGCGATTATTGCAGTTTTGCCGCGTGTCCCGCCACGACATTCCTGTTCCCGCGGCTTGGCAATTGCTAGAATCCTGGCTTGGTCGACCGTGTAGGTCGGCAACGACAATCGCGGAGTAATGATGATGAGTGACGCAGGTTCCGACAAATCGAATTCTGGTGAGCCTTCTGCTGCCGAGTCTGCTGGCGAAACGAAAAGAGTAATCAAAATCGGTTCGCAACGCGAAGGGCACGGTCCAGTCGTTCCCCAGGAGCCAGAGCGTCCGAAGATCGATGGAGCCGAGGCGCAGAGCTGGGATCCACCTGCGCCAGCGCCCAGGGCAGAATCGCCCGAATCCGCAGTGGCAAAACCCGCCGCTGCTGTTGAAGGGGCCTCGACGCCTGATTCCGCAACTGCCGCGAGTTCTGGCGCGGACACAGGTTCGGAGGCTGGATCGCCCGAGGGAACGGTTGAGGTCGCTGCATCCGGTGGTGACGCGGTCGCACCGAATGCGACCGGAGATGCCGGCGAGAAAAAGTCGTTTCCGCCACCGCGAGTGCAACGATTGTCGGCGGAACTTCAGGAAGAGATTGATGCGGCACTGGCCGGTGTCTCGATGGACGCACTGTTGGGAGGCGGGGACGCAGGGGAGGCCAAGGCGACTGAACCCGAACTCGAGAAACGGTATCGCGCGACCGTCGTCAAAGTACACCGCGAAGATGTTTTCTTTTCACTACCTGGACATCACGAAGGCGTAACTTCGCTTCGACAATTCGCGGAGAATCCGGAGCCCGGCGAACTGGTAGAAGTTATCGTCAAGCGACTTAACGCCGAAGACGGGCTCTACGAACTTGCATTGCCCGGCGCATCAATCGACATTCAGGACTGGTCCGATGTCTCGGAAGGAACCGTCGTGGAAACGATGGTCAAAGGACACAATAAAGGTGGGCTCGAGTGCGAAGTCAGCGGCATTCGCGGCTTTATGCCGGTTAGCCAGATTGATGTATTTCGTGTCGAAGACCTTGAGCAGTATGTCGGCAAAAAATTTAACTGCGTCATTACCGAAGCGAATGAGTCGCGGGGGAATCTGGTGCTCTCACGCCGTGCCGTTCTGGAACGCGAGCGCGAAGCAGTAAGAGCCGAAACCATGGGGGCTCTTGCCGTTGGGCAGGTGCATGAAGGAACGGTTCGCAAGCTGATGGACTTTGGGGCATTTGTCGACATCGGTGGCGTTGATGGATTGATCCATGTGAGCAAGCTCAGCTGGGATCGTATTAAGCATCCGAGCGAAGTTGTCGAAGAAGGCCAGAAAGTGAAGGTTGTCATCGACAAGATCGACGTCGATACGGGCAAGATCAGCATGTCCTATCGCGACGCCGTCAGCGAGCATCCGTGGCACGCTGCTGCCAAGAACTTTGTCGAAGGCACGGTTGTCGATGGTACCGTTTCGAAGATTATGGACTTTGGTGCCTTCGTGAAAGTTGCGACAGGCGTCGAAGGTCTGGTCCACATTTCCGAGCTGGCCCACCATCGCGTCGTGAAAGTTCAAAATGTGGTTTCAGAAGGCCAGGCTGTTTCCGTCAAGGTGCTTTCGATGGACCCGGATGCGCAGCGCATGAGCTTGTCGATCAAGCAGGCGATGGCGCCACCAGCAAGTGCCTCCAAAGGGAAGCAGGAGCCGACCGAAGAAGAACCGGTTCGCGAAAGTGCCGTGAAGAAGCACGAGGGTGCTCTTCGTGGTGGTACAGATAAAAAGTCGGGTGGCGAGCAGTTTGGGTTGAAGTGGTAATCTTCAGGGCCTGATCAACTGGCCCGTGGTCGCATCACTGACTTACAGGCCCATTTCGTCACGCAGGCTGCGAGATTCGCGTGGTCGTTGTGGCATCTGTTGGTTGTGAAGTGCGTCTTCCGCATCCCTCGCGGCTCGGGCGGCTTCCGCACGCTGAAGGGCTTTGCGAATTTCGGCCTGCTTCTCAGCTTCCAGTTCGGCGTCGAACTCTGGTTCGGGTGCAGGGGCAGCTGCCCCTGCGAATCCACCGTTGCCAGCAGCAGCTGCAGCCAGTTGCTGTTTCAATGCCTCAATCTCTGCGTCTCGCTCAGCAACTACGTTTTCCGTGACCTGAACGGCCTTGTCGACCGTCAAACGGTCCAGTGGGCTCATGTTGTTTGTTTCGCCAAGAAGTGCAGCTTTCTGTTCTTCCCACGACATTCCTTCGGTCAACACCGGTGCGTTGTTACTATCCTGGCTGCCGCCTCCGCCACTAGCCGAAAGTTGGTCGACTTGATTCTCGAGCTCACTATTTCGCTGGTGGGCATTTTCAAGAGCGGAAACAAGTTCTTCGACTTTGCTTTCCATCTCCAGGTTGCTTGAGCTGTCTCCGTTGTCGCCGGAGTACATTTCGCGTTTGAGCGCACTCAACTGGTTGATTAGGTCTTCCCGTTCCGCATTGAGTTGATCTACAAGCTCACTCTGGCCCGCTTCTTCGCCGGTGGTTGAGGCCGCTGAATCAATTTGATCGCGAAGTTCCTGCTCTTTTTGCTGAAACTCTTCGTCCATCGCCAGAATGTGGGCGTTCTTTTTCTCCAGCATTCCCTGAGCGTGGTTGAGCTTGGACTGCAGGTCCTTGCCAGCATCTCGCGAGGCAAGAAGTGCGTCACGAGCCGCCTTGTACTGTGTTTGCAGTTGCTCCTGTTGCTGCTTCGCAGCGGCCAGTTGCTCGGTCAGTTCGGTTGACTGGCCGGACGTCGATTCGGCGTTTTCCTGAAGCGACTTGAGTTCTGCCTGGAGCGCTTCAACTTTGGCCTCCATTTCATCGTTGGCAGCACCGCTCTCTATTTCGGCGCGACGCTGGGCAAGGTCACGTTCGACCTGACGACGTCGCGAGTCGATTTCCATGTTTTGTTCATCGAGCGCGACAAGTCTCGCATCCAGGTCAATGCGGCGCTCTTCCAGCGACTGCTTCTCTTTCCTCAGCTCGATCTGCCGACGTTGCATCCCTTCGTGGAACTCTTCCCACTCGTCCAGCTGGTTCGAGACTGTCGTGATTTCGCTCGTAAGTCCGGTCGCCAACTCCTCCCAAACAACTTTCTGTTGACTGAAATACTCGCGGGATTCTTGCAGCTGAGCCTGGATTTGGTCGCCGATTTTTTCGAGAACCGTGTTGTCTTGGATTGAACTCATGGATTTTCGTCTGACTTGAATCGTTGGAGGGGCTTGTAGGTCCCGTTGCGGACCGGACCGTCTAGAAGGATATAGGTCGTGAAAATGCAGTGGTCAAAGCGTAAAGGCAATAAAGCCACCATCATCGCGTGGTAGTGGTGCTAGCCATTCGGCGTCGAAATTTGCGTTAAGCAGGAGAAGCTGCATGAAGTTGTCTGGTTGGTTCTTTGATTCTGATTCTGCCGGTTATTACGTGTCGAATAGGGGGGACAGTGCCCTCCTCATAATGTCAAAACGCAATGCTTCCAGTGCAGAATCGAAAACGACTTCGCAGTTTTGTTGCCCGGATGGCTATCCTTGCGCTGATACCGCAACTATCCGGCTGCTGTACGCATCTCGCCTGCTTGAGTCACGAAACCAGCCCACAACCGCACTACTTGCCCGAGTGCGAACAGCTTGCTGCCCAAGTCGAATATCCAGATGTTGCGCGGGAGGCAAGCTGCAACATTGGTTCTCGGCCACCACGAACATTCCGGGATGGCCCACCTGAAGACTATTGGGACATGTCTCTCGAAGACGCCGTTCGGATGGGCCTTCAAAGCAGCGACATACTAAAAGACCTGGGCGGACGCATTCTTGCTTCCCCGCAGGCAGTGGGCAGCGTTTTTGATCCGTCGATTACGATGTCGCACCCTCGTTTGGGCGAAGAAGCCGCCCTGGCAGCATTCGATGCGCAGTGGGCTCAGGCACTAACTGGCGGTGCGGGGAGTCAGGCGTTCAACAACACGACGCTGGGTGGTGGCGGCACGATTGTCGATAGCGACTTTCTTCGACTTCAAAGCCAATTGGCAAAGCGGTCTGCTACGGGAGCACAATACTCTGTTCGAAGTCTGTTCGATTACCAGAATAGCGATGCTCCATTCAATCTGTTCCCCAGTGTCTTTAATGGTCAGATTGAGGCCTCTGTACGCCAACCTCTGCTGCAGGGTAGTGGTGCCGCTTTCAACAGGATCGCCGGACCGAGCGGAAGTAACGATTTTGGTGTCAGTCGCGGTGTCGTCCTCGCGCGAATCGACGGAGACATCAGCGTAGCGTCGTTCGAGCAATCCGTTCGCGACTATGTCAACGGGGTCGAGTCAGCATACTGGTCTCTGTACCTTGCCTACCGAAACCTCGAAACCAGTCTTCGGGCACGTGACCTTGCTCGAGAGACATGGCTAGCTTCCAAAGCCCGATATGATGCTGATCTCCAAGGCGGCCAGGCCGATGTCGAGGCGCAGGCACGCGAGCAGCTTTACCAGTTCGAGCAGGCTGTGATTCAGTCGCTCAACGGTTCGACGGATGGTGGCGGAACCGGAGTCTACCAGGCGGAACGGCAGTTAAGGCGATTGTTGGGACTGTCAATGAACGACGGCAGATTGATTCGCCCGGCCGACGAACCGACGGATGCGCCGATCCGGTTTGATTGGGATAGCTGCATGGCCGATGCGCTGTTTCGTCGAGTCGAATTACGGCAGCAGATGTGGCGGATCAGGCAACGGGAACTTGAATTGTTCGCTGCCCGGAATTTTCTCCTCCCGCGAGTTGACGCGATCGGCACCTATCGAACGAACGGTTTCGGTGACAATCTTCTCGGTGGGGATGGTGATTTTTCAAGCCTTGGCCGCGAGCTCTTCTCTTTTGATTTTGATCAGTACGAAGTCGGTTTGCAGATGAACGTCCCGCTTGGGTACCGTCGCGAACTTGCCGGCGTTCGACACGCGGAGCTCAATCTGGCGCGGGAGCGAGCTGTCCTGCGTGATCAGGAACATCAGATTTCGATGGATCTTGCCGAGGCAGTATCGGGTCTCGATACCACTTTCGAAAATGTACGACTTGCCTACAACAGGATGGCGGCTGCCGAGCAAGTCGTGGGATCGCGGCAGGCCGTTTTTGATGCGGGGAAGTCCACCATTCAGGACTTGCTCGAATCGCAACGACGACTTGCTGACGCCATGGCGAATTACTATCAGGCCCGCGTTTCTCATATGCGTTCGATCACGCGAGTTCATTTCGAGAAGGGTACGCTTTTGCCATACAACGGTGTTTACCTGAGCGAAGGCGGTTGGGACGAGCGGGCATGTTATCAGTTCGCAAGAGAATCATCACGATACCAGGCCGACCTGATCGACTATCGTCAAATGACGCCCACTGTCAGTCGCGGCAGATTCACCAATGAAATTTCAGGCGGCGGCGTACCTGTCGATGCGACTTATCACGATGAGATCATCGAGTCCGAAGCGATGGACTTCATTCAGCCCGAGCCTTCGGACATTATCCAGTCCGACGTTCTTGATCGCTGGTTCGGTGAATCGACTGAGGATGGCTCTTTGTCGACTGATTCGTTACCAGGATCTTCCATCCCACAGGAACAGCCAACGGTGGTTCCTCAAGGTCTCAATCCGATGCCGTTAAATGGTCCCATTGAAATTGTCCCGGATCTTCCACCTGAAATTCCGGTGTCGCCTCACGTCATGCCGCCAGCCGTTGAGGTGATCGACAGTGCTCCAGTACTGGTGCCAACAGCGAAATCGACGGGCGCTCTGGAGACTGGTGCGGTGACGGAAAATCCTGGCGTATCGAATTCCAGGGTAAGCCTTGCGACGTTTTTTGAGCTCACCGGCGGCAAGAGGAATGGCTTGAATGACGATTCGCATTCCGCAAAGAATGGATCGGAGCAAAAGTAGAAGACCATTAAAGTCGGAAGAAGGCTGCAGGAGTCAAGCGAACGTGCAGCACTGGAGCTTTCGAGCTCTTTTAGATTAGTCTTCGCCGTCCTGATCAAGTGCTCCCAATAATCTCGTGAGAGTATTGGCGTGCACTCCGAGCAGTTTGGCTGCCTTTCCTTTGTGGCCTTCCGTTGCCTGTAAGGCCTGTCGGACCGCCTCGTTTCTCAGGCGTTCGATGTTGAAGAACGGAAGGTTGGAATTGCACTTTCCGACGCCTGAACTTGGAAGTTCAGGAACACTATCCAGAACATACCCCTGTTCGATAACGTGAGAAAGCTGACGGATGTTGCCCGGCCAGTGGAACTCGCAGAATGATTGCAGCTCGTCTGCGGAAGGTTTCCATAGCGGAAGCTGATACTTGTCAGCGAACCGGTTTGAGAAGTACTCGATAAATCGCGGAATGTCCTGGGGTCTTTTGCGAAGCGCCGGGACGTTTAGTTGAACCATGTTCAGTCGGAAGTAGAGGTCTTCACGGAAGCGACCTTCGGCGACTTCTTCTTCAAGGTTCCTGTTCGTTGCTGCAACCACTTGGACATTAATGGGAAGCGGGCTCGATGCACCAACCGGAGTCACTTCGGATTGCTGTAGCACACGAAGTAACTTTGGTTGAAGTTCGAGAGGCATCTCGCCAATTTCATCAAGAAAGACAACGCCGCCTTCGGCGGCACGGAAGACACCAAGCGATTCGCCGGCGGCTCCGGTAAATGCACCTTTCACATGGCCGAACAATTGGCTTTCAGCGAGAGTTGCCGTAAGAGCTGCGCAGTTGACTGGAACGAATGGTTTGTCAGCACGCGGACCCGACTCATGAACGAGGGAAGCCCAGACTTCTTTACCAGTGCCTGTTTCTCCTGTCACCAGAACGGGACATTCGACTTCCGCGGCACGTTCAACGTGGCGGGCAATCTTGCGTATCGCAGGATTATCCCCAAGCACCCAACGATCCGTTGGGAAGCATTTCGGTGCTGCGTCTCGAGTTTCCTCTGACGAGCTCGGTGATGTAGGGGTTTTGCTAATCATCTAGGTAGGTGCAGACAAATATCCTGCCCGACATTTCACAAACCAATGAAGGTTGATGAATGGGAAGAAATGTCTGCTTAGATCAATGACACTAGCCGGTCCTGGATTCGCGTTGATAAGTAAACGATGGGCTTCATTCTAATACAGCTAAGATCCCCTGCAATAGAATTGTGCGTACAAATTTTGCAAAAAATGGGACTTTCCAAACCAGGTTGGTGGGTGTTTCAGAAAAGACACACTGTGGTCATTTTTTTGGCGGTTAGGTAGCGAAAACACCGGAATTTGTTCATTTTTGTCGTAAGAATAGTGCGATTCTTTACGTTTGGCCCAGACGGGTTATTCAAGGGGAAACGTTGGGTTTTCGAGGCAAAAAGCATCCTTTATCAATAGAAAACCACTGGAAATTACCCGCTTTGATCGCCGATTCAACTTAGATGCGGCATTTGCCCATTTTTCATCTGACAGTTGCCGTGTGGTCGGGGCAATTCTCTTTTCGTAACATGTCGTTCATATAACGTGTCGCGGGTGTTCCTGGCATTCACGCGACTGCAATTCAAAGTCCCGGCAATAAATTGCGGCTGGCGACGAATCACTTGCGGAGGGTTCTTAAGCAATGTTCAAGGCCGTTGGTCGCTATTTTCGTGCGTTGGGATATCTACTCGTCGGCAAAGTCGATCGGGCACGTCAGACGCTGAATACCAATCCGGATGTGGTTCGAGCCACCTTTGACCGGATCATTCAGGAAAAGAAGAAACGCATCCATCAGTACAAGGATGCAGTCGGGGCGATGATTGCCCAGGAAGAAAAGAAAAAGAGCTCGCTCAAGAAATTGACCGAAGAAGTCACCAAGCTACAAAAGCTCCGTGACGGGGCCGCAGCGATGGCTCGTAAAGTCGTCGAGCGACACAACGGCGATTCTGAAGCGGTTCGCAACGATCCTGAGTACGCCAAGTGTCAGGCAGCCTTCAAGGACTTTTCCAACACGCTGACGGAAAAAGAAGAGCGATGCGCCGCACTTGAATCTGACATCAACGAGATCACGGGCAATGTCAGCTCGCACAAGGTTCAGCTGGAAGGTCTCTTGAGAGACCTTGAAAAGATCAAGGCGGAAAAGCACACGACCGTTGCCGAAATGATGACGGCAAAGGAAGAAAAAGAAATTGCCGACATGATCACCGGCATCAGCAACGATCGAACGAACGAAGAGCTTCAGGAACTGCGCGATATTCGGGACAACGCCAAAGCGACGGCTCGTATCTCCCGCGAAGTCGCCGGGACCGATGCGGCCAAATCCGAAGCCGAATTCCTAGAGTACGCTTCCAAGAGTGTGGCCAATGACGAGTTTGATCAATTGATTGGTCTGGCGAAGGAAGTCGAATCCGGCGGCGGTGGCGAGCAGGACTTGCCAGAACGCGAACGCGAGTAGCGACGAGCGTTGATACCAGTTGTATGATTGGCAAGAACGTCCGCTTCTCGAGCGGGCGTTTATTCTTGTTGTCGCCTACCCAAGCAGTCCCTGGATATGGAAGCCCAATATGAGTTCCGAGTTCCTCGATCAACTTGACCAAATCGACAACTCCCGACAGGCCCGGTCGGTGATTCTTCACGGCAACATCTACGACTTGTTTCCATCGGGCAAGAAGTACGTACCGCTCATGGATTGTCTGATCGACAAGTATGCGGTTCCAGGTCGCCTGAGGGTTATCTACGAACTCAACTCGTCGATCCGGATTCTGGCGGACGACGATGCCCAACCGGATTTTGTCGACAACGCACGACAACCAGAAACGAAGGGCCATGCCCGGCTTCGTGACGCGTGGGTCAGCTGGAAACTTGGCAAGTCGGCGGACGATCAGGCAATTTCCGAAATGCTCGATGCTGTCAGCACCAAGCCAAAGAAAAAGTCACCCGCCGGCAAGTCGGCGGAAGATCTCAAGAGAGATTTTGATCGTGACCTTGCAGAAGTCATTGGTAAACCATCGCTGGCGCTGGAATATCTCCGGCAGTTCGCGATGGTTTCCCGCTCCAAATATCTTAAAGACAGTCTGGTCTTTCTCATCGAAGCCGCCGATATGTTGATCCCACTGGGGCGTGGTGAAGATCTCGCATCGCTCAGGGACAATCAGTTGCGGCGAATCATTATTTCGCAAGACTGGCTGAGCGATCCGGACTTTAGTGCCGGACCTGACTTTTGTCTGCTACTCGCAGAATCGAAGAGCCTGATTCATCCGCGAGTTTCACGACTGCCACAGGTGCTCACTGTCGAAATTCCCTCGCCGACCAGTGCTGATCGACTGGAGTACATCAACCACTTCATGGACGCGAACAATCCGCCGCCCAAGCTGTGGAGCACGCGAGAAGACCTTGCGGCTTATACGGCTGGTTTGTCGTTTCATGCACTGCGGCAGATGCTGGCCGGTGCAGCGCACTCACAGGAGGAAGTGACACCTAATGATTTGATTGGAAAGGTCGAAGAATTCATCCAGTCACAAGTCGGTGAAGACGTCGTCGAGTTCAAGAAACCGTCGCACACTTTGGACCACGTTGTTGGAGCGAGCAATCTCAAGGCATTTCTGAAGCGGGAGCTCATTCCACGTTTTATGGCTGACCCGGACAAGGCGCTTCCTGGTGCTGCTGTTGCCGGCCCGATCGGTGGCGGAAAGACGTTTATCTTTGAAGCGATGGCTGGCGAACTGGGCGTTCCCGTTCTCGTCCTCAAGAGCATTCGCAGCCAGTGGTATGGCCAGACCGATGTGATCTTTGAGCGACTTCGTCGCGTGCTTGAAGCCCTCGACAAAGTTGTCATTTTCGTAGACGAAGCCGACACCCAGTTCGGCGGTGTCGGAGCCGAAACGCATAGCACCGAACGGCGGCTGACCGGCAAGATCCAGGCAATGATGTCCGATCCGAAGCTGCGCGGCAAAGTCATGTGGCTGTTGATGACTGCGAGGATTCATCTACTTTCGCCAGATATTCGGCGACCGGGTCGAGTCGGTGATCTGATTATTCCGGTCCTCGATCCGCAGGGCGACGATCGAAAAGACTTCTTGAAGTGGGTGCTTTCCGGTGCGATGGATGAGCCAACCGATGAGGATATCGCGCGCATGGATGATATCACCAAGGGCTACTCGGCGGCTGCGT
>CALHZT010000039.1 GCA_938040995.1 uncultured Pirellulaceae bacterium | reverse complement strand
TACGTCGGCGATTTTGGCCACGATGGCCTGCTCTATGTTCGACACGCGAATACCTTCTACGGCGTGAATGTGGATTCCGTGGCGGTCGAGCGAGTCGTCACGACATCGAGTAGCGTTTCGGGAATCGCGGATGTTGCCTACAACGCGGACACCGAGCTCTACTATTCCGTGCGGCGGCGAGCCGGAACTTCGGCGACGGCCGATTTCATTTCTATCGACTTGCGAGACGGTGAGAACCTCGGCCAGGTGACGGTCATCAATTCGGAGATGGCTCCCGGTGGAACGTTTGGTGCCGTGTTCGCCGACGCGAATGGCAGAGTCTTCGCGTCGAATAATGGCGGTGGGCTCTACGAAATTGATGTCGCGTCGGGTGAAGCCACCTTTGTCGGCAAGACGCCGGCGGCGAGGTCCAATGACGGTGCGGCTCCATCGAATGCAGCATTCAATCTGCCGCCCGTCGCGTTCGACAGCTTCATTTCGGTCATGCAAAACACGACTGACAATTCGCTAAAACTCGATACGCCGTTCGATCCGGAAGGCGATGCGATCACTATTACCATCACCGGCTTGCCCAATCTCGGCACGGTGCGGCTGGGGGCGACGCCGGTGACGAATGGCCAGTCGCTATCGGCTGAAGATTTGACTTCGCTGGTATTTGACGCTCCAGAAGTGTACGACGGAACCACGGATCCCGGCGACTTTCGCTATACGGTTTCCGATGGCAAGTCGCTGGTAGCGGGAAGTGTGGATATTGCGCTCAGCGGTGAGTCGCGAATTGTCGGTCAGGTATCCGTTCTCGACCAAAGTGATTTTGGTGTTTACGAAGGATACGCGTTCAACAATGAAATTTTGTTGACTGGATACGACGCCAATGGAAACAGCGTGCAGCTGACGACCAACACCGACATCGACGGCAACTTTACGCTCGAAGGCGTGCTACCGGGGACTTATCAGCTGCAGCAGACCCAGTCGGACGGGATCAATGACGGCTATTCCGAGACTGGCGATCGCGGGCGATCTGTTTCGGCAAACGTAATCGGCGACATCGTCATCCCGACAGGGTCCGCAGGTGAGTTTCGGGGTTTTCAGTTTGTTGATTATGCCCCATCAAGCCTGTCAGGATTCGTGTTCGTCGATGCGAACATGGACAACGCGATCGACGTGACGGAAGAAGGCGTCGCTGGTGCGATCCTGCGGCTGACGGGAACCGACGACGTTGGTAACGCGGTGACGGCGACCACGACGACCGATGCCTTCGGATACTACGAGTTTGAAAACCTGCGTCCCGGAAATTACACGATCAGCAAGACGCAGACCGATGGCTATGTGAATTTTGGTTCACTCGTCGGGAGCGAAAGTGGCCAGTCGATTGAGAACGGCGTGGCGAACATTGATCTCGCCGCCGGTACCGAGGGGCAAGGCTACTCGTTTGGCGAAATTCAGGCGGGTTCGATCACCGGCTTTGTCTATCTGGATCTCGACATTGATCGCGCCTTTGACGACGGCGATACCGGCCTCGAGAGAATTCGAGTCCAATTGTCCGGCACAGATTTTCTCGGCAATGAGGTGACGCGGACGACCACGACCGACTCGGGTGGCGGATACGCATTTGAAAACCTGATGCCGGGGACGTGGGCCGTCAAACAACTGGATCAGCCCGAGAACCTGATCGACGGGCGTGAGAACGTTGGCACCTTCCGCGGGCGCGGCCGAAACATTGCCCGCAACGGTCGTGCACTGAGCGATGAAATCGTGAACATTCAGTTGCAGCAGGGCGAATGGTCCGAGAATAATAACTTCAGCGAGCGGCTGAATCTCGAGCTGGCAAATCGCTTCGACCAGACGATTGTTATCGAAGCGACCGAAGGCGACGACACCATCGACATCTCGTTTGGCGATGAGTACCACGTCATCAACATCAACGGTGAAGAGCAGCTGATCGCGGCAAATCAGACCGTGGACATTCAGCTGAATGCACTCGGCGGCAATGACACAATCACGATGTCGGGAACCGAATCGGTCGAAGAACTTCGCATGTGGTCGGACCAGACCCGCTTCCACAACGAGCACTGGCGGATCGACGTGTACTCGGGCGAAACCGTGACGGTGGACGGCAACGGCGGGTACGACCTTGCCTACCTGTATGGCACCGAGGCGAATGAAAAGGTCAAATCGACCGAGAGCTATCTGCGAATGGAGGGTGATGGATTTATGAACAAAGCCGTCGGGTTCCACCGCGCGAAAGCCTACGGGAACGGCGGGGACGACGACCGGGCTTACTTCTACGACTCGGCCAGGGACGACACGATCAAGCTGACCGACGAAAATGCCCGCATGTTCAACGGCCGGTTTTACAACGTGGCCATCGACTTTGACCGAGTGTACGCGTACTCGGAAAAAGGCGGCACGGATCACGCCCGCTTTTGGGACTCGTCAAAATCCAATGACATCTTCGAAGCGACTCCCGAGAGGGCCCGCATGTGGAACGACGGGTTTTACAACGCGGCCTACGGTTTCGAAAAAGTCGTCAGTTCCGCGATCAACGGTGGAAACAACGACCGGGCGTATCTCTACGATTCAGCCGGCGATGATATCCTCGTCAGCAGCCCGTTGGAGAGCGGTATCTCGGGAGCCGACTTTGAGTACACC
>CALHZT010000038.1 GCA_938040995.1 uncultured Pirellulaceae bacterium | reverse complement strand
CATTGGGCATCACCCATTCGCCGGTGTTCATCGGCGTCGTCACCTTGCTGGGATTGGCACCTGTCGCAGCGAACCAGACGGATGTAACTTCGTGCACGGTGACGCCTTCGCCACGCGGCTGGCCACCGTTAATAATGCTAAGGTGCCACGCCCGCGGCTTGCCGAGCGAATCACCGCCTCCCGTCGCCAAAGGCGAATAACCACTGCGGCCCGGCGGGTTGCCGGCGAACGGAACTACGTTGGCCTGGGGAAGATTTCGACCCGGGGGCAGCGGAGTCGTCGGAATGTTGGGCGTAAACGGTATTCGCGGATCCACCGGCGGCGGTAAAACGGCCGGAGTGAAGTTCACGGCGACTTCACTGAAATTGTTCTCGAGAGACTGAGTCCCCGGTGGGAGCGAGATTCGAATGATCGCATCGTTCTGCGGATCGACTCCGTCAGCCAATTGGGAGAACGCCTGCTGCTGTTCTTCGCCGGCATTGAACACGATCCCGGACGTGGTGCCCGGCGTATCGACTCCGTCGAACAGATCGGCAGGTTGCGAAGTCTGAAAGACCGCATACGTTCCTGGCCGCAGTCCTTCGAACGAATAAAATCCGTTGGAATCTGTCGTGGTCGTGATGGCTCCGTCCGCATAAATTCCCGGCAAAGCGGCATCCGCCGCATTCACTGCCAGACCGCTGGTCCCGTCGCGAAGCTCGATGGTTACATTCGGCAAAAAGACGTCGTCGGAAGTCCGCAGACCGTCTCGAACATCGGCGACTCGTTCGGGTAACGACTCGCCCTCGACCAGTTCTACCGGTGCACCGTCCTGAAACACAAACCCGGAGAGTTCCGCGGGTGTTGTTTCGCAGAAGTTGTAATCCTCAAGTGCTTCGCCTGATCCTACGCTGACCAGAATCTCATTGTCGGCCAGTGACTCGCCGCCCCTGTTTCCGATAACCACATCGTTATCAAAGAACTCGTCGGGTTGAATCTGTCGTATTCGATAGTCGCCAGGTGCAACATCTGCGAACTCATATTCGCCACTCGCATCGGTAACCGTTTCGGCAACAATATTGCCATCGGCATCCAGTAGCTGCACCGTCACGCCGTCCAGCAGCTGGTCGCCATCCTCCGGGTTGTATTCGCAATTTAGCACCATGTCGGCATGAACCCGGCCAGCAATGGTGGCTGGTTTTAATTCACCAAAGTTGAAATCGGTACCCATGTCGCCCCAACCGATGTCGATCATGCGAATCGAATCGTTGTCGTCACCGAGGGTTCCGGTTCTCGAGTTTCCATCGAGCGTGCCAGGCGTGTCTTTTCCGTCGATGAATCCTTCAGGATGAATTTCGCGCAAGCCATATTCGCCCGCGACGATGTCACCGAACTTGTAAAATCCGTTCTCGTCCGTGGTGGCAGTGGCAACCACATTTCCATCGGCGTCGAGCAGCTCGATGATGACGCCTTCGATCGGCTCTTCATTGCCGTCCTGGATTCCGTCATTGTTTGCGTCGTGATAGACGGTTCCCGAAATCATCGCCGGCACGTGCACGCAAAAGTCGAAACCATTTGCATCCTGGTCGGAATCGAGTTGAATTCCGCGAATGATTTCTTCGTCTGCAACTTCCCCAAGAGGTTCGCCATCGACACCACCGGCTTGCGCGCCACCCTTCAACAGGCCATCGGGTGTGATCTCGCGAATGCCGTACTCACCGGGAGCCAGTCCGACAAACTCGTAAAGACCGTTCGCGTCGGTAACCGTTTCGGCAATCACATTGTCGTCGGCGTCAAGCAACTGAACGGTCGCTCCGGCGACGGGATCGTGATCCGCTTCGTCGCCAAAGCAATCACCGTTTCGCGTCGAGTTCTGGACTCGGCCACCAATCGTCGATCCGATGTACTCGCCAAAGTCGTAATCGATGGCATCTTGATGCCACCCTAGCGTGATGCTGTCGATGCGGTCGCCGGGGTTGAACGCAGTACCGACCTGCGAACCGAGGATCGTACCGGCGCGATCAAGCCCGTCGAGAAAACCAGCCGGTTGCGTTTCAATGACCGAATATTCACCCGCCGGGATGTTGGTGAACTCGTAGAACCCGTTTTCGTCGGTCGTGGTTTCGCCCCATACGTTGCCGTCGGCATCGATCAGCGTCACGATAACGCCAGCGATCGCCTCTTCACCGGCGACTCGGGTACCATCATTGTTTCGGTCGTGAAAAACGTGGCCGGAAAGGTTGGCTCCGACATGCTCGCAGAAGCTAACATCCTCGATGTCTTCGCCGCCAGCGAGGTTAATACCGACGACTTCGCCCGCCGAATTGGCTTCGCCTCGCTCAAGTCCATCGAGTTGGCCGGCTCGTGCGCCGCCATCATGGAGCTCATCCGGTGTGACTTCCCGCACACCGTAAACGCCTGGCAACAAGTCGGTAAATTCATAGTCGCCATTCGCGTCCGTCGTCGTTGTCTGGAGAATGTCGCCGGCTTCGTTGAGCAGATGCACCGTCGCGCCCGCAATGCCCTGATGGTTTTCTTCGTTGCCGAAGCAGTCACCATTTTCATCTGAGATATGGACTCGCCCGCTGATCGAGGACGGAAGTGGTTGCTGTTCGAGATCGAGCAGGAAAGCAGCTGCCGAGCGGTCCCGTTGTCCGTTCGCGTCATCGCGCGGCAGAGTCAGTTCGGTTTCGTCCAGTTGCGTGTCGTACTGATTGCGAAATTTCTCTGTGCCGGAGATGTCGAAATAATGTGGCGCGGAGAAGTCCGCGGTAAAATGAGCTCCCTGAAATTCGACGCCGGATGTGATTGGATCAAAGCCACCGTTGATAAACTCTATATCCGTTTCGATCGTGTCAAAATCTTCGACTTCATCGACATCAATTTCAAAGAAGAGGCTTTCACCGGCGTGGAATCCTTCGAACTCGAGAATTAGCTGCGTGCCGCCATCCGCGACGGTCGCGCGGACCTGATCGATACCGGTATCGTCCTTTAGTTCGAAAGCAGCGTGCGAATCTGCACCGAGTCCACTGCTGCTAACATCAAAGAAGGAATCGCCGATTGTAAAGCCGTTGAGCTCCTGATCGCCATCGATGACGACTCGCCGAAGTTCCGTTTCCTCGGCACCACCGGTGAACGTCAGCTGGAAGAGGTCGCCGTCCGAGTCGGCTCCCGCGTCCTGCTCCAGATAGACGATGCCAATGTCGATCGGGTCAGCCGAAAGAACACATCGTGGCTCCATCGATTCGATACCGCGCAGGCGGAATGCTCTCTGCGAGTTGCCGGGATTTTTTCGTTTCAGGAAGCGGGTTATTCGTGCCACGCGGCACCTCCACTTGCGGCCAGGCCGCAGTTGCATGATTTCATTTTGTCGCCATTCGAAAGCGAAAGACGACACAAACTTCTCTACTATCTTGTCGCGTTTTCGGTCTGCTTCGCGGCGACTTCGCCATCGACCGCATCGAGGCTCCACTCGCGAATCGTCGTGTCAAAACCGGCGCTAAACAGTCTCGAGTTGTCGATCGTCAGCGCGGCGACCGTGCCGGTATGCCCGTTCAAGACGTCGAGTTCTCTTCCGGTTTGGCCATCGAATACGTGGATCGTATTGTCGCTTGTGCCCACGATGATCTTGTCCCGACTGGTGACAGCCAGTGACGCGATTTTGCATCGTCCGGGACGCAATACCTGAACTGCTGTCGAAGAATTGATATCCCAAACGCGAACGGTGCGATCCTCTCCAGCACTCAGCAGCCGCTGGGCGTGTGGCATGAATGCAAGGGTTTTGATTCGCCGCTTGTGACCGTGCAATTCGCGAAGGCGCTTGCCGTCGTCCCAGCGGTGGATATGAACGTGTCCGTCGCCGCATGCGACAGCGAACATGCGGCCGCCGTGCGATATTGCCACGGCACAAAGGTCGTGATGAGGGGCCTTGATCTCGCGTTTGGTGAGGCCCGTTGCGATATCCACGATGTGAATTGCAGTTTTAAACCCGACGACGGCGACGTGTGAATCGTCCGGTGTAATGTCGATGGCGTGAACCGGATGTGCGAGGCTTAGGAGGTAGGAACGACGCATTTTTTGGGTGGCGTCCCATGTGATCACGCGACCATCATCACCAGCCGTAATGAGCGTTTTGCCATCGCTGGTGAAGAGTGCGTCCCGTACCCAGTCGGTATGTCCGTCCAGGGAATAGACGACTTTGCCTGTTTCCGTGTCCCAGATGCGGACGACATGATCGTCTCCGCCGGAAGCGAGTAGGTGACCGCCCGGTTGAATGGCCAGTGCGGTGATGACTGGTGCGACTTGATTTTTCGCGGGCGAGACTTTCAGCACATTCACTGATTCGTCGGCCTGCGCGAGCGAGCCCGCGGTTGTGGCGAGCAGCGCCGCAATGGTGCAGAGCACGATACTTCGAACGAAATTGGTGACGGCCATCAGTTTCCATCCTTGGTTTTACTGACTGTTGGCTGCGACGATCCATGCAGCAGCGCACGCACGAGCCGAACCCGTGCGTCTGTTCTATCGGCGAACCTGGACCAGTTGCCGAGCCTTCCCGTTCACGATTACGTTAAGCCTTGCGGCTTGTAGGCGTAGTGCGACGAACCGCCTGCGGTTTTTGGGTCTGAGGCAAGATGACGGCGAAGTTCATATGTCGCCAGTGCGGAAAAGGCGGGCAGTTGTGCCGGTTATCATGCTGCCCCGCACGGCTTCGTCGAGCTATGATATTGGCCGTTGTCAGAGAGGCCGCAGGCGGCGCGGGAGGGCGAGGCTCCGTCCGAGCCGCGAACCTGTTTTTCGCGTAACTCCCTCACACCGCC
>CALHZT010000037.1 GCA_938040995.1 uncultured Pirellulaceae bacterium | reverse complement strand
CGAATGCCGCCTTCGTAATACGTTCCCTTGTAACCTTTGAGCGGTCGCATGGATGTAACCCCGCCATAGCCACCATTGTCAGAAGAAAAGATGATGACGGTGTTCGAGGTGAGGTCCAGCCGGTCCAGTGTCGCGAGAATTTTTCCAAACCCTTCGTCAGCGCTCTGGATCATGGCGGCCATCCCGGAATGGAACTGGTACTTTCCCGGTTCTTTGTCCTGATACCTGGCAGTCAATTCCGGCTTTGCCTGGATCGGAGTGTGGACAGCCCAGTGAGACAGGTAGGCGCACCACGGCTTGGCTGCATTGGTTTCTATAAAGTCGACAGTTTTCGATGTGAGAGTGTCAGTCAGATACTCGCCTTTGCCAGTGTTATCGAGCCCGGGCACGCTTCTACGGAACGGAGCGAAGTATCCGCCGGGAGGGCTACCGCTGGCTGTGCCGCCAACGTTCACGTCAAACCCGTAGGGCTTTGGGTCGTCCGACAGATGCCACTTTCCGAAATGGCCTGTTGTGTCTCCGGATTTCTGCAGACACTGGGCCCAAGTGACAATGTCCGGCGACAGGGTGACTCGGCCTTTTACATGTTTGAGTTTGCTGTGCGCCTTGTTGCCTCGAAGTTTCGTCCCAACGTTATAGATTCTGTGGCGCGGAGTGTATTGCCCGGAGAGCAGGCAGGCACGAGCCGGTGCGCAGTTGGACGCGCACGAATACGCATCGGTAAATAAGATACCTTTGTTGGCGATGCGATCGAGATTCGGCGTCTCGTAGAAATCGCTGCCCATAAATCCGGTGTCTTTCCAGCCAAGATCGTCCATATAGACGAAAAGGATGTTGGGCCGGCGGTCTCCTGGTGGCTGGGCAGCGCACAGTGACGCCGTCACGAGAGCACAAATCAGCGAGTAAAAGAGGTTCCGCATGAGTATCCTGTGAGCATTGAGCCGTTCAATGTATCGCGCGAAACCATGCCGTCCAAATCGACCTCGCCGAGTTGCATCGTGAATGACGACTTTTCAGCCATTGTCCGGCACTGGTAGGATTTGGTGGACCACAGTAGTTCCTGGAGATTGGAAGACACATGAATAGATCCCTGCACATGGACACGCACAATCGAAGGGCGTTTCTCAAGGCCGCGGCTGGCATTGGATCGGTGGCGCTCATGCCTACGTGCGTTATTGCCAGCTCCCCCAATGATATTCCAGGTCTTGGGCTCATTGGAGCCGGACGAATGGGGCACAACCACATGCGGTTTGCAAAAGGGATGTGTAACCTGCTGGCTGTATGCGACGTCGACACGAATCATCGTGAAAAGGCGCGGGTCAAACTGGGAGATGGCAAGGCGCAGGCGTTTGGTGACTATCGCAAGGTCCTCGAGATGCCTGCAGTGGATGTGGTGTACATCGCAACGCCGGATCACTGGCACACAAAAATCCTGATCGAAGCCATGAAGTGTGGCAAAGATGTCTATTGCGAAAAGCCGCTGACGCTCACGATCGACGAAGGCAAGCAGATTCGACGGGTGCAAAAAGAAACGGGGGCGGTTGTTCAGGTTGGCACGATGCAGCGCAGTTTTCTGAATCTGTTTGTCAAGGCAGTCGCGATGTGCGGCGATGGTCGGCTGGGCAGGATCAAACGCGTCACGGCAACCGTTGGTGCGGGAAGCAGCAGTGGCGAAATTCCGGAAATGGAACCTCCGAAGTGGCTGGACTGGAATCAGTGGTTGGGGCCCGCGCAAGAATCACCATTCCGTTGGGTCGAGCAGGCGATCGAACCGGACCAGTGGGGCATCGGTGCCACCAACTCCCATCAGCAATTTCGGCACTGGTACGACTACTCGGGTGGAAAAATGACCGATTGGGGAGCACATCATGTGGACATTGCCTGTTGGGCATTGCGAGCCGCCGGGCAATCCGACTCGGTCGTTTCGATTGGCGGCGACGCCAAATTTCCCGTTCCCTACAAAGACGGATTTCCGACGAAGACTGACCGCTATCATGCCGTCACGTCGTTTTCGATCACCGCGAGGATGACAGATGGTGCCGAACTGGTCATCAACAGTGATGGACGCAACGGCGTGTTGATCGAAGGCGAAGAGGGTAGGATTTTTGTCAGTCGCGGGGATCTGGCGGGCAAGCCGGTGGAAGAGCTTCAGTCCAATCCGTTGCCAGACGATGCGATCGCCCGCACGTATGGCGGGATGCCGATGAAGTTCAATCAGCACAAGAATCACTGGGCCAATTTCTTTCATTGTGTTCGCGAACGAATTCAGCCAATCTCCGATGTGACTTCGCACTTGCGGGCCATCGATATTTGTCACCTGGCGAATATTGCAGCCCGGTTTGGCCGCGAAATGAAATGGGATGCAGAAGACAAGCGGATTCTGGGTGACGAGCAAGCCAACGGTTTACTCGCCCGGGAGTATCGCCACGGCTTTGAGATCGAAGCCTGAAATTCGAAAATGTGCTTTTCGGGGTTCTGATCCGGCGGCGGTGCTTCGACAATTTCGCTGGCAGGAAGGAAGCAGGCGAGCCAGGCGACACTCCGCAAAATCTTTGTGCGTGCCGAGATGCCGATCTGGAAAGGAGGCGAGCCGAAGGTTGCAAGGCTGCTGTTGCGGAGAATCAGGCATCGCGCTCCACCGATCAGAGTTCTTTGAACAGGGCGTCGATGTGGGCTGCTCGAATCCTGGTGGCTCGCGCGTCCCTGTCTTCGCTCGTGGTCCCCCGGGTTCTTGCAAATTGCAGTTGGGATTGGAAGCGTGCGTTGTCGACTTTGTTGTCCGCTACGGATGGTTCGTACGTCACGATTGCCCTTGAGATCGTTCGACCTGCCGCTTCTGTTGAGCCCGGCGCGACGCCGACGGGGGCAGGCCCCTGGGCCGTGAACTTGTTTGCATTCCAGATGTTAAAGTCGGAAGCATCTACCACGCCGTCGACGTTAAAGTCGCCGGAGCACCATGCAGAATTGGTCGTGAATTTGCCTCCATTCCAGATGTTAAAGTCCGACGCGTCGACGAATCCGTCGAGGTTGCCATCGCCTGGTGCGTACGAATTGCCCGACGCGAGGTTCATTGCTCCGGCGTCAGTCAACCATTGATCGCGATCAAAAACGTCAAGAACTCCATCGCTATTCAGGTCGTACGCCGCGTCGTAAACTCCGGCTACAATGGCGGCTTGCAATTCGTCAATGTCGCTGCAGTCGCAAAGTCCGTCGCCATCCAGGTCGCAGTCTGGCAGCACTTCGGTGAACACGCCGGGCGAGCCACCATTCGTCGTTCCATTCGTCCAGTTGCCGGGTTCGTCATAGTCACCATCGATATCGACGACTTGCAACGAACTGCCGCTTCCGTCGGGTGCGGCCGGCCAACCGGGATCGCCTGAGTCGCCGTAAGTGAACCTCGATATCTTGCTTCCATCCGCGGCGACCAGTTCGATCGTCTCTCCGCCGTTGGCGAGTTTACCGTCGTACTCTCCGACGACATTGATGTCAGACCCATAGCGCGATTCAAACACGTCAAGGTTCTTCACGAGCACCATCACTTCACCGGGCTGCATGAACGTCTGCCACGGAAACGCGAATTCGATCCCATCCACGAATGCAACATTGGAGAGGTCAAGAATGTCGTCCGTAGGATTGTAAAGTTCAATGAATTCGAACCAGTCACCGTCCGCGAGAACTTCGCATTCCGCATCGAGATGCGAACCATCAAGCGGGTTGTAGTGAACTTCGGTAATTCGCAAGTTCATCATGTCGGCTGGAGTATGTCGTGGTGCTTGAACCGCACCAATGTCCGTGCCATTCGGGCCGAGGAAGAACGCGGGCGAGTTTTCGAGCAAGCTGAAATCACCGTTGGCTGGGTCGGCTAGCAATGGATCGACTGCAAGGTTGCCAACGCCGTCACCGACCAGGTCTGCCGTCACAATGGACCGGTTTACGGTAAGTTGCGTGTCCGGGTGGATGGCTTCGAAGACGAGCGGCGTTTCCCAGAAGATGTTTCCATCGAGGTCGGCACCCAGTCCTGGTCCAATGACGTTCGATCCGGAAAGCTCCTGGAATTGAATGCCGCCAATCGTTGCATTCACGATCGTGTTGTTGACGATATTGGCGTACGAAAAGTCCTTTAGGAGAACGGCGTGATCCACATCGTAGAACTTGTTCCCGAAAATGGTCAGGTCGCTGGATAACGTCGTTGCTCCAACATTCTGGTGCCCGCTGGAGATCGCGTTTGATGTCGTTGTTCGACTTGTCTCGAGGTGAAAATCAAAAAACGTGTTATTCTCGAAAACCACAATCGAGCCGTCGGTGTCGATGCCGTCATCAAAACCGCCGAGGAATGTGTTGCCGCGAAAGTAAATGGTTTGCCGGTCGAGTGAGTCGGGTGCCATATCAACCACGTCACCGCCGCTGGTGTTCTTGCCAATAATGTTGTCGATAAACTCGAGCTGCTCGCCCGTATCCAGCCCGACAAGGTGAATGGTTTCGTCGCCGCCGATTCCCGGGATGTGCGAGTTTCGCACAATCAGAGTCGGATGGTACAAATCGAGCACTTGATTATCGGTGTCGGGCCATGCGACGTTGTCGAGAATCGCCCGGCCGGCGTCGACGAGTGTTGCCTCACCATCCGCATCGCCGGAATGGAAATCGACGTACGTGAACTGATTGTCCGATGGTGTATCGACGACAGTCAGGCCATCCCAGTGCCCGCTTCCCACGGCTGGATTGTTGCTGAACTGGACGCGGTTGTACTTTTCACCCGTGGCGTTCACGGTGCCCGCACCCGTCACACGAAACTCGACGCCTGGATCGAACATCACGGAAGTCCCCGGCTCGATCGACAGTGTGCCGCCGGAAACAGTCAAGTCGCTGGTCACCACATAAGGGCCGTCTGCCGCAGTCCACGTGGTATCGGTGGTAATCGATGCCGGGACTGCTACCGTGTCACCGTCGTCGTACCACACACTGTAATGCGCGGTATCCAGAAGCTCGCCCGTGCCCTCAATGTCGTCAAAGGTTTCTACGAGGATCCGGTTCACACCTGGATTGAGAGGTAAACCGTCGGAGGATGTTGCGTCGCCCCTCGTGCCGCTCAGCTGAAGATCAAAATTGATGTCAGAACTGTTTGCGGCTCGTTGATGAATCTCGACCGCGATTACGTTGTCGCCTTCGACAAGCAGGTTTGGATCGACGTCGAACGTAAAGAACGTGGTTTCGTCATCACCACCGACCGTTGAAGAAGCCACCGTCGTTTCGTCGATTGGCCCATCTGGCATGTTTGAACGTATTACCTCGATGCCATTGAGATAGACGATGGCGCCATCGTCCCGAATCAAATCCATCGTCAGCGAAGTAAATTCGTTGACATCAGTGACATTCAATACGGTACGAAAATAGGTCGTAATGTTCTTCTGGATTCCGTTGGTGTTCGGGTCCGTATCTACAAAATCAACGGTCGTCGCATGGTCATCGCCATAACCGAGCGGCGAAGGACCTGAATCTGTCCAAATCGGATCGTCGACTCGCCAGTCATTGCCCGGATCAGTCGACGGCGCTACACCGTTGTCGAGGTATTCCCAGACATGTGAAGTCGTCAGTAGAGAGACATTCGTCCCGCCACCGGTCTCACCCAGATTCCACTCGCCCGTGAATGGATCGAGTTCAGCAAGTTGTCCATTCACCGTGACCGATTGCGCATTCGCAAGTGTGGCATTGCCAAACAGTCCGACAGAGTCCTGATTCGTTCGCGGAAATCCGCCGATCGACGGTAAGCCGGAATCAACAGTCGTCGGTTGGGTGACCTCACCAATAATGAACTCCCGACGGGCATCCATGAAGTCTATCAACTCGTCGATCACGTCGAGCGGCACGAAATCAGTCAGCAAGCGGTCAATGGTTGCATCAAATTTGGACTTGGAAAAGCTCGTTTTCAACAATCGCAAAAGCGTGCCGTGATATTCAGGCGCAATCTCCGGGTGAGTCAAAAATCGCTCGACGGTCGGAGACGCCAACGCACGGTAGATGCTCCCGTCGGGTTCGCCGTTGGTATCCCCTTGACCGAGAATCGTATCAAAGTCGTGTGGGATCAGTTTGAATCGAGGGTCATTCACGCCCGAATACATCGAATAGTCATCGCCGAATCCGGTGCCGAGTGATGTTTCGCGACTGTTCAGAATCGCCGTCGCTGCGAAGTATTCCAGCCACTGGCTGACATCGACGACTTTGCTAACCTCTTTGAAATACTCGTCGTCTGGCGTTGTGTTGAGAACCTGAATGAGATCAATCAGATCCGAATAGTCGTTTTCGCTCGAGTTGGTCTTCTTGTCGTAAAACTCAAAATAGTCAGCGGGATCGGATCCAAGATTTCTTAAATCACCGCCCTCCATGCCGGAGGAGTTTCGCACAATTCGATAGAGGTTCCCGTTGGAATCTTCCGGGAAGTGATTTCTGGCATAGTCGCTATTTAGGGCTTCAATCTGCATGTACACGCCATACGACGGACTGCCCGAGCCGGAAAGGTCGTTACCGTTTACCTGGACGAGTACCGGTTGAGCATCTTCATTCAACAAGCCAGCTTCGGCAAACATCTCCATACCAACGAGTTGAAGATGAGTAAACTGCGTGTTGAGATTGAACTGGTCGATGCCTTGCCACGGCACGTCGGAAGGAATGTTGACTCGATAGCTGTTCGGAAGTCGCCTGCGACTGCCAGCGCCGCGGTTGCGGATGCCGACGTTGTAGCGAACTTCGACTCCCTCTGAAGAAACGCTAACGAACGTTCCATTCATCTCGGCACGGCTATTGCCTTCGGTCGCATTCGAGCCAATCTGCTCCAGTTCGGCGCGTTCAACCTCGGTCATGATCAACCGGTATTCTGGCTGACCATCCGGCGCGATCGTTACCGACGGATCGAAACTGTCATCGACCTGGTAAAGCAAGTTGGTTTCCTGAAGACCACTGGGCTGTGACGCGCCCGGATATCGGCGGGTGATGCTCGTCGAATCCGTCGCGGTGACAAACCATTCGACAATGCTGCCATCCGCGGCCGGCGGAATCTCGGCGGAGAAAATGCCGTCGGCAGCAACCGCGTCGCCGCCGGTACCATCATCATTGAGGGGCGCTGAATTGAACGTTAGCGTGCCATCGATTCGCCATCGCACACTGGCCGTCACACCGGTTGCGGCTTCGTCGATTAGTCGCGTTGTAATCACTACGCTGTCGGTCGAGCCCGGAATCGCTGGCGAATGCGTTGTGCCAACAATCAGCGGCGCGATATTCCCATCGTCGTCCGCGACTGAGTTGGCGACGCCTGGCGTTCCGTCCACCACCGTGCTCGCTGCCCAGTTTTGGCCAAAACTGTTCGAGACGGCAAAATTGATGACTTCGAGAGAACTCCCAAGTCCATCATGTGCATCGCTCCATTGCCAACCTTCATGGCCAAAATCTTCGGGGCCACGTTCGCGGACAGCCCACTCGCCCTGATCTGCATACTCGACTTGATCAACAGGTATGCCGTCGGCGTCAACAAGTCGGATTGACTCGCTGCTGTTACTTAATCGCCCTTCCCACCCACCGACAAAGTTCGTCACGGAAGGATACTTTGCAGCGAACGCGACTGGATCTGCAGCGACCACAAGAAAGCCGCCGGAAGGAAGACTGACCGCCGGGAATGTAAACTCGACGCCTTCGTCAAAATTCCAGCCGGTGACGTCGATTGATTCGGCTGCGCCGTTATAAATCTCGATGTACTCGTCGAACGCGTTACCGCCAGCAGGGTGATACATGATCTCCGAGATCTGCACCTGATTGTTGACTGCCGAAGCAAAGTCGTTGGTAGCACCAGGTGTTGGACTGGAAAAGTATGTCGACTGGTTCGTCAGATCGAGCCCGTAGGAAATGTCATCCGATTGCGAAGGATAGTTGGGCGCGTATTCCTGAATGACGTTTCCATTCGCATCGGTCAGCCCAAGGTATTCCCCGCCAGCACTCAGCCGGAAATTGGTGTGGAGGAACCCCAGCGGATCTACATAGTCGTTGGTGGTCTGACCGGAGGCGAAGATGACCATGTACTCGCCAGCAGGCAGCGAAGCATTCGGAAACGTCCACTGCTGCGGATCGAATTCGTCATCCGTCAGCGACATTCCCGTAAGATCAATTGGGGCAGCTGTTGGATTGTGAATCTCGATCCAGTCGGAAGAGTTACCATCGCTATCGAGGATCGTGGACGAGTTCGAAGCCATGAATTCGTTGATCACCAGGGTCGTCAGCACTCGACGATCTTCGAGCGCTTCGATTCGCAATTGGTGGCGACCAGTTGACCGATTTGCCATGAAAGTTTTCGCCTGAGGTATCGGTTTTCGATTATTGGAAACCGTTCACGCGGGCAAGGGTCTTGCTCAATTTTTCGGCGGCAAACTGACTTATTTCGCTTTGCGTGCAAACGCCGAAAATTTGTGCCTGAACCTCTCGAACTTGAGGAAACGTCAACATCCGTGAACGGTAACAACTAGTGTAACCCGGTAGAGAGTTACATACGGACCGCGAATCCGCCCACGCGGGTAAGGGTCTGGCTCAATTTTTCGGCGGCAAACTGACTTATTTCGCTTTGCGTACAAACGCCGAAAATTTGTGCCTGACCCTCTCGAACTTGAGGAAACGTCAATATCCGTGAACGGTAGCCATAATTGTAACCCAGCAAAGAGTTACATACGGACCGCGAATCCGCCACGTTGCTGAAAAGCCGTATGTTACATGTCTTCTGACACATGAATCGCAGGGGGATCCCCCGGAAGGGGTGAGTGATTGAAGGCGGGCGTGCTGGCAAGAGATAAGTTTTTAGTGCCGCCGTTAGACCCTTTCGCCCAATACTGTTCAATCGGGTGGCCAGCATGGCTTCCAATCAGTCCGTCGTGGCAAAACAATCCAGCCTTGGGCACAGCAAAAACGAGCCCGCGAGTTTTAGCGCCGACCCAGGAATCCGGATGCCAAGATGAGTATCCCAACTAAAGTCGGTACTACAAACAACAAATAGGCTGAACGAAGGCCAGCTTGTTAGTGGTCTCCCGAACTCTCATCGCTCCACAGCCTGGTCGTCGGATAAAACTGACTCCACGCAAACCAAAACGCCTGATGGCTGGCAATTTCGCTTCCGTCCACAACATTGACGGCTTGTAAGCCGTTGGCGGACCGGATCACACGAACGCCGTCCAGTTCCACCGGGTCTTTGTTCGAAAGATGACGATTAGCCTTTACGACTGGGAACGCAATATGGATACCATCCGGCGTTGTCACACCGAGGACTGGCTCCTGGATCGGCAGTCGGTCGTCGTGATCGCCGATCGGGAAAATCGGTCCGTTGTCATCGCGACCGCCCAACGGGTCGTCGCGATATTCTGTGCCCCACGGAGACTTTTCGGCCAGTATCGTGGTGTCCGGCCAGGATCGTTTCCAGTCACCCCATGTCGTCGTTGTTACCGTGCCGGCTGGCAGCCTAACGCCGGATTTTCGCAGCGGACCGCTAACAGCCGCTCCCGTAAACGTGTCAAACAGGGAATGGGTTTGCAGCTCAAACATTACCTTATTGGATCGCTTGAGCAATCCAGACGTTCGCATCTCATACCGACCCAGTGGCAAAAGCGAATTATTCAGGTTTGAATCGCCGGAGGGGATTTTGTCGGTGAAGTAAAGTTGTGCGGCTCCGCACAGCGTGCAATAAGGAAGCGCGAAGCGTCGACCGCCAAGTTCGTCGTTCACCATTTCGTGGAATTCCATCAGGTTCTTGGGGTAGGCACGAGATTCGCCATTGATGGTGACTCCAAAGATTATCCTGTCGTCCGGGTACCACGATCCGGCATCCGCTTTCGTGGTGGGTGGATCTGTCAGAGCCGGAATGCAGCGGTAGCCTGGCAATTCGACTTTGTCGACGGGACGAGCGTCGATCAGTACCCCGCCCCAGCTCACCAGTCGCCAGTCGATTTTTGCGTCGGCGTCCGCGAAGAAAGGTTCCCATCGGGGCTCGATATTCTTCAGACTTGCCCACTTCCAACGCGCGTAATCAGGAGGCGCAGGGATGTCTCGCGCAATCATGAAGTTGCTGGCCAGCCGCCATGACTGTCGGTTGTTTTCGATTTTGGATTGCATCAGCTTCGAGAAAGCACTCACCAGCATTTTGGAAGAAGGAAATCCATTCTCCAGTCGCAGGCGATCAAGAATCACCCATCCGATTCGCTGATCACCAGTTGCCACCAGTCGGTCGAGATTCTGTTGAAGCGAATCTCCGAAACAGTCTTCTTTGCATAGCTCATCAAGGAGCTTAATCGTTTCCTGTGGTAGCGGCCCCGTTGCGAGAGGGCGTGCTTCCGCCGCTTCCCTCTCGAAAACCTGGTCGAATTCTGAATCTGGACTTACCAGAACTTCGGAACTTGCCGGCGGTTCACTGGAGGAATTGCATGCGGCGAAGAAACAGAGAACTAAGATGATGCCTAATCGTCGAAACATGGCCTCAGTCTATTTGCAGTCCGGAGCAGGTGGAATGGCGGGCCGCTTCAATTTGCTCCATGAAGCGCTTTGCGTGCGATATTTCACGCAGGGCAACGCGGCTGCAACAAAATTGAGACCGCCATAACGCATCAGCGTCTGCGCGACACTTTGAAGGGTGTCGCGGACGCCAGGCTTAAGGTTCGCAAATTGAGATCGCTTGACAGCTTTAACCCAATACGAAAACCATGTTGTATGCCCCGGTGCCACTTGAATTCGTTAAACCCCAGAGACGAATTCTGCCAGACTTGGTTTTATTGCCTGATAGATCGGCGAGAGGATTTCAGGTACATCTAGATTTGTGCGCGTTGGGCCAGCAAATCGTGGATTGTTCATTACCACGTGAATCGAAGCAATTGCAGGTTTGATTTTGCATGCGGCGACGACCCGTTTGAGCGCTGTGAGGTGCGTTCCCTTCTCGATGCTGCTGCTACCGTTTGCGAATGCCCTCCATTCCGTTTCACTGTCCGTTATCCCTGCGAGGGATGCCTGAATCAACATTTCGTCTGTTGAACCATCAAACCACCATACGCGGTCGGCGTCGGCTGCACTGATCTCGGCGACGTACGCAGTCGCCATATCCGCGAGCCCGTTAGGTGCAACAAATCGAAGATTTGGTGACTCCACCCGAAATCCCGGAAAAAGGTAGGCGGCGTCTCGAAGGCGACGATCGAGCCGTAGTTGGCTCCAGTCGCCGGGGAAGATTTCCCGATCGACCGTTAGGCTAAACGTTGTACCCGGTGAGTTATCCTGTGGAACAATCGCAGCCGGGGAATCTGGAATGCCTTTTGTGAACGATTGACGCCAGACATTGCCGTCGCGACAGCTGGTGACGCTGCACCTTTCGGTTAACGCGGTAACGATGCGCAGTCCGCAACCCCACCCGCCGAGGTGAACATGCGGCGTGTGTCCGTCGGCCGTCGGAGAGTTTCGTCGAATCTCCGTTAGATAGTAAGTTGCAAGTGAATCAGCGTCGTCGCAAGGCAGATCGAACGGTAGCCCCGGACCATCGTCGGAAAACTGCAATGACGCACCATCAGTTGACGCAGCGACGGAAGTAGCACGGCCCGCGAGGAATTGGTCGAGCGAATTGTCGAGCAATTCGTCGAAGATGTGATGCAGCCCGCGTTCGCGAGTGTCGCCAATGTACATTCCGGGACGCTTGCGAATGTGCTCAAGGTCAGATAGCTCGTCCATCACAATCCTCGGTCTGAGTCATGATACGCTAGGGGCATACAACGGGAGAATTTTACGACACCGTCGCTACAAACGCGAAGATGTGCTGAACTGGATTTGATTGTATAATGGGATCTAGTCCTGCACCACATCGAAGGTGTGCCCGAAGGGTCTCAGCGTCAAAACCATGTTGTCCGTCTCTGAACTACCAGTGAGGTTTCCATGTCAACAGACAATCGAATCATCCCCGGCATTGTCAAGGATGGCGTGATTGTTCCAAAATCTGAGAATCGGTTGCCCGAGGGAACCGAAGTCGAGATTATGGTTCGAGATTCAGCGATGACACCGGAATTACGCGATGAATTGGCCGCATGGCAGGCAGCAGGCGATGAGGCGTGGGCAATGATTGACCAATGGGAGAAAGAAGATAGTGAATAACGTGATTCAGGATGAAATAGTAGGCGAGAAGTTGCCAACAGTTCTGGTTGTTCCACTGACGAGCAGTCAGCGTGCGTTGAAATTCGCCGGAACAGCATTGATTGGCGCCACTACAGAATCAGGACTAAAGAACGATTCGGTTGCGTTAGTGTTTCAGGCGTTGGCTATCGACCGGTCAAGAGTTGGCGAACGAACCGGTTCAGTTTCAGCGGCTGAGCGAGCGGAAGTTCAGAAGCAGTTGCGAATTCTTACGGGCGAATCTCTTTAGCCTGAGACGCACAACGGAAGGTTTTTACGAAACCGCCTCAATCTAAGCGAAGGTGGATTGAATCGGATTTCATTGTATAATAGGAGCGTTGCCAGCACTACATCGGAGGTGTGCCGAAGGCCCTTGCGTAAAACCATGTTGTGTGACCCCGTAGTGTCAATTGGAGGTATCCATGAATGTTCAGCTCAGCCCCGATGCGATGCAATTCGTCGAGGGATTGGTTGCGTCAGGCCAGTTTGAATCTGCAGAGGCAGCGATTGCAGCTGGTGTGCAGTTGTTGAAAGGTCAGCAACAATTGGTTGCAGAAATTCAGAAGGGAATTGATGAACTAGACGCGGGCCAGGGAATTGACGGCGAGGTCGTTTTTGCAGAATTGCGTGAGCGGGCAAAGAAAGCAATGGAGTCTGCTGAATAATGGCAACGTTGATAATCGCCCCGTCCGCACAGCAGGATTTGTCGGACATCTACGATTACATCGCACGTGATAAACCTATCGCAGTCGCAAATTGGGTCGAGAAGATCGAAGAGAAGTGCAAGCTCTTAGCGGCAACACCAGAGTTTGGAGAGCGACGACCAGAATACGGCACGGATATTCGCAGCAGTGTCGTGGGTCGCTACGTGATTTTCTTCAGGCCAATCGAGAACGGCATCGAAGTCGCGCGAGTCATCGCTGGAAACCGTGACATCCGTTCACTCTAGGGTCACACAACGGAAGGTTTTTACGACACCG
>CALHZT010000036.1 GCA_938040995.1 uncultured Pirellulaceae bacterium | reverse complement strand
TCGTGGCCTCGTCCACTACAGCTAACCTTGACTCGAAGTTGTCACGCAGCACTAACTTTCGGTTGCCGTTGCGTCCTCAGCGACTCGAATCTGATCCAGATGCATCAATCGGGTGATCAGTGGCGAGATCACAATGACTGCGACACCAACTCCGACCGAAACCCAGCCAATCTTGTTGTAGATCCCGAGTATCGACCCGACCCCTTCCGCGGCTGCTTCTCCGCCATGGCCAGCACCGCCAGTGGCGGCGGCAATCTTGCCAGCGACAAAGTTTCCGCCCGCCGTTGAAAGGAACCACGTGCCCATGATGAGGCTAAGCATTCGTGGCAAAGACAGTTTTGACATCGCGGAGAGGCCTACTGGAGACAGGCAAAGTTCTCCAGTCGTGTGGAGCAGGTAGATGAGGAATATGAAAATGACAGGCGTCAGATTTCCGTCGGCTGTCGCAGCCGCCCCGGCAACAAGAACCAGAAAACCGGCTCCCAGTTGCAACAGTCCCAAACCAAATTTTGCCGTCATGGACGGTTCTAACCCGCGTTTGTTCAGCCACTGCCACCCCCATGCGAACACGGGAGCCAATGCAAAAATGTAAAAGGCGTTGATCGACTGAAACACAGAAGCCGGTACCTCAAAGCCAAAGAAGTTCCGGTCGACGTTTCGGTCAGTGTAGAGGTTGAGTGACGATCCGGCCTGTTCGAAAAGCCCCCAAAACAGAGGCTGCAACGCCATTAGAAAGAGTGCCGCAAACAGGCGATCACGATCAACCGATTCCATTTTGAAGCACGCGTCGTACAGCAAGTATCCAACCACAACCAGCGCCGTGGTACCCAGGAGCCATCCAACAACTTGTGTTCTTTGAACGAGTATCCAGAAAATTCCAACGGAGAGAAAACTGAGAATGTAAATAAGCCATTCCATGTTTATCACGCCGCCCATTTTCTTCGCGAGCATCTCAGGATTCGGCGGCTCACCCTGACCGAGGAGATGCTTCTTTCCTCTCGCAAAAACAATGACGCCAGCGATCATGCCGACAGCAGCGGCACCGAAACCCCAACCCCAACCGACTTTTTCTCCAAGGATTCCGCAGATGATCGACCCAAGAAAGGCTCCCAGGTTGATACCCATGTAAAAGATGGTGTACGCCGGATCACGCCGGGCATCGTCACGCGGGTAGAGCTGTCCGACGATCGATGAAATGTTTGCTTTGAGAAAGCCCGTTCCAACGATGATGAATGAGAGTGCTCCCCAGAAAAGTGGCAGCGCACTTGAATCGGTCCCTCCCTCACCTTCAAAGCCAAGAAGTATGTGGCCAATTGCGATGAGAACTCCACCGAATAGAACGGCCTTCCGCTGCCCGATATATTTGTCAGCAAGATATCCACCAATCACGGGCGTGATATATACCAATGAGGTATAGGCACCGTAGATCAATCCAGAAGCGCCGTCGTCGAATAGAAAGTGCTTCGTCAGGTAGAGAATCAGCAGCGCTCGCATGCCGTAATACGAAAAGCGTTCCCACATTTCCGCAAAGAATAGAACGAAAAGACCAGTCGGGTGGCCGAGGATTGTAGACCCTTCCTGGTGGGGGGCTGATAGTTCACTACTCATGCAAATGCGGCTCCGGGCGAGACCAATGTCCTGATTGAAAGCTACCAGTTTAATAGAATCAGCGACTGTTCCGAAGTAGTCGAACCGGCCGGAAAATACAATCGTCGGAAGCGGGTATCCAACCGTCGTAGTTTGCCGAGAACTCGCAACCGAAGAGTGTTTTCAGTCTGTAGCGAGAGCATTCGCACCAGCTGACGATCGCTGAATTCAGCTTGCGATGCGAGGCTGACGTTCCAATGCACGCGGAGGGTATCCGCGGCCAAATGTAGGGGCGAGTCGCAATATATCGGCTCGTCTGGCGGTATCTTGGGCGTATTCCGCAGTATCTGGGGTGTTCATACCCCTTTTGATTCTACTACCGCGTGATTGGCGGTTCGTGCTACAGTTACGTGTCATTTTTGCCGTTTCAATAGCGGTGAATCGTTGCGTCCTCTATCCCGAATCTCTCCGAATTCGTAAGCATATGAATCGTCGAACTCTGTTTGCCCTCCTGGCGTCTCTTGTGTTGGCTTCTTCTGCGATGGCCAGTGGTGGTGGAGGTGGCGGTGTTGATCCGGCCGCCATCCTGAAAGAATCATTGGGGAAGCCGGTCACGCAAGAATTGATCAATGCCGTTGCCGGAAACAGCAAGGGTACGATTGCGGATTTCTGGCTGATGGTGATCTTCGCGACGGTTGCTATTGGGTTTTCGTTCGTTTGTTCGATTGCCGAAGCCGTCGTACTCAGTGTTTCGCCGTCCTATATCGCCAGCCTCAAAACTAGTGGTAAACCGAGCGGCGAGCGAATTCGCAAAGTGAAGGAGAACATCGACAGGACCCTCGCCGGAATCCTGACGCTGAACACGATTGCTCATACCGTTGGGTCCGGTGGTGCGGGAGCTTACGCAGCGAAATACTACGGGCAGGCTTCTGTTGGTATCGCCATGACGGTGCTGACGCTGCTCATTCTTTTCCTGTCCGAGATTATTCCCAAAACAATCGGTGCGACTTATTGGCGAGCGTTGGCTCCCATGACGGCGTGGTTCGTTCAGGGGCTGACCTGGTGTCTCTACCCATTGATCTGGGTTTCGGAAATTCTGACCAAGATGTTGACTGGCGGAAAACGCCTGCATGGCATGACTCGCGAAGAATTCACCGCGCTGGCAGATATTGGTGCCGAAGGCGGTCAGCTTGACATTAAGGAGTCGCGGATCGTCAAGAACCTCATGAAGTTTCCTGAGCTTTGTGCCAAGGACATTATGACTCCACGAACCGTGGTGTTTACGCTTCAGCAAGATCAGAGCGTCGCAGAAGTCATGGAGAAGGTTCGCGAGACGAGTTTCTCAAGGATCCCGATTTTCGGCGAGTACAAAGACGAAGTAATGGGCTACGTCCTCAAGAATGACGTGCTCCTGAAAGAACGAACCAAGGACGGATCGGCTTACCTGCGCGATCTTAAAAAGGACATCCGGGCCGTCAACCAGGACACGCCGCTTAGTGACGTTCTCGAAGAATTGCTCGACAATCGGGCACACATCATGATCGTCGTCGACATGCATGGTGGCTTGCAAGGCATCGTAACGCTCGAAGATGTGGTCGAGACGCTGATTGGTATCGAGATCGTCGATGAGGTCGATCA
>CALHZT010000035.1 GCA_938040995.1 uncultured Pirellulaceae bacterium | reverse complement strand
GAAAAACGGATTGGATCGCCATATTGTCGGGTTGAGTTGCAATGACGATTGAAGGCGAGTCAATCGTCGTTTTTCCGCCGTGGGGAGGGATTTAGGGAGGGGCCGACCGTTCGAAGTTAAAAAGTGTGCAACTTCTAAACGCGTAAGCTAGAGATGAACTTCTTTCCAACACATCCCTCGCTTACGCGTCGGACTTTCATTTCACAAGACGCGCATTTACGGCCCATTGAAGGGGCCTTCCTTAAACCACCGGCTATGCCGGTGGTCACTGATTGTCGCTGATATATATTGGGCGACATGCCTGCAGCTAACTTGATGTCAAACGAAGAATGGATCAGTCTCGCCGATGTCGGCGTCTCGTTTCAGCGAGGCGTTTTGGCACTTAATCGCCTGAATCTGAAATGTTCGCGTGGCGAATTCATTTCGATCGTCGGCCCCTCCGGGTGTGGAAAGTCAACCGTTTTGCGACTGATCGCTGACTTGCAACAGCCAACGTCCGGGACCGTTCATCGCGGGTGGGAAGACGGCGGTGCCAATCAGGTTGGATTCGTTTTTCAACAGCCGAACCTGCTTCCCTGGCGAAAGGTGCTGGACAATATCGCGATGCCGCTGGAGTTGCGGGGCGAATCCAGGCATTCACGAAACGCTGCTGCCCGCCGGGCGAGGGAAATCGTCGGCTTGTCTCTTGATGATGAGACGAAGCTGCCACGCATGTTGTCCGGTGGCATGCAGATGCGAGTCTCGGTTGCCCGGGCACTTGTGACTCAACCACAAGTCATGCTGATGGACGAACCGTTCGCAGCCGTTGATGATCTGCTGCGCACCCAGTTGAACGACGAGTTGATGTCGCTATGGCAGGCACAGGGCTGGACTACCATTTTTGTAACACATCATGTTCACGAAGCCGTCTTTCTTTCTCAGCGTGTTCTGATCATGTCGCCAAGTCCCGGGAGAATTGTCGACGATGTGAAGATCGACTTGCCGTATCCCCGGCCAGCCGGCATTCGCGGCAGCACCCAGTTTGCTGCGATCACCCACGACGTGTTGCAGCGATTGCACAAGTCGTCGGAATCGAAGCAATCCGTTCCTCCGGTGCGGGCGGGGGCTGACGATTCATGAGGCTTCTTTCGCGAATCGCACCGCCAGTCATTGCCCTGATGCTTGGTCTGTTGGTGTGGCATTTTGCAATTCAGTGGTTCGACATTCCGAAAGTCCTGCTGCCGTCACCCACGCAAGTCGCCGGTGCGGCGTGGCAGAACCGCTGGTCACTGCTGGGTGCATTGTGGCTGACCGCGGCTGCATCGCTTTGCGGATTTTTGCTGAGTCTGTTCGCAGGCGTCCTGATTTCAATGCTGTTTTCGCAATCGCGTTTCGTGCGAAGCGGATTGTTCCCCTACGCGATTTTCTTGCAGACGGTACCCATCGTTGCCATTGCGCCGCTGATTGTGATCTGGGTCGGCGAAGGGTTTTTGGCCGTTGTTATCATCGCCTTTATCATTAGTCTGTTTCCGATTATCACGAACGGGACGGCGGGCATGTTGAATGTGCCTCGGGAGCGAGCCGAGCTGTTTGCGTTGAATAATGCGACGAGGTGGCAGACATTGTTCAAGCTGCGACTTCCGGGAGCGATGCCCGACCTCGTAACGGGAGCCCGAATTTCCAGCGGCTTGTCGGTGCTCGGAGCCATCGTGGGTGAGTATTTTGCCGGCGCGGGCGCCGAGCAACGTGGACTCGGCTATTTGATTTTCGCGGCCAAGGATCAGTTTCAGCTGGATACGCTGTTCGCGGCCGTTTTTCTCTGTACCATTCTCGGCGTTGTGATCTTCACAGTGGTCGGCGCTATCGGGCAATATGGGTTTCTTGGCTGGCGCGACCTGAGAAGCGAGCCGCGATAGATGGTTGAGGCGTCTGATGCGCATCGCTCAAATTTTGTAAAACAGTGGGCATGCAAAAGTACACTTTGAAACTTCGAATCTCGCTCCCCGGCGCACTCCAATTCGCACTCCCATTCGCCCATGTGTTTGCCCTTATATTTGTCCTGACTGGCTTCGTTGGTTGTGACAACGTGGCGCTCGTGCAGGACGATGTGGCGGAATCCGATTCGTTCGAGCGCAAGACACTGCTTACGCTGCAACTGAACTGGCGAGCCGATGCCCAGCACGGCGGCTTTTATCAGGCCGTCGTGGATGGTGAGTATGAGGCTGAGGGGCTGGACGTGAAGATCGTCCAGGGCGGACCCGGCTCGCCCGTCATTCCCAAGCTGGTGATGGGGCGAGTCGACTTTGCGATCGCCAACGCCGATCAGATTCTTCAAGTTCGCGAGCAGGAGGCCGACATCGTGGGCGTGATGGCTCCGATGCAACATAGCCCGCGGTGCATCATGGTCCATCAATCGACCGGGATCACGGAGTTCGATCAACTCAAGGATATGACGCTTGGCATGAACGAGGGCCGGACGTTCGCCATTTTTCTCAAATCAAAATTGCGGCTCGACGGAGTCCGCATTGTGCCGTACGGCGGGTCGGTGGCGAAGTTCCTGCTGGACGAAAAGTTTGCGCAGCAGGGTTACGTTTTTAGCGAGCCGTTGGTTGCGAAAGAGCAGGGCGGTGATCCGCATTCGTTGATGGTTTCGGATCTTGGTTTCGATCCGTACTCCAGTTGTGTTGCGGTGCAATCAAAGCGGATTCAGGATGATCCGGATCTGGTGAAGAAGTTCGTGGCGGCTTCACGTCGCGGCTGGATCAGTTATCTCCAGTCGCCGGAACGTGCGAATCAGGAAATCAATCGCGTCAATCCGGACATGGATATCGACAGCCTCAATAGCGCCGCCGAGATCTTGAAAACGCTGTGCTTGCCAGATGGGCTCACGCCGGAATCATTCGGATGGATGACGCAAGAGCGGTGGCTCGAATTGGCAAAGGCGATGCACGATATCGAAGCGATCAAGCTGGATCCGCAGCCAGCGTCGTCGGCTGCGTGGGTGGATTTGTCGAAGTAGCATTTGAAATAAAGGGGTCGGGGTGTGCCGGGATTAAACCGGTTTGGAATAGAGAATGAAAGTTTTTTACGAAGAAGAGTTAGCCGCTCGCTTCGGCCTTCGGCGGAGGGGCGATACTGGTAACGGAATTGTCCTGAGCGTCCGCTTGAAGGGTAGCGTAGGCATGGCATTGAGCTCCGAAATCACCAGT